>CAYVLA010000048.1:0-22556 GCA_964452145.1 Hadarchaeota archaeon (SeqCode)
CAAGAAGGCCAGAAGAAGAGCCAGAAACCAGGAAGCCAACACAACCAGAGGGCCCGCCCTGTGAAGAAAGGAAAGGAGTGAAGCAGCCGGCCGCCTCGAACCTGTGATCAAGGCCGCCAAGACCATAAAAGAAGCACTGGGACGGAGTACTCCAGTTCATCCAGAGCCGCATCAGCAATGGGGTGATCGAGGGACTGATCAACAAGATCAAAACCTCTATAAGAAGAGCCTACGGATTCAAGTAACTCAAGTACCTGAAGATCATCATATACCTAGTGTGGTGGTGTATCCAAAGTCCCTGGACATGTGTGCCTAGGGCATTTCCGGAAGCTGTGCGCATTGTCGCCTTTGGGTCCTGTCGACATAAGTGCAGATCCGTGGGATACACCACACCGGTAGCGGAAGACCTAGATTTACCCACACCAGAGGACTTCACATAACTCCAACTACCCACACAGAGTTGAAGAGAACTAACTGTTTTGACCATGGCTTAGACCAGACTGCCTCTTCCCTGTCTCTCACTCCCGCTTCCATTCTTAGGGAAGACGTTTATCCTCCAAGTCCTGTCCAGCTCCATGTCGGGAGCGGAGATCTACGATCTGATCTGGCAGGTGGATGAGTCAGTTCCCCGCATGGGCGAGGGGGATCTAGTCGAGCTGAGCGATGGGCGGCTTCTGCTTGCCTACACGGAGTTCTATGGTGGCGCGGCCGACGGATCATCGGCCAGGATCGTGGCCCGAATCTCGGAGGATCGCGGGCTTAGCTGGGGTCCCAGGTTCGTTCTCCAGCCCAACGTCGGCAGGCTCAACGTGATGTCGGTCAGCATCGAACGGCTCGATTCAGGCGGACTCGCCCTCCTCTATCTTGTCAAAAACAGCGAGTCTGACTGCAGGGCCTACTTCAGAACCTCTCGAGACGAGGGCCGTACCTGGTCCGGCCATGTCTGCGCAACTCCCGAGAGAGGATACCATGTGGTGAACAACGATCGCCTCGTCCAGCTGGGCGATGGGCGCCTGGTAGTTCCTGCCTGCAGCTACCCCGAAGGGGTGCACGAGAAGCCGAACTGGTCGACGATCTTCTACTCCGACGATGAGGGTAAGACATGGAGACGTTCGGAATCCACGGTCGCCGTGGAAGAGTCGAGATCGGGCATGCAGGAGCCCGGCGTGGTCGAGCTGAAGGATGGCAGCCTCTTGATGTTCATGAGATGCGATCTGGGCTACATCTACCAGTCGCGGTCCCTCGACGGCGGCCTAACGTGGAGCAATGCGGTGCCGACCGTTCTTCGTTCCCCGGTCTCACCCTGCACTCTGAAACGGATTCCGTCAACTGGCGATCTCTTGGTCATATGGAACAACAGGGAAGGACATCCCGAAGGCGAGCCGTTCTCGCGCAGGACCCCTCTCACCGCCGCGGTGTCGGAAGATGGGGGGAGGGCCTGGGGCCGCATCAGGGACATAGAATCTGACCATGCTCGGACCTACTGCTACACGAGCGCCACCTTCGTTGGAAGCCGGTGCTTCCTCACATACTACGTGTCAGAGGCAACGCTGCAGGGTGAGCGGGTTCTGGCTTCGTTGAAGCTGAGGATTCTGGATCAGGCATGGTTCTACGTGTGATGCCTGCCCCGAGATCAAGCTAGGGTGCGGCTAGCCCAACAGTTCGGCATACCTCTCCAACCTGTGGAAGGTGATGTAGTTGGCATCGTGGAAATTGTGGGCCCCCTTAAACGCAGTCCTGACGAGGAAGAGCATGTCCTCCCCGTCGATCACAAAGTCAGGGTACTGAAAGCCGATTGTGCACTGCTTGCCGCGGAGACGCTCGCTCTGGGGCGCGTAGAGGAGGACGCACCGGCGGGTCCATTTGAGGAGGTCGGAGGAGGAGGATAGTACAAGGACGTTTCTCTGCCAAGGGTTCCTGGGGTTGAAAACCTCGTTTGACACGTTCCAGTAGACCCGGGCGGCAGGATCATATCTGATGCTGAACTTCGACATTCCCCCCGGGAAGTCGACAAAACCCCGTCTGGGATCGAAGCTGAGGATTGCGCCATCGGCGGAGACCTTTGTAACGGCGGCCCTGTTTGCCACGGGGTGGGAGTTCACCCGCAGAATGTTCCAGATCTCCCCGGTGGGCGCCGAGACAACGTTGCCCTCCAGCCAACCAGCATCCCTGGGTCCGAACCCGGGCGGATCCTGTGTGGGATCGTAGGCAAGCTTGTTTGTCATGCGCCATGACCGGGACTTGAGCAGATCATCCCTCGTCCCTGCCGAGATGACGGCGGCATGGAAGCGGGGCCATCTGCCATATGCGTTATCTTCGAAGGCCCGCCACAGCCGCCCTTCGTGCTCAAGCATCGGCACCGGCGCGCAGTGGTAGTTGGGAGCCGCGGTCCCCTCTCCGCCTCGGAAGAGGAGGCCGGAATCTTCGCCCAAAGGGGTGGTCCAAGTCTTCCCGCCATCGTCCGAGCGCCTCACGACTATGTCGCCGTCGTGGGCCGAACAGCCCAAGAGATAGACGGCGTCCCCGCGGCTATGGAGAGATGACCAGAAGGCTGCAGGCAGATCGGCTACGGGAACCCAAGTCTTTCCCCCGTCGTGGGAACGGTGGATTCTGGACAGAAACTCGCTGCCCCAGGAGTCCTTCGGGCTCCCGGGACCGAAGAAATCGTGGGAAGCAATTATCGCCCCGTCGGGAGCAAGGCAGAGGCTTGGGCTGCCCAGATAGACCCGGGTCGCGGGATCGCTGTGGGCAACGATGTGCTCCAACGGGTCTGCGAAGACAGGGGTGAGCATATCCCTTCGTCCACCCACTCAATGCGAGACCAACCCTCACCAACTGAAATATCCTTCAATACAGGCGTTGATCCAGATCTGCCGCGTTCCTACTGGCACATATCCTGAAATCCCTGAAGCCCTCTGGCTGCCAGGGTCGGAGGCAAGTGGGGCGTTAAGGCAGTTCCTGCCAACCCGTCTGGAGGACATGCTCGGAGAGGCTATCTGCCCGGTGAGGCGAAGGTTCCGCCCCGCAAGGAGTCGTGTCATGTACCCCAAGGAAGATCTTTGACCACTTGATATCATGACACATCTTTATTCGGCTCATCCCAAGGCGTGGATTCGTCGCTGGGATGCTTGGTGGCTCTAGACCGCCTGATGAGACGGACGTTCATTCTTGGCATCCTAAACGGTGCCTTCTTCAACCTGGGGTCGGTCTTCATCGATCCCTCAACCGTTCTCGCCCTGTTCATCGCCGCTCTTACGGGTTCCGATGCTGCCGTCGGGCTGATGGCTGCCGCATCATCGATCGGCACCATCGTGCCGCAGATCTTGGTTGCGGGCCGGGTGGGAGGAGTTGCCAAGAAGATGAGGTACTATCACTACTCGGTTGCCATTCGCGCTGCCGCTCTGCTGGGCTTGGTCTGCAGCGTGGCCTTCTTGTCGGCCGCAGGATTGGTGTCGGCCCTTGTGATCCTCACCTACGGCATCTACTCCTTCGGCGGAGGATTTGCCTTCATCCCGTTCATGGAGGTGGTAGGCGATACGCTTCGACCTTCGCAGAGAAGCAGCTTCTTTGCTTTGAGGTCCTTCTTCGGAGGCCTGATGGCGATGCTCGGTGGATACGTCGTGAAAATCGTTCTATCCTCGCCCGACAGATTCGTCTTCCCGAAAGGCTACCTCATCCTCTTCGTGTTGGGAGCTTTCTTTGGTCTTCTGGCCATGATCTCCTTCTCGCTTGTCAAGGAGCCGGCCGTCGAGCGGTCGCTGAATTCCGTGCGCCTCGGTGAAACGATCAGGAGTGCTAGGCGTGTGCTGTCGGAAGATGAGGTATACAGGAGGTTCCTGGTGATCAGGTCCCTGATCGCGCTAGCCGGGATTTCCGGTCCGTTCTACGTGCTGCACGCGGTCAGGGTCTTGGAGCTGGAGGCGGGAAAGGTGGGCTTCCTCATCGTGTCGATGACGGCTGGAGGGGTCATATCGAATCTTGTATGGGGCAGAATCGGGGACAGGCAAGGATCCAGAAGGGTGATTATCGGTGCAAGCATTCTCCTCTTCTCGGCCCCCCTTTCGGCCCTCCTTACGGGCATTGTGCACGATCTGTCCTCGGCCGTCGTGACCTTCCTTCTCCTGGGTCTGGCGAACGCCGGCGCATACATAGGGCTGACCAACTACCTCCTGGACCACTGCGAACCCGAAAGGCGCCCCATCTATGTGGGCATGACGAACGTGGTCGTCGGGTTCCTATCCGCTGGACCCTTCATAGGGGGCTTGGTCTCGGGGTATTTTGGATACCAGATCCTCTTTCTCGTATCCCTTGTCTGTACCGGGGCTGCGGCGGTCCTGGCGCTTCGATTGTCAGAACCCAGGGGCGCCGCCGAGAAGAGGTTCCCGACCCATGTCAAGTACTTCTGATCTCCGATGAAGCCCCACGGCGGGTTGAAGGTTCGTCCGGGGGGCCCGGCAAGCACAGTATCAGAGACAGTTAAAAAGGGGCATTCCACGGAGCGAGCGTGCATGCGGGATGTGCCTAGGGCGTTTGGCATGCATTAAGGAGAGAAAAGCGAATGAGTTTTGAAAGACGCGGTCCAAGCAGAGGGCCTAGAGAGATGCACAAGGCCACCTGCTCTGACTGTGGGCAGGAGTGCGAGGTTCCTTTCAAGCCCACGGAGGGCAGGCCCGTCTACTGCAGGGACTGCTACGCGAAGCGAAGGCCGCCGAGAAGGTACTAGGAACCCGAAGGCTTCTGAGCTTAAGTGCAATCGGATTCGGGCACAGTTGCGTCCTCGCTTCTGCGAGGTAGGTTCATGGTTGCGCGCCTACAGCTGTGTGAGAGATCGCTTGCATCAGGCTGGGTACGTCTTGGGCGCGGGGGAATACCCCGCCTGTTTGATGAATTTTTTGTCTTTTATTTATGCCTTGCACGAATGCACGAACGTACGAACGTATGAACGCTCTATGAGTTGAGCGGTGCACGCCCACCACCCGTGGTGGTTGGCCGGCTGATGGTGCTCCGTGGTTCGGGCACGGCCCATGTTCGGATCCTCATCTTCGTCGATCTCGAGGAACCGTCCCAGACTCTGCTGGGCCAGCGCGCCGAACTGTTGGCCGCCCACAATCCTGAGACCGTCCGGGTCTCCTCCTTGACCAGCTCGGTAGTTCGCCCGACGGTTTGGGTACTGCAGATGGCAGGGGCGCTCGGTGCCAAAGACCGGGCGTCAGCGCTGAAGGTATCTTCAAATCCTCTCAGGCCGGCTCCTTCTCTTGGCAGTCCGAGGCTTTGATCTCGGCTCGATCATCCTTGCTCCCCAAATGGGTGGCCAGCTGAAGTATCCCCAAAGGAGGGGGAGATGCTCACCCACCAAGGATCAGAGGCTTTTCGGAGGCTCGATGATGGGGACCACCCCGCTCATTGAGCGGCAATGCCACCCCCTTTCTCCGTTCCCTCCGAATCTAGCGCAAGACAGGTTAGGGAGGTCTTGTGAGGCTCAATTAGCCTTCGGTACGGAAGGCTTAAGAGGGCCCTTAATATCTTGCCTTCCGGTGGTCTCATGGCTGTTGATGACCAGATGTTGGAGGAGCTGAAGCACATCCGAGAGCTTCTGACACCGAAACCGGCGCCGCCCGCGCCGCCGGCCGCCCCCAAGGGCATGTGGGGGGAGTTCGTCGACTTCCTCTCCAAGTACAAGGTGATGGGCCTGGCGGTGGCATTCATCATGGGTATCTACCTTGGTGCCCTTGTGAAGGCGCTGGTGGATGACTTCATAATGCCCATGATCGAGTTCGCGACCCCCGATGTGAGCTGGGAGGCGATCACCGTGGGGCCGTTCCGGGTGGGCCACTTCCTGGGAGCGTTGATAACGTTCGTGATAGTGGCCCTGGTCATCTTCCTGTTGGTGAAGCTCGTCAAGAGATGGGGCGTAGAATAGGCGCTTAGCGCTTCTGGGTTCCGTACATCCTTGGTCTCCGGCGTATCGCCGGTAGCCTGGGCTAGGTCCAGCTCAGCTCCCAAGGCGTCAGATTTGACCGGGTTACGATCGGGACCAGAAGGGATCTGTTGGCGCCTTCTCGGACACCGGTCGGCTGGCCATTCACCAAAGCGGTTCCCGGGCTGTGGGGGGCCCCGGCAATGGCGAGGAAGCCTTCCTGGCCTGCGGGCCGCCTAATCTGCCCCCTGAGGGTCGTCCCATTCCATGCGACTCCGGAAAGCTCCAAGCCGCAGCTCTGGTGGAAGCTGGTTCCAACAACCCACGGGTGGACCCTCTTCTTCCGAAGGGCTAGTAGCTTGACGGCCGGCCCGAAGAAGTTGACCTTCAGAGCATGCTCGTCGTCCTCGAGAACCATGGCCTGGGCATCTCCAGGGTGAACGTATCCCTCCCGGTTTTGCTGCTTCGCCGGAATATCCCCAAGGAACTGCCCCGACCAGAATTCATATGCCCAAAGGCCCTGCCCGGTGCCCAGGCCGAGTCTGTGCAGCGGTATCGTGAAGCCCGTTATCGTCGGGCGTCCGTCACGATCAAGGGGTGCCTCATAGCTGAACAAGGCAACGAGATGCCAGCTATCCCAGTCCGAAGACAGATGGAGACGCCAGACGCGTGAGCCCGGAAGCGAGGATCGAGGGGCCTCAGACTTGATCTCGCCGCGGCACATCGCTTCGTAGGCACAACATGAGATCTCGACCGGCTCGAAAAGATCGACGGGTCGAGCGGCAAGGCCCGTGGGTGGAAGCGTGGAGAGCAGTATCCGCCAGCGGTCCTCGGGAAGGAGTGTAAGGTCATCTCCCACATCAACTTGGCCGCCGGAAAGGAATGTGGCTGTGGCACGGAGGCGTGATTCCTCGATCGTCCCAGGCAGGCCGACGCAGAGGCAGGAGGGTTGTATGACGCCCCACTTTCTGTGCTTGAAGAGGTGTCCGGCAAGGTTGTACCCATAGTTCTTCATGTGGTGGTCCCAGCCGACGTAGCCGGTGTTGCCCGAGTCGTTGCAGGCATATATCAGGGGGAAGGCGCCTTTGCCCGGGAGTTCGGGTCCCGAGCAGTTCAGAAGCAGCGCATCTGGGTGATAGGCCCGCAACTGGTCTCGGATGATCTCAAGGCCTGTGCGGGCGGCCTCGGTTCCCCCGCCGGCGACCATCCTTGGGTCGTCGCGCTGGCGCAATGCGGAATCGCCCGCGATGCCTATGAAGTCGGCTTTCAGATACCCTACGCCCCGTTCCCCAAGGGATCGAATGCTGTCCCGCAGCCATTCACGCGCCTGAGGATGGGTGAGATCCAGGCCGTAGACCTTTCCGTGGGGTTCCCAGAACCATTCTCCCCTTGCCAGAGGCCTCTGGCCCTCACCGCCCAGCAACCAGTCCGGGTGATCTCGGAAGACGGAATCGTGTTCACTTACGGTGAATGGGGCCTTCCATACCCCTAGGATGAAGCCCAGTCTCTGTAATCTGGCCGAAAGCCACGCCAGTCCGTGCGGGAACTGGTCGTTCTCCTCAAAGGAGGAGGGTAGATGGCCCTTCTCCCAACCCAGATCGACCTGGATGATCGTCATCCCCAGATCCTTAAGCCTCCTCGCCGCCATCTCGGCGTTTGCTAGGACCCTATCCTCGGTCACCCCCAGACGATGGGGATACCAGCTGCACCAGGAAACCGGGCTCGTGGGCGGCAGTCTGACCCTGTGGCGCTTTCGGACGACGTCGGCATAGGACATTAGCAGATCCCACGGGTCCTGGCCTGCCATGAGAAGGACGTCTTCCAGCCTGGTGTCTTCCCCGGGTTCGATCATGACATCGCCGCCATCGAAGCCGACCCACCATGAGACGGGTTGCTGGCCAGGAATCTCCTGGGTGCCGATCCGTCCCAGCCATCTCTCCTCGGTGAGGAATCCCGCCAGAAGCGCGGCTCTGGAGGAGGCGTCGTAGCCTACCCAGCATAGATCGGATCGGTGCTTGGAAGGCGACACAGCCCCCCCTTCGGCCCCAGTGGGCTGTTCACTCTCGCTTGAGCCCAGCCATCTTACCCTGCACCAGTAGTTGCCCTGTTCGAATACTCTCACGGTGCTCGGGTCCTCCGAAAACGAGGCCCGGCCTTCGTAAGACGTGTCTAGTGAAAGCAGTCTGACCGCGTTCAGCGATATGGACTCGTCGGACAGATTTCTGATCTGGCTGTCCATCACGATGCCCCCGTTCTTGACGGCGAACCGCTGCAACAGCGTGAGGCCTGGCTCCACGTACTGGGTCCGCAGCACGGCCTGAGTAGGTTTTGTCACCCGGGAAGCTGTCGAAGCAGTCAACAGTTCCTTTCCGTCCACGGTGATCTCAGGCCGCAGGGGGCCAATCCGCAGCGAATCGTTCAAGGAAGATGAGAGCTCAGGACCTGACCGACGCGACCTGAAGGCCAGGCGTAGAGCTCCTGCATCAATCGATGGCGTTTTCATCCGGAATCCTCCAATCTCACTGAGCGCTCGCATTTTGGTCCGGGCCTCGGTACGGATTAATGTCCCCGAGGTGAGATGATTCTCTGCCCCGTCTTTGTGCTGATGGGTCCTGGCCGGGATGGGTTGCTTCCACTCTCTTCCCCTTATAGCATTTTTATGCGTCGGCTCCGCAGGGCGGGGCGAGGAGGAAGCTGTTGGATTCTGACACTATCTCGAAGGCCGTGCCTCCCGAGAACGGCGTGATCCTGTTCAACGGCAGGGACCTTGACAATTGGCGCACCCGTAAGGGCGAACCCGCCGGCTGGCAGGTCGCCGATGGTGCCATGACGGTTGTCAAGGGGACGGGGGATATCGTTTCCGACAGGAAGTTCACCGACTTCTATCTCCATCTGGAATGGATGGAGCCCGACATGCCCTGGGCAAGCGGACAGGGGAAAGGCAACAGCGGCGTGTATCTTCAGGGCAGATACGAGATCCAGGTTCTCGACTCCCACGGCATAAGCCCACCGGGCAGGGGGGACTGCGGGGCTATCTACGATCAGTTCGCCCCGCTCACCAATGCCTGCAAGCCCCCCCTGCAGTGGCAGAGCTACGATGTCGTCTTCCGAGCTGCGCGCACGGATGAATCAGGGAAGGTGAAGGAGCGCGCCAGGCTGACCGTCTTCCAGAACGGCATCGTGATCCACAACAACGTCGAGGTTCTCGGCCCAACGGGCGGGGCTATGGACGACAAGGTTGGCGAACCGGGACCCCTTTTGCTCCAGGATCACGGCAACCCGGTCAAGTACCGCAACGTGTGGGTAGTGCCGCTTCCGCTCAAGGGCGCGGACAAGTACTGACGCCGATCCCTTGAGGTCGGAATGCATCTCTCCGTTCGGCCCAACCTCTGATCGGGACCCGCGCACGGACGAACCACCTTGTCAACCATTAACCAGCCCCGTGGGCAACGCCATCATCCTCCTCGGCCTCTCCAGGGGCATGGCGAGATCGAGGTGGGCCAACGCACCAGGATGCCCCAGGAAAGAGGGATTTGACAGACCGTTCCAATCCCGCTGAAGTTCATCCAGCAGGCCGGGAGGCCTTACAGCGACAGCTCCGAAGGCAGTCCCTCTGGCTTAAGGATTCACTTCAATGGCTGCTGAGAACAAAGGTTCTTCCCGAATATGTGAGGACCGGGGCACAGCCCAGGGCCCTGGACGTGGGTTGTGGCCCCGGTTACACTATGCGGCTCTTCCGCCATGACTTGGTGGTTAGCGGCGTTGACATCGACCCGGACATGGTGAGGGTATGTCGGAGCAGTGGGCTTGTGGCGGAGGTTGCGTCGGCCTACAACCTCCCGTTCGATGATGGGTCCTTCGACGTGGTATACTGCACGTTCCTTATGCTCTGGCTGGATGATCCTGTCAAGGCGATCCGCGAGATGGCCCGGGTCTCCAGAGCCCACGTTCTGTACCTAGCGGAGCCCGACCTTGGCTCAAGGATCGACCATCCTCAGGAGCTGGCTGGCCTCAGAGCGCATCTGATCAAAGGTATGCGATCCAGGGGCGGCGACCCGCTCATAGGCAGGAAGTTGCGAGAGCTCCTACTGCGGGGAGGCCTTCGCGTCGAAATCGGGGCGCACGGCGGTGTGTGGAGCTTGGAGCGTCTGGGACAGGAATTTGAGGACGAGTGGCGATATGTAGAGGAAATCACGGCGGATCCGTCTGAAGAGGATCTAGAGGGCCTCAGAAAGGCATGGCGCACGGCCCTGGATGAAGGGACGCTTTTCCAGTACAGCCCCATCTTCTATGCCCTCGGCCGCAAGCCAGCTCGGTAGCCACGATGTGTCGAACATCCCTGGACGGGCGGTCTGTCTTACATCGAGGAGTGGCTATCCAAACAGAGATAGTCCTCATGCGTGTGGGCAAGGGGGCATCCACCGCCGCAGACGTCCCGCAGCCCGCAATCCCCGCACTTGTCAGGAAGGTATTCCCTTTTCCGGATTCTCCTGCAGAGCTCATGGTTCCAGATCCTATGCCAGGGATCCCTGAGGATGTTGCCCAGCGGCTGGTAGTAACTCTGGCACGGAAGCACGGTGCCGTCGGGTTCGATGGCCATGTTGAGCGAGCAGGCCGTGCACTGCTTGATGCCCAGCCCGTGGTTGACCGGGTTGAACTCGCAGTAGGGCGTCGGGGTGTACCAGACAAGGTTCACGCCCTCCTCTTGGGCCATCGCCACAAGCTTGACAAGAAGGGATTTCAGCTCCTCGTGGGTGATCCCGTGGGCCTGCCGGCCCTTGCCAGACCGTATGAGGCCATTGAAGGCCAGGTTCCTCACTTTCAGCCCGACAAGGAATCTGAAGGTGTCCTCCACGTCCTCGGCATTCTCCCTCATGATCGTCGTGTTGGTGGACAGATACACATCTTCCCCGACGGTGACCTTGATCCCTTCAACGGTTTCCTGCCACGAGCCCTCGCTATGCGTCAAGGAGTCATGGATGCTTGCCCTGTGGGAAAGCAGCGTGATCTGAACGTGGTCCAGCCCCGCCTTTATGAGGTCCCTCAGGTATCCATCCTGGCCCAGTCTGCGGCCGTTAGTGATCAGGCCGGTGATCTGCCCGTGCTCCTCAGACCTGAGGATCAGATCGCGCAGATGGGGAGAGAGCGTCGGTTCGCCCCCGGTGAAGACGATGTGCGGCACGCCAGCTTCCCGCACCCTGTCCACGACTGCGAGCCAGACTTCCAGGGGAAGCTCCTGGGCCCGCCTTTCCTCGTTGTAGCAGTGGATGCAATCGTTCTGACAGCGATACGTCAGGGCGAGGTCCATTCTGTACGGCGACGGAAGACCGTCCGATCCGATGGAGGCCGTATCAGAGGGGACCTGCTTGATGATGTCCAGCCTGCCCGCCATGAACCCAAGGATCTGCTCCTTCACGCGTCCGTAGTGATCCAGGGCGATCTGCGTCTCAAGACGCCTGTACCTGGATCGCATGTACGCAACGATCTCGCTCTCGTCCCAGCCCTCCAGGAGGGCTCGCACGTAGTCTATGGCGGTGCCGTTGAGGAAGATCATCTTGGACGCATCGATCAGGAGCACGCCCTTCCGCTGGTTGTCGACCCGAAGGTGGAACCGGTGGTGGGCTAGATCTCCCCTGCCATCGTACCTGTGGGTGCCAGGCGAAAGCCCCTTCAAGCGCCGGCCGATCTTCATCATCTCCCCCCTCCGGCGCAGGCACAGGCGCACGCGCAAGCACAGGCACAGGCACATCCCCCGCCTCCGGAACCCATCCCGGAGTAATGGCGCCTTGCTCCGGTTTGGGTCGCCTGGGGAGGCGGGATGGGGTTGGTCACCTTCACGACATCGGTCGTCAATCCCCTCATGCTGGTAACCATGTTTCTGCTGGCATTCCTCACCCTGGATACGTAGTTCTGAGACATGGCCCTGGCATCCACACGGGGTGCAGGGCTTCCGCGGGGAACGGGTCGCCAAATCGGAATGAAGACCGTCTGCATGCGGGAACGGTAGCCCCTGTCCAGCATCATCCACTCGTTGTTCTCCTCAAGCCCTTTCCCGAACTCCTCCGGGGTGTTCGCCGCCTTGACCTGGTCCCAGGCCTTCTCGCAGACCGCCTTGTAGTATGTCTTCGTATCCTCGTACGAGAAGCCTTGCAGCTTCTTCTTGACGTTCTGGATGAGGTCGATCAGGGCTTCCCTGAGCCGGGGCACTTCGAGTTTCTCATCCGTTCCAATGGCCGAGAGGTATCGGGTCTCATAGTCGTGGTCTCCGGCCTCGTCCAGCTTCCTCAAGGTCATCGGTCTTGCGTCGGACGCTATCTCGACCTTGCCCTTTTTTACGAGGCCGAAGAGGATCATGGTCGCCACAACGCTTAGGGGACGCTCCAAGGCGACCGCAGCTTCGACGGCTGTGAGATCCCGCCGCGGACCCGCACCCTTGACGGAGAGGTCGGGCTCAAAGTAATCGGCCATCCTGTTTCGGTACCCGCGGTAGACGGCGTATCCCACCGCCGTGATCATGAGAGCGATGATGAATATGGGGAGAAGGAGGAAGAGGAGCTCTGCGGATTCGCTGAAGAAATCGCCCAGTCTGTCTCCCAAGCCCCGTTTGTAGTACACGTCGACAAAGGCCTTTGGCAGTCCACTTCCGACATCGTAGACGCCCTGCTTCTGATCCCTCGGATCTACATCCTGAAACGTCCAAGTCGCTACTGCTGTCTGGGATGCCTCGTCGTAGTCCAGCGAGTCCCAGGGACGATCCTGAAGCCACACGGCCCCCGTGCCGTTGAACCCCTGCGGGAACAAGATCTGGGCTCTCAGCTCCTCGGTGTTCCCACGCTGATACTCGGGGTCGGAGAAGGAGGGAGTGAATCTGATGCCGACGGTGCCGGCCACCAGCTTGTTCTCGTAGACCATGTGCGGGTTATTGACGTGAAATCGGACTTCGAACACGGTGCCAGGGGTAGAGATCGCCTGTTGAAGATCGTAGGGGAACTCCACCGCCAAGCCGATCGGTACGTAGGGCGATTTGTGGATCTGGGTCGGCTGGTATTCCACAGCGCCCACGGTAATGGAGGCGGTTGCCGAGGAGGCGTCATAGTGGCGATTCGGCAGGCCAATATCGATTCCGTCCAGGTAACCGTAGTTCGTGATCTGGAAGTAGTAGTCGATGTCGATGCTTCCGTCCCTCAGGATTCGGATATCCACGTACTCCTTGTTCATCGCGAAGTCGTAGCTCCCCTTTCCCCATGCTCCATCGGTTAGGGTGACGAATGCCGAAAGCGCGATGAAGACGGCGAGCATTCCCGCCACCGGGCGCGAACCTTCAGCATCTTGGGTCATGGCAGCGGGCTGCCCTACCACTTGGGCTCCTCCTCCAGGGCGTAGACGGTGGCGCAGTAGGGGCACTTGACCGTCAGCCCTCCGGAGACCACCTTGACGTCCTTCTGCTCTAGGCCCGCGCCGCAGGATCGGCACTTGATCTTCATCTCCTTCAGCTCGCCCGATCCCCCCATGGTTACGTGGAACTCTTGGTGGATCGGCCTCTGCGCCTCCGTTCTGTTCATGAGGTGAACATAGCCAAGTAAGGCCAAGGCCACCAGCAACATGGCACCTCCCGTCAGGTAGTTAGCAGCCTGGCCGCCCGCGATCAGGAAGACAGATCCCAGCAGCAGCAGGCACAATGAGATGAACACTATGAGAATCTTGAATGCGCTGTTCAAGGTCGCGCTCCTTGGGCCCGTGGAGCCCCATGGGCTGAAAAAGGTTGTTGGCATCGGCAGCATCGGCCGAGGCCGTGTCCAACTCGGCTTCGCGTCACCGGGTTAGCTGCATCCTGCCCCATGAGACGCGGAGAGGGAGAAGAACAGGGTTCCGGAGAGCGCTTCCCCAGTATGCGTTCGAACATGGGCCTGCTCAAGAAGCATGGTCGCCCGCCTCCCCGTCATCACCGAGATCCCCGGATCGATCCCTTGAGGCAGTTTCCGGCGAACCAGTCATCCGGGTTGGCATCAGAGTCCGCGACGGTAATACTTTTCACCTTCCTGTCTGGCGAGGCGTCTCAGCGAAAGGAGCCGACGGATGGGCGAACCGACATGAAGGTCGTGACACGCACTGACAAGCTGTGCAAACGATACGGCAAGGGCGGCGAGATAAGGGCTGTCGACGAGCTTGACCTTGAGGTCTACGAGGGGGAGACCTTCGGCCTTCTGGGACCAAACGGAGCAGGGAAGACGACCACGGTTCGTCTGCTGAACTGCATCATAAAGCCCACCAGCGGCACCGCGGTCGTGAACGGGCACGACATTCTTGCGGAGCCGGACAAGGTCAAGAGAGCAACCGGCCTTCTGGCCGAGTCTCCCGGGCTCTACGAGAAACTGAGCGCAAGAGAGTTCCTAGAATTCATGGGTGCCCTCTACGATGTCCCGGGGGACATCCTCTCGGAGAGGATCGAGGATCTACTGAAGCTCTTCGGCCTCAGCGACAGGAAGGACCATCTGCTCGAGGGCTACAGCCGGGGGATGAAGCAGAAAGTCCTCATCGCGGCCGCCCTCATCCACGATCCCCCGATCCTGTTCCTCGACGAGCCGACCTCGACCCTTGACCCGCGTGCCGCCCTGATGGTGAAGGACTTGGTCAAGGAGCTGGCAGAAACGGCCGGGAAGACCATCTTCATCTGCAGCCACATCCTACCTGTGGTAAGCGAGCTTTGCGACCGAATCGCCGTCATGAGCCAGGGGCGGCTGATTGCCCAAGGAACTGTGGAGGAGATCATGAACCAGACGGGGAAGACCACCTTGGAGGAAGCCTTCATAGACCTGACCGGAGGCGTGGAGGAACGGGAGCTTCTCGCATGGAGGGAGCAGAGGGGTGCAAACGGCTGAGCCGCACGCCGCTTCTGGGAACCGGTACCTGCTCCATGCCAGCGGCGTCAGGAGAATCAGGAGAGTCGCGCGCGTGATCTCCCCGGTGAGCCGATTATGGATCGTGACGGCCATCGTTGCGTTGTTGCTCCTGCCGCAGACCAATGCGGCGGGCAGGATTAGGAGCCTGATCGTGGGGATGGTCAACGGCCGATCGGCCGTGGAGGAGTACTTCTCGGAGGAGCCCGCCATCCAGTTCACCTCCGTTCCTTGCCGCTACGGCGTCGTGCCGGGAGATATGGCCCAGCAGATGAAGTACATTAGACAGTACTATCCTCGCACCCTTGACGAGATGAGGACCTACGATTTCATCATGCTCCATTCCCCCGAGTACTACCTACTCACCGTCGATCAGGATCGATGGATCCATGACAGGATCGCGGAGGGAGCTGGCGGGTGGAGCGATGGCAGCGTCTTCAGCATCGTCAGCCAGATTCATGATTCCTGGGCCATCTCCACGGCTCAGCGGGCCTTCCCCAATGACGCACCGGCCGTGGTGGCACGTGGCGGGGGCGGAGAGAGCCCGGTCGATGCCCTCAGAGTCGTGATAAACCGCAACTTCCCAGACCCCGTTCTGACAATCTTCCTTCCCTACCGCGTTGAGAACTACCCGGGCTACACGTCAAGGTACATCATTCCGAGGCAGAGCGCGGGCATCATGGCCTACCAGGTGGGGAACTTCCCGGGACACGGCCAGGTGCCGTTCCTGGTGGCGTGGGACTATGAGAAGGGACGGACGATCACCTGCGGCGGCTTCATCTATCCTAACGGATGGTACGGCCACGAGAATCCGTATGGAGCGGACATTGTCATGAACATGGTGTTCTACGCCACAGACAGGAAGCTGATCGAGGATGTCGATGTGTTCCATGCTCTGAAGGGCAGTTTCCGCCAGTTCGGGAATCGGAGAAGCTATCTGATGTCCCTTGCTGATTTCGTGGACAGGCTCGGCGGAAACACTCTGAGGATTCAGAAGATGGTCCTTGAGCTGGACGGGATGCGTAGCGGTGCGAACGAGAAGTACCTAGACGGAGATTTCGGGGGCTGTCAGGAGGTCTTGGCCCGGGCCTTCGAAGAGTTTGTTCGGGCCGAGGCAGTGGCCAAGGAGGTCAAGGATGCTGCGATGCGGTGGGTGTATCTGGTTGAATGGATGGCCACGACCTCGGTCCTGTTCATCTCTGGATTCACCGTGTGGACTCTGATGGTGAGGAGGAGACTCTACCGCGCGGTGAGGACGACCAAGCTGGTGGCCGATTCGCCGGGGGAAGGGTAGCGCCTCTTGGGATTGGAGCAGCAGGAACGTTCGCTGCCACTCATGCCCAGGTGGTACCATTCATGACCCTGACCGGGCTCGGGAGACTGGGCTAGAGCCGGCACGAAGGATGGTCCCAAATGGGCAAGTTTCGAGCAGCGGTTCAGATTCGCTTGAGAAGGCGAACCGTGGGCACCTCGGCGTAGAGCTTCCTTCTGATCATGAGTCCCCAGAGCAGGGCCCCGCATAGCATCGCCGTTCCCGCCACGACGAACCATTCGATAACGTAGTACCATGCCAGCGCCTCGTTTTTGGCCGAGATCGCCAGGGCGGAGGCTTGATCCAGTTTCAGAAGCCCATCATCGATGGCGGCTATCGCTTGATCGTACAGCCCTGACGCGTACAGAGGCAGGACCTCGGATCTCAGCGCGAAGGCATCTCGAAGCTTCTTCTCGGCCCTGTCAATCCTGGCCCCGAACCTGTCGGCGAATTCCAGTACCGATACAGTGTACCGGCTCAGCGCATCGAATCTCTGGAAGCGTCTTCTCACCGCCTGCGCGATGCCCAGGTCATCCGGAATGGGAACCCGGGCCGGATAGTAGATCATCCTCGCCATGATGGCGGCGGCATGAGGCCATCTGTAGTACTCCACTGCGCCGTTGCCTCCCCAGTCAAACAGCCAGGCCAGGGCCCTTCCCTTCCCGTATTCCCAGCATACAAGACACGGGCTTCCTTCCGGGTGTCGGTCCATTACCGCGACCACCGTTGAGCCCGGTTTGGCGTCAACCCTGTTGTGAGAGAAGAACCTAACCTGGTTCCACGATATTCCCTTCAACAGGGGGTGGTCTGGGGCCATGGGCCTGAGGGTGTAGAGAAGCCAGGTACCCCAATCCTTCCTATCGGTGTGGCAGTTCACCGGAAGCAGGGCACCGATCTGGGTTTCGCCCCAGTTCGGGTTGGGATAGGAACCGAACTCCACACCTCCGAACGAGGCCGGGTCGTCGGCCATCAAGAATCCCTGCCCATGATCCTCCACCCCGACAACTACCCACTGGAGGAATCTTGCAGGAAGGGTGTCCGCCTGCACCGCCGTAATCACGATGACATCGTATCCGGTCCAGAGGCCTGTCGCTGTCCTCGGCAGGTACTGCCTGATGGCACGTTTCAGGTCCTCCGGCCTGCTCAAGGTGGACTCCGCCAATACCGGGGTGACCGCGATCAAGGGGTCCTGGATCATGAGGGGTTGGGCCTCACCTGCCTCCATGTAGGTGTCGCCGATGAAGAGCACTCGAATTCGTCCGCTGGATGGATCGATGCGCATCTCATCCCCGCACCAACACGGAGAGGTGAGGACTGCCACGGCAACAAGAATGCGGGTAGAGAGGGCCCTCAACATCGTCTTCTGATAGTTGGATCCGGGATAAGAATCCCACCCTCTCTGCACGCACCGATTCGACCGCGGGGAGGTGGGTGGTAACCCGGGTTCAGTTGCCCCCCAGCACCCGCAGCTGGGCGAGAAAGGGCTCGGGGATGGACCCATCCTTGTGAATCGGCACGTCCCATGTCACGACCCCGCCTTTGGAGTTCACATCGGCGGTGTATCCTGCAACGAACTCGTCAACGAACCTGGGCGGGCCCCTGGCCCAGTTGGTGCCCAGATAGCTGAGTATGTGGTACTGGGCCCGTCCGACCCACCGTCCGGGACAGACCTGAAAGGCGTTCGATATCTCGCCGGCTGTGTAGTCCTCATGTTCGGTTAGCGAGACGACCGGGGCCTTGACCCCGGGATTGAAGGCAACGATGGCATCGGGGTTGCCGGCCTTCAGGGCCTGCGCGAAGCTCTGGAAGTTGGGCGGGTCGGGGTGCCTGTACATCGAATCCGAGAAGTAGCAGCCGTCCACCCACCAGCCCCAGACCTTTTTCCCCCAGCGGAGCGACCACTCCCTCACGACTGCTTCCCACTTCCTCTGGAAGCTGGCAAGCCTCTCTCCCGTTGGCTCGGTTCCCCCCGGCCAGTTCCCCTTCAGTCCCCATCTCCACTCAAGTCTCCGGATCGCCGGGCGATCATCCGCAGGCCCCCCGCTGGGAAGGTAGACCATGAGCCTTACGTCCTTGGCTTCAAGGACCTCGTGGATGTCGGATATCAGATCACGCCTGGAGCACTTGCTCGGCTGGATGCCGACGAATGAGTCGTAGGTTGAGTTGGGGGAGCAGTAGTGCCCGGAGTTCTGGCCGATGGTGATGAAGTAGTACCTTGCTCCGACCGACTCCAGCTGCTCGGCCAAAGTGCGGGCATCCAATCGGTCGACCTGCTTGTTCCACTTGTGGGCGGTGGTCTCTTTGTCTGCAAGATAGTGGGTGAAAACGCCCCACCCAGCTTCCCTGAACCAGTCGGTTGTGGTTCGACCGGGGTTGCATGAAGTCCCCTGCTGGCGCATACCGATTACCTCGTCATGATGCGGAGACTCCGGGGTTCCGCCTAGGGCTGCCAGACGGTCGCTGCCAGGTACCTTTCGCCCTCGGGGTGGTCGTTGAAGTAGTAGACCGTGACGATCTTGCCGTCGGCCCGCTGTACGGTCCGCGGGTACCCAAGGTCGTGGTTCCCGCCGTCGTCGCGCAGGATGATCTCCTCACCCCATGTCATGCCCTCGTCCTCGCTCAGCCTGGCCCGGAGCCCGAAAGGCGGATCGCGATATCCGTATGTCAGGCACAGCCTCCCGTCCGCCAGCATGGTCAGCGTCGGGGGGTTACCCCCGGTCCCAGTGTTTGCCACCGGCCTGTTGACGAACCGCCATGTTGCGCAATCATCCTTGGATTCATAGAGATCGATCCAGTTGCGGTCGGTGGGCTCTCGGCACCGAACAGCGACGAGAACGCGGGACTTCCGGAGACGGATGCTGGCAGGCATGATTGTGAAGCCCTCCGGTTCCGGGGTGACCCAGGACAGGAATCGGAAGCTTCGACACCCGTCGGAGGTGCGGGCGCAGAAGACCCTTCCCTCGTCGCCATTGGGCTTTGAAGCCGTGAGAAACAGGACGCATTCCTTGGGGCCGGAGATGATGTAGTCCGTGCGGGCTGCGACGCCGGTTTGACTGAACATGGGAAGTCTGTGGGGCCCAAGCCATGTTCTGCAGCGATCGAGCGAGACATAGAACCAGGACCTGGCACCGGCGTTCAGGCCTGATCGAGCGCACATGAGGGCGAGGTCAGGATGGGTCAGATCCAAGTCCTGCTCAAGGGTCATTAACCCCTCCTTCCCGGAGAGGGCCTTGCCCACTCCCAGGTCAGATCGCATGTGTTCATCGGCCGACAATCCCCCTCCTCCCGGAGCGCGGCACGGCATCGCGTCGACATCCCAGGTCTCACCTCCGTCCGTGCTTCTCGCCTGCATGGTGACGAATGGCCTATCCCTATCCCGGGCGTGGAATCCCCCATCTGCCTTGTGATAGCCCAGCGTGAAGCCCACGACGATCTCATCTCCCCAGGACCAGATGCCATAGTTCGCCGGCCAGCCAGCGTATCGACCCTCCTTGCGGTAGACCGTGACGTGATGCAATCAACCTACCTCGAGGTAAGTTCTCGGGCGCCCCATATATAACCCACCGGTCACCAGTCCGAGTCCTCTCCGGCGTGGCCGGGATGGCCGATCTCCGAACGCATGGGATCGCTACTCAGCTACTGCATGGTCGGCTGTCAGCCTCGTTGTCCTGATCTCCCGGTAGAGCATGCGTCTGACCATCATAGACCATAGCAGAAAGCCGCAGACCATGCAGGTTGCCGTCACGGCCAGCCACTCGATGACGTAAACCCAGAGAAGCGTCCTGTCCTTCAGCTTCATTGCCTCCTGCTCAAGACCCCCAAACAGTTCGCCGATCTGGCTGTAGGTGTCCAGGGTCTCCTGGAACTGAAGCTGGAGATAGAGGGATCTTGCCCCGGATGCCATGTCATCGAGCTCGTCCATCTTGGAAGTGATGACTCCGGTGTTCGCACCGAAGGAGTCACAGAACTCAAGAAGGCTCATCAGCAGGGTTTTCCTAATGCTGACCTCCAGCATCTTGGTTCTGAGCGAATGCACAAGGTCGATGTCCTGTGGCACCGGTCGATTGTCAAGGTAGATCATCAGGTTGCTGCCGAAATCTATGTAGTAGGTCCAGAAGGGTCGGAGCCTGCAGAAGTAGTAGATATCACCGGTATAGGCGAAGACCCTCCCCGAGTTGTCAAGCTTCCACGTGACCATCGCGGGGTGATCCTTGAAGGTCGCGCTCTCCACATGTGCCAGCATATTTGCGCCTTGCTTGGCCTTGACGAGGTTGTGTTCGAAGTCGTTCATGAAGTAGGCTTTCTCCCTTTTCCAGGGGATGCTGCTGATCAGCTCGTTATCCCACTGGTCTATGACGAGGAAGAGGCCGTACAGGAGGCCGCTTTGGGACTGTACCCAGGTATCTTGCACGTCCTCGGTGGGCAGAAGCGCCCCTACGGCGGTGTCGCCCCAGGGAGGTCGGCCGAACGCCCCTCCGAAGGTTTCCCAGCCCCCCGCCATGAAGAGCCCAATTCCGCTCTGCCGAACGCCCCTGGCCAGCATCTCGATGTACCGAGGCCCGACCGCCTCCCTGTTCGCGTTCGCTAAGACGATCACGTCGAACCTCTCGGTCAGGTCGGAGTGGGATCGAGGCATGTAGAGCCTCACCATCCTGTATACCTGCGGCTCCGATGTGGCCTGCTGGGTCGGACCCCAGCCTGCCCAGTCACGCAGCGTTGCCTGCACGAAGCTGATGGAGAACAGCGGATCGGACCGCATCTCCCAGAAAGGGCGCGAGCGGGCGATGCAACCTACGTACAGGACTCCGATCCGGCCGTCGGGCAGGGCGACTGCAATGGACTGCGCGGCGATGCCGGATAGAACGAGCCAGATGAATAGGGGTACCGTCGCTTTGGGTTCACTAGGAGTGTCCAGATGTTCGCCCCCTCGATCTCGGGATTGTCGGTCTCTCCATCATATATCTTGTGGTTGTATGTTGTAGGTCGTAGCCCGGGCTCCTATGGACGGACCGTCAAGCACGATCTGACCCAACTCCCGGCGAGCTCGGGGTGCGAGGGAGTCGGGACTGGAGGAACACATTTATATAGATA
This sequence comes from Hadarchaeota archaeon (SeqCode), assembly GCA_964452145.1. Lineage (GTDB taxonomy): Archaea > CAYQAE01 > CAYQAE01 > CAYVLA01 > CAYVLA01 > CAYVLA01. The sequence continues at coordinate 21,218 of CAYVLA010000048.1, forward strand.
GCTAGCTTATCTAGAAAGGCGATCTACATGTTCGTCAAGACCCCATTCATGTCGATGTGCGGGCCGCACGATTTCCGAGGGCCTCCCCCCGGGGGCCACCATCGGCCCGGCCCGGAAGGCTTCGGACCCGGTCCCTGCATCGGCCTTAGGGAAACCCCGGTCACCGGTCTGCTCCATCTCGCCATCCTGAGGCTGGTGAAGGAGGGACCGACCTATGGAAGCGAGATACAGAGAACGCTGAAAGAGAAGTTCGGCATCGACGAACAGAGGCCCGTGATCTACGTGCTGTTGAGGCGCATGGAGGACCTCGGATTTCTGTCATCGGTCTGGGATACCGAGGGAGGAGGTCCTGCGAGAAGGATCTACAGGATAACCGAGGATGGGTTCGAGCATCTTCAGAACTCCTTGGAGGGCCTCAAGAAGGTGAAGGAGGTAATCGATGTCCTCCTATCAGGCCAGTAGAAGTCTCCTCCGCGGCTGGGGCAGACACCCTGACCGGGATGCCGGTCTGAGGTTTGACATGCCCAGCCTGACTAGGGCTCCCAAGCCGGATGCGCCTGTCCCAAAGTAAGAGGCACCGCTAGATGGCTCGTCGCAGAGCAGCCCTTGGACTGCTCGGTGGCCTGCGTTCAGAACTTGTCGTATTCCACTCCTTTTTCCACCGAAGCCTCGTCGAGCAGTTATCGTTCAGGTCATGGTTCGTGATGAGGATACTGGGCATGATGGTTACGGTCACGACCTTCGCCATCTTTGCCCAGACCGTCCCCGCCGAGTCGGTCCAGGCGGAGATACTGCATAAGTACGGCATAGGCGGCGAGTATCCGATGGTGACTTGGTTCCTACTGGGGATGCTGGTCCAGAACATGGTTGCCCTCGGCAGCGCCGGGGTCAGCTGGCTTGTGAATAGCCCCTTCTATCCGTACTACCATACCTCGCCCACACATCTCATCACGGTCCTGTTCGGGAACAGCTCCTTCAGATACAACTGGATCCTGATAGAGACCGTCGCGTATCTGGTGGTCGGGAGCCTCTTCGGAATGCAGATCCACGTCAACATGGGGTTTCTGCTGGTTTTGGCGACGGGGATGCTTCTTGTCTTTGCGCTTGACCTTCTGTCCGCGGGCTGGAACATCATAACCAAGATGGGCGAGGACCCGCTCAACTGGTTTCTCAACCTTTTCAGCCAGCTTGTCTCAGGAAGGATGATTCCGGTGTGGCTCCTCCCCGGGTGGATACAGGCGATATCATACATCCATCCCCAGTACTACATCAACGAGATGGCGAGGTACACGCTTGGCGGAAATGCGCCGATCAGCAGGATATGGCCCCAGCTGGGACC
>CAYVLA010000049.1:0-22468 GCA_964452145.1 Hadarchaeota archaeon (SeqCode)
CCATCACCAAACCCATCCCCCCCTGAGTGACCGACCTCTTGACCCATTGGTGATGGTCGGAGGTGAAACAGTCGATGCCGGCATCGCTGATTATCATAACATCGTATGACTCGACCAGGGATTCGTAGGTCCGAGGCATGTGGAGACGGATGGCCCTTCTTATGTCCGAACCCGAGATGCCGGCGTAATGCTGTCTGGAGGCTTGAACCGGCGTCACCTGGAGAATGGGCTCCACCTTCATGAAGACATACGGCGTGACCCCAGGATAGGGATCGCCGGTGTAAAGCACTCGAACCCTTGAGCCGCCATCAGCCAACACCATGTTTGTGGTGGAACTGAGCACAAGAAGAATGAAGCCGAGGTTGGATGGCTTCCTAAACGGTCCCATACCACCGGGGGGATGGTTCTCTTGGCAAGACGATATAAGTATCATCCCCGAGTTCGCCTCGGACAGGGGCACTTCGCGGCACCACGTTCCGCTACAGCTTTTCGAAACGGGGCTTGGTGGGCAAGCTGTTCGATACGGGACATGTTCAGGCCTTCATTGCTTCGTATCTCCTCACAATACCTTTGATCTCTCTCTGCTTCTCGAGGCTGAGGCCAGGCACCTTGTGCTCCTTCAGGATCCTCTGTACCATGCCTTTCGCTTTCCCCACGACATCTTTCTGGCCGGTTCTGGCCCACTTACCGAACGTTTCCCTGTTGGACAGCTCAGGCCACCAGTATTCGGTTCGTGCATGCTTCACCGTGTGCATCTGGTTCATGAAGTGTCCTCTCGGTCCAACGCTCTGGATCAAATCCGTGGCAAGGGTTTCGCCATCCACCTCGATTCCCCTGAGGGCTCTCAGGAGGAAGCCCGCTATCTCGTCATCGATCACAAGCTGCTCGAATGAAGCTATCAGGCCCGTTGAGAACATGCCGCAGTTCATGATGATGTTAGCACCCGAGCACAGAGCAGCAAACAAAGTCATGATCTTCTCCCAAGCCATCTGCTCATCGTGGCATTGGGCATCTGAGTCCGGCGCGATGCAATGCACAGGCAAATCATAGGATCTGCCCATCTGGGCATGTGCGACGCGCAGCGCTATGGTCTCGGGAGATGCGATGATGGGCGAGGCCCTGCGCATATCGAATATGGTTGGCGCATGGCCGTAGATTACGGGCGTGCCTTCCCTCACAAGCTGTGACATGACCAGGCCCGACAGGAACTCTGCATCATGGACCAGCAGAACCCCTGCCATTGTCGCGGGCGAAGTCGCACCTGCCATGGGTTCGGGCAGTATGTTGCAGGCCAACCCCGCTTCAGATGCCTCGGCCAAGACGCCGACGGAATCGCGATCCCACGCCAGCGGCGAGGTGGGCGAGGACTGGAAGGTGGCCCTCCGGTCCTCTGAGAGATCCCACTCATCGGCCACCGCCCGGACGATCTCGATCAGTCCCTTGGCGGCCAGACGCGAATTGGGCGAGAAGAAGAGGTGCTTGGTCGAGTTACTGAGCATGGCGCTGCATGCGTGCAGCTCGGATACATGCGCAGCCACGTCCCGGGGCAGGACCTCCAGGCCCACCGCGCGGATGTTCTTCAGACAGTCCGATATCCTGGCAAAGACCGCGACATCCTCCACCGTGCCCGGTACTGCCCCGCCCTCCTTAAGGACGTAGGATGCATAGAATCCGCTGGCCACGCATAGGTTGTCCCCGCCAATTCCAAACCCGTCGCCCCCGTCTCTTCCCTTGGCAAGATAGCCCTTTGGGCAGGAATGAAGGGCCTCATCGACGAGGCTCTCAGGGAACCTTGCCAATCTCCTGTCAGAATCCACGTCCACGCCGTTGCGCGATAGCAGCCCCAGCATGTCCTGGTCATATACCGTCACGCCAGTTTCCTTGAGAATCCTCAGGGATTCCTCATGGATCGCCTTGATCTCAGACCTTGACAAGACCTTCAAGCGGTTCATTTTCACGTTCTCAGACCCCTTTCATCCATTGGGGGAGCCCTCCATCTTCCCAACAGCTTCGACCAAGTCAGCCACGAGCCTCGCCTATTAGCTGTCACTTGCCCCGTCAGATGGAGCTGGCAAGAGAGGTGCAACGGGATGGCCCAGGAACGGAACGCCAGAAGAGATGCTAACACCTGTTCACGCATGACGCCCGAGTAAGTTATGCACTCCATCTCAACAAGCATGCTGGGAACCACCAGGCCCGTCACTTCGGGCATCTACTGCATCATGTTGGCCAAGCAGTATCCAGAATGAGAGCAATTGTGTTTGACTTCCCGGTTGTTTGTGAAGTGGCCGAGCAATTCATACACGAGTTTAACGTCACGGAACGGGTGAAAGACGATGGCCGGCAACTTCTTTGAAATGGAGGTGCCAAAGAACATGGATCTTATGATCGTTGGCCAAGTCCTGCACAGCTATGGTGTTGATGATTGCAGGAGAATCGTAGACATCTGCCGCGAATCGCTGAAGGTGGGTGGTAGAGTTGTCATACCGGACCTCTACCTGAACAACGACGGAAGGGGTCCTCTCTATCCTGCACTGTTCGCGCTCGACATGATCGTGGATTCGAAAGAAGGGAATTCGTATACTCACGACCAAGTCATTAGTGTGCTCAAAGATGCTGGGTTCAGCGATATCGGAACGAAGTCACTTGTCGGTCCCATCAGCGTGGTGTATGGAAGCAAAGTCTGATTTGTCTCGAATCTATGATACGGGTCGGCCTGCTGGACAGGACGACCGGACAGCCCATCTCGTAGTAGAGTTCTCACGCGGGACTTTTCCTGGGTTGCACAACAACAACCACGATCACGATGATTGCCACAGCCAGCGGGATGCGAACGGGCACTTCAATGGGCGTCTCCTCTCCCCACTCCCACCACCTATCGATCTCGACCGGATCTACCGACGCTGGACTTGACGGCATTCCTCCGGGCACTATGACTGAGGTTTGGCAAGGCCCCACGAGCACAGTCTGCGTCAGAGCCAGATCTGAAAACTCGACCTTGCCTTCAAAAACCGTTAGGATGGTGGTGCCGTCTTGGGCCACCTCCAATGTGAATTCAGTCCCACGAACTGATGTGACAGCAGTTGAGGTTTCAATCTGCCATGGTCTTCCAGGGGTTACTGCCCACATCCGCCATGGCGCGCTGATTCTGCCCCAGATTCTACCCCAGAAGGTCTCCTCTTTCGTGATTTCCTCCACAAGTTCCCTAAAGGTAAAACAGCAGTTTGGGGATATTCGAATCACCGTGCCATCCAGGAAGGAGATTTCTGCCCAACCATCCTCTCCAGTACTGATCTCGTCTTCAGCTCGAAGACGCAAGGGTGTGGTCGTCACTTCCTCCCCGTTCCTTATGACCTTCACCTCTCCCTGTGTGTCCGTTATCATTGCCCACAGAGTCTCTTCCTCTTCTTCCGTAGTGATCATGCCAGTTCCACCGCAAGTGGGGCATTTGACCTTTCCCGTTCCGCCGCAGCGCGGACACGTTCCTTCTCGCCCGGTCCCACCACATTTCCAGCAGGTTCTTCCCCCCTGCCCACCGCAAGCATAACAAAGCCCAGTCCCATCGCAAACACCGCATAATCCGGTTCCACTGCAAGTGGGACAGGGAGTGTCATACACAGCATACCATGACTCGCAGGCCTGGCATTTCCCGGTTCCATTGCAGGCAAAACACCTCCCGGTTCCATGGCAAGTCAGACATTCCTCCACCCCAGTTCCCCCGCACCAGGTACATGCTTTTTCTCCCCCTGTTCCATCGCAATCGGGGCAGGTCACCTCCCCAGTCCCACCGCAATCGGGACATGTCGTCTCCTCGGCGGGCGACCCACTGGCGTATGAGCCATGAACATGGCTTGCTTCGCATCCAAGTGTTGCCCCCCTGTTGAAGTCAGATTGTGGGTTCTGAGCGCTCGCGGATTGGGAAAGGAAACTCACCGACGAAAGGAGCAACGCGATCGCTAGGGTGGACATCAAGGCTCCTTTGAGACCCGTCCTCACTCAAAGCCCCCTTTTCCCAAGTTTGTCGGAGACCTACAGCGTTAGCAGACCTTCAACCTTCTTCTTAACTCTTCCGCATTCCGTGAACGAGAAGAATGGAACCGGTCAACGAGTTGATAGGATGTGTGACGTAATGACGTAACAGAAACCTGGAAGGCACGGGAAGCCATACGGCGTCCACATAAGAGAAAGCTGAGAGAAAGGAAGCCCGAAGAAACCACCTCATGCAGTCCGGCATCCAGTCGGGGGTTGAGGAATGGTGCCCCCAGCACCAGTGATCTGCTGAGCCAGGGCCGTTGGAACCTCTACCTGCACGCCCACCACAGGGCCAAGTGTGCGGAGAGTTCGATGGGGGTCTGACACCCGCGGGAAGAACTTACCCTTGAATAGAGGCATCAATCAACCCTAACTGAAGGGCAGGTAGCCACTCTTTCGGCTCCTCTTCTTGGATCTGGACGATGAGCATCGGAGCATTGCCTAGCTTCTTCAGGCCCTCCTTGTATGCTGCGTAAGCTGTGTCAAAAGTCCCGAGAAGTTTGCGACCTTTAATCAGGGCGAATTTGCCACTGTGTCGCTCGAGGAGATCAGTCTCGATTTCGAGGTAGTACTGTCGCTCCTCTCCGAGCGGATCCCGGTTGGAATCATCTTTCGGCATGTCACAGACTAGTCGATCAATCCTGAAAATGCTTTGGTCAACCAACCCATTATCTCGCCTTGTCTGAAGATCACGACGTCTCAGCAAGGATTACACTCCGAATCCCGTCCGGGATGTTCATCTTGGAGTTCTGATAGAACTTGCCCCACGCTCTTTGCGAATCCGACTGCAATCGTCTCATCAATCATTTCACCAAGCTGAGGGATGAGTACCTTAATAACTCCGGAATAGCGCATACAGGTGATGCCGACATTCGGCCTGACGGCCGTGATCAGGAAGGGAGAGAAGCAGTACGTCGCCCTTTGCCCCGAGCTGGACGTCGTCAGCCAGGGCCCCACGATCGAGGAAGCCATGGGGAACCTCAAGGAGGCCGCAGAACTCTACCTGGAGGAGATGGGACCGCCCGAGGGCATTGGCTCAGGCGAGATACTGGTAACGCGCTTTGAGGTAGTATCCGATGCCAAAGCTCCCAGTTCTCTCAGGCCGTGAACCCGTCAAGGCACTGGCCAGGGCAGGATTCGAGCCCAGGAGGAGAAAGGGAAGTCACCTCATCCTTGTGAGAGAAACCAGAGAAGGGAAGAGGGCGGCTGCCGTCCCCGACCCTAGACAACGCACAGCGGGGGGGCCCGAAATAGGTTTAAGTGTCCCAGCGCTCCCATTTCGTGAAGTCCATCGGCTTTCAAGTCCCGTGGGGCGAGATGCATTCCCGAGGATGAGATTGACGCGATGCACGAGAACTGAGGGGAGTGAGTCATGCTACTATCTGATGTTGAGATCCGTCAGGCAATGAAGCAGAAGAGGGTAAGGATCGAGCCTTTCCACGAACCAAGCCTGCAGCCCGCAAGTTACGACCTGAGGGTCGGCAAGAGAATGCTCGTGAGCGGCGTGATGGAGGAGATAGACATGGAACGCAAGCGGACCGTCACGCTCAAGGCCGGGCAGTTTGCCTTGTTGACATCATTTGAGAGAATCGGACTATCCGACGACGTTGCAGCGCACATAGGGATGAAATCGTACTACGTCAGAAAAGGGATAGTCCTGCTGGCCGGGCTGCAGATCGATCCCGGATGGGAAGGATATCTCGTGTTGGGCATCTACAACGCATCACCGCGGAGCATAACCATAGATTACCAGAGCCCGATATGCACGGTGGACTTCTACGGGCTTGCAGCGCCCGCATCCGAAGGCTTCCAGGCCGGCGACGAGCAGAGAGCCGGGGAAATACCCAAGGTCGACAGGGATTACCTTAGAACGCTCGAAACGCAGACGCTTTCCGATATGTCGGAGTCCGTGAGGCAGCTGTCCGAAAACGTCAGCACATTGACCACCGTAACCTACAGATTCGTCGTGCCGATACTGCTCCTGATCTTGGGTTCAGTCGTGGCCAAGTTCTTCGTGTAAGCTGGCTCCGGGTCCCCCACGGATCGCGATCTGGACCATTGTGGCTGGCATTTTCACCTCCCGTAGATCAACCACGAACCGCTCCTCTAGCTGCCGAGACAGAGTGGTCATCGCTGCCTCGACCTTCGGCCGCAATGCTTTCATCACCTCCCTTTCAACGGATCCGGTGAAGTTGAAGTCCAGGTCGATGGAGATTCGTGCGGTATCCAGGTACATGGGATTGAGGGCAGTTCCACCCTTCAGTGTCAGATTGCTGTGCAGTACTTCTTTACTGCAGATGGCCTGTAGTATCCTGGTGAGATGATACAGCTTCTCTAGCATGTCGAGGCCAAACCCGGTGTCTCGCTGTATTCCCTCGCAATCACGCCGTCTCAGCAAGGAGTACCCTCCGAATCCTATCCGGGACCACCAAGTTCCATCCCTTGTCGAGACTCCCTTCCCGCGGGCGGTCAAAGTAGTAGATACTGTCACCGCTCAATTCTCGCATTCTCCTCTTGACGTCCTCCGGAAGAGAGACATTCTCCAGCTTCTCCATGAGATAGCCGATTCTGCGGGCTAAGCCCTTATTGCCGAACCTTACAAGATGCATTTGAAGCTTCTCCCAATCGACTACCTCTAGATTCCGGAGGCACGAGATGACCTCGGACCATCCCCCACTGTACCGAGGAACACGCACCGCGTCCAAGATGGCGCGTTCCCGGTCAGCGACGGTTATCGTGTCATTCGAGTAGGACATGGTTTCCATCCCGAAGAAACGCTGAGGGATGACGGTGATGAACTGTATATTGACATCATGGTAGCGGATGTTTCGCTGGCGGCGGGGGGTGGTTACATAGATACGGTTGGCGTACCGCTCTTCCAGGCCGTGCAAGGAGAGGGCGGTGTAGTGGGAGAGGAACGCATTCTCCACTGCTTTGTCTGCGATGAGGATCGCATCTTCCCTGTACAGGCCTTTGTCGAGGATGATGTTCTCGGGAATGCGGACGAAAAGGCCTGGCTTGACCCTTTCTATGACGTTCTTCTGCACCATCCGCGCCGCCAGATTCCTTGCATGCTGGGAGGAGACACTCAGCACATTGACGATATCCCGTATCGTGAACACCCGTTGTTCCTTCTCGCCTAGGGCGAAGTAGAGACGTTGCTCCATGTCCGACATGGGCCAAAACATGTGGGCTTAATGTTTTGTTACATATATAACACTTTCCGTTATTTTATGGCAAAAGGTCTAAGTGTCTTCCAATGAAACCGTGCGTCGTAGATTGGTGAAAGATATATATTTGGTGAAATCGCATCAGAAGCCAATAGGTTCTCTCCCGCCTATTGTGGTTTCGTTGGTGGTTGACGATGTCCGATATCGTGATCAAGAGGGTCGACGCGCAGGGTCGCATATCCGTGCCCGTGGCCTGGAGAAAGGAGTGGAAGTCCAACAAGGTAGTCCTCACTAGGCGGGACGGCAGCATAGAGCTAGCACCGATCGAGCCGCTGAGCCCCTCGGATCTGTTCGACTCCATCGAGGTACCCGCGGGTGTTGATTTCTCGGACCCCCATGCCCTGAGAAAGGGGCTGCTGGAGCTGCGCCAAAGATGATCTTCGTCGACTCGAACGTCTTCTTGCACGCGTTCCTGGTGCCTCGCCGGAAGCTGACCGAGAGGGAGGAGAAGGTCAAGAACGGCGCAAAGTCCATCGTCAGCAGGCTTGAAGCGGGGGAGGAGGCCGCCATGACTGCCGCCCATCTATCCGAGGTCTTGAACATCATCGAGACCGGCCTTGGCCTTGATCAATCCCTCGGCTTCCTCGCGTGGGTCTCGGCCAGCGAGAACCTGGAGGTCATACCGGTAGCGATGGAGGACTACGAGGAAGCCCTGCCTGTCGCAGAAGAAGAGAAGGTGGGCGCCAACGACGCCCTGGCCTATGTGTCCATGCGGCGGAGAGGCATCACGGAGGTATACTCCTTCGACAAACATCTCGACCGATTCAAGGACATTGTCAGACGCCAGGGATGAGGCCCCGGCCATTGTCTGCGTGCACATGCACCAGCCGTCGGAGACCATTCGCGGGCGGCAATTACCAGGCCGCATGGGCTTGGCATTATGGAGGTTAGGTGCTGAGCGCTGGGGAGGGGATTTGAACCCCTGATGCCTTGCGGCAACTGACTTACCGCTCCAATCCGGATTAGCAGGCCCACGCTGCGACCAGCATCAGCGCCCTACCAGATTGCCCGTGGATTGCTCCACTCTAGGCGACCCCAGCCTGTGACCACTTTGCCCCGCCCAAGTTAAATCTTTCCGGATTGAGGAGGACGGAGGTCGATGCCGATGCCAACCGGGTTCTTCCGGGCCGACTCAACCTCATCGAGCCTAAGGCCAAGAGCCTTCAGGACTCGCAGCCCAGCACACACGGTGCGATCAGCTCCAACATCTTCTCCAGATGCCTGATGATGAGACCCATCCAAGACGTGCGCACAACCTCCGAGGGGCGCAACAGCGTAAGATGTAGGCTCCGACCTGCGATCAGCGGAACTCGACCTGGGTTAGGTTCCCGTCCTGGTAGATCCCCCTGAAGAGCGCCACCTTACCGGAGAGCTTATCCTCATACTCCGCCGCTTCGCCCCGAATGATCATCGCGAAGAGCTCCAGCGCGGTCCCGATCCCGCTGCGCCCGAACCCTCCCACCGCTATCACGGTGTCGCCTCGGTCACCGAACTTCTCCCTCGAGACAAGCGAGATGTAACCCCAGTCAGAGATGTTGCCCTCCAGCCTCGGCATGCCGGTCACCATCTCCTCAAGGCTTCCGCCGAGCAGGTCGGACGCCTTCACCTTGATCGGAACACCCTCCGTTGCTGCCTGCAGAAGCCCGTACTGGAGCACATAGCCCACGACGTAATTGGACTCCAGATCCCCCAGGCCGATGAGGTCGTGGTCATAGTGGCCGGATTTGATGGAGTAGTAGTTTCCGGATTTCGAGGCGATGTCAGTATGGTTGTAGAAAACCGGGGGACGGCTTGTCTCGGCGGTCTGGTTGACCTCCTCCGTCTGGTTGGCTTCCCCAGTCTGATCGGCCTCCGGAAACAGAGCCCTGATCATGCTCACCCACGCGTCCACCTCATCCTGGGTAAAGTTATGCGCTCCACCGGGGGAAGGAATCGCTATCTCGGTCTTTTCTGTGAGCAGCGACGGTATGTGGTAGATGTCGAAGTCCGCCTCGAGCGTGAGAGTGCGCAGCGTTCCGTACTCCTTTCCCCCGGCGGTGAAGTACTCGTATCTGAGAGAGGTCGTCTGGCTTCCCGTCCCCGCGAAGCTCAGCAGGACCTCGGCCTCCAGCTTCTGCCCGGCATCGAGTTGCGAGAAGGTCAGGTTGTCCCCCACCATCTTGGGCTTACCCTGGCCCACGTATATGGTCACGTTCTGAACCGGGGCCGTTCCCTGATTCCAGATCCTGATCGGGATCAGGGCCGTGTAGTTGCCATCGTCGCCCAGGACCGCCTCGGGCCTGATGTCCAGCTCGACGAGTTGCAGATCGGGCTCCTCGATATCCCTGGACACCCACTTCACCAGGTTCAGAAGAAGCCGGTTGTTATCGAAGCCGTTCAGGTATCTGCTCGACCAGAGATCATTGTCCCCTACGCACGCAACCCTTCCCTTTCCGTAGGTCGAAACCGCGGCGACGACCTTGCGACCAACGATCTCCTCGTCGCTTTTCTGCATGTCCCCGTCCACGTCCGACCAGGCAGCCTCCGAGGTCCAAGCGATCGCGGTGGCGTTCCCGGAGATTCTGAGCGAGCAGCCGCTGTGATAGCTCACAAGCCGCACCCCTTCCGTTGCGGCGTGGTCGGCGAATTCGGTGATCATCGGCCAGTGGGGATAACGCTGATCAACCAGGTACGGACTCCGGGGATCGCAGACCAGATCGGCCTCGAACTCGATGCCGAAGCTGCTGGTCAGCTTGTTCACCGATGTCCGAGCCCATGGCTGGAACTGGCTTGTCGCATACTGCCCGGCCAGTATCAGCCCGCCCCCTGCCGCGACGTAGTCGGCGAACATGTCGATGTCCAGCTCGAAGCTTGCCCCGCTCCTGGGCGTGATGATGAGGACCGAAACGAAGTCCGTGAGGTTCTCGGGATAGACCCGGGTAACGCCGATGTAGGGGCTCAGCAGATGGGCCGAGAAGCCGATCTGCCTGAAAGATACGGCTGCATGCCAGTAGTCGAATAGGCTCGATTGCTCCTCCCCATGGGTCTCGATGAAGACTGCTGTGGGCTTCTCGACGGAGAGGGTGGAGGTCGGGGAGGCCAGAACGGCCATCACGAGGCAGGCCGCTAGGACCCATCTCCTTCGCAGGGATCCCTCTCCCCGTCGGTGTCGCCGAACCTCATCATGCCTTGCTGACCCAGATCTCGTAGGTATCACCGTCCATCTCCCACTGCTTGTGATAGGCATCCGCCCCCATTCCTTCTCCGAGCCTGACCGAGCTCGCCCGGGTCTCTGCCTGGATGTAGCCAAGCCTGTCCCTCACGCTCTTCATTCCCTTGCCCGGGCCCTTCAACGAGACTTCCACGAAGTCGTTGACCTTCAGGTCCAGATCCTTGCGCATGTCCTGAATCCGTCTGACCAATTCCTTGGCAAGCCCCTCGGATACCAGCTCATCGGTCATCGCCACATCCACGGCGACGGTGCCGGAGGATCCCTCCGCGGCCACGTAGCTGTCCGGCATCTCCTCTTCGAAAGCGACATCCTCCCTCCCGACCTGGTAGGCCTTTTCGCCCACCTGCACGGTGTGGACCCCTTCCTTTTCCAGGGCCGCCCGCAACAGAGCCCCGTCACAGCCCGCGATGGCCTCTGCCACATTCTGCGCCTCCGACCTGAACTTTTCCCCCAGACTTCTCATCCGGGGCCTTGCCGCCAGCTTCATCTCCATCCTGGGAAGGATCTCGACTTCCTTGCAGTTGGTCTGCTCGGCGAGGACGGCCTTCAGCTCGAGAACGGAGCCCCGGACATCGGGGTCTGCGCTGAGCACGACTATCTTCCTGACCGGGTGCCTCAGCTTGATCCCGGCCTTCTGCCTGGCGGCGAGGGCGGTCTCCACCAGCTCCTGAACCGTGCGCATGGATCGCTCAAGCTTCTCGTCGATCATCCCGGCATCCACGGACGGCCAGTCCTCCAGATGTACGCTTTCCCTCGACCCGTCCTGAGCCACCATCGCCTGATGGATGGCCTCCGAGATGTGGGGCGCTACGGGGGCAAGCAGCTTCAGGACGCGATCGATGGCATAGTGGAGGGTGTAGTAGCACGCCAGCTTGTCCGGATCATCGGCCTCCACCCAGGTCCTCTCCCTTGCAAGTCGCACGTACCACCTGCTCACGTCTTCCAGCACGAACTCCTGCAGCCCTCTTGTGACGTGGAGGAAGTTCATCTCCTCGTAGGCACGGCTCAGATTTCGCACCAGCGTATTGGTGCGCGACAGCAGCCACCGATCCTCGGGCCGGAGATGGCCCCTGACCCGGTCCAGGCCTAGCTGGCCCGAGTATCCATCCAGCTCCATGTAAGTCGAGGCAAACACGCAGACGTTCCAAAAAACGTTCAGCATCCTCTGGACCGTTGTTAGCTCGGTGAAGCTGAACTTCAGATCCTCCCACGGCATGGTTGCCCAGAGCAGATAGTAGCGGAGGACATCGGCCCCGTACTTGGCCACCACTTCGTCAGGGTCCACGGAATTCCCCAGGGACTTGGACATCTTCTTCCCCTGGGAATCCAGCGCGAAGCCGTGCATGAGGACCTTCCTGTAACATGACTTGCCGAAGGTGATGACGCTTGCGGCCTGCTGGGAGTAGAACCACTTCCCGACCTGATCCGATCCTTCGATGATCAGGTCGGCCGGCCAGATCGACAGGGCGTCCGGATTGGACGGATATCCCAGGGAACTCCACGAGGCTATCCCCGAGTCGAACCACACATCCACGATATCCGGTACGCGCCTCATCTGGCCCCCGCACGCGCAGCTCAGACTGATCTCGTCCACGAAGGGCCTGTGGGGATCCAGCTTCTCCGGGTCTATCCTGGTCGTGGAGAGGGATGCAAGCTCGGAGTAGGACCCGACGACCTTCATGGCCCGGCAGCTCTCACAGATCCAGATCGGAATGGGTATCCCCCAGTACCGGTTCCGGGACAGGCACCAGTCCCCGACGTATTCGACCCCGTTCTCGTACCTTTCTGAAACCCAGCTCGGCACCCATGTTACCTTGGCGTTCTCCTCGATGATTCTACCTTTCAGCTTGCTGATCTCCAGGAACCACTGCTCCTTGGCCATGAAGAGCAGGGGGGTCTGACACCTCCAACAGTGGGGATAGCTGTGGACTATGGTCTCATCATGAACGTGGAATCCGTTGCGCTTCAGGTCTTCGATGACCAGCGGATCGGCGTCCTTGACGTACAGCCCGCTGTACCGTCCGCCCTCGTCGGTGAACCTGCCGGCCGCGTCGAGTGGCGAGAAGATCGGCGCCCCCTGGGCCCTTCCGACCTCGAAGTCCTCTTCGCCGTGCCCGGGGGCGGTGTGCACGCATCCGGTTCCCTCCTCGAGGTCCACGTACTGGGCCGTGACGACCCGATGGAAGCTGTCGACCCACTCCCTCTGCTTCGGGACCTGTTCCAGAAGCGGGTGGAGGTATCTGAGCCCCTGCAATGCCGACCCGGGCATGGTCTCAACGATCCGGTAGTCCCCTATCCCGAGCTTGTCCATCACGGTCTTGACCAGCTCCTCGGCCAGTATCCAGATCTCCTTGCCGACGGACACGCGGGCGTACTGGAACTCGGGCTTCACCATGACGAGAACGTTCGACGGCAGGGTCCAGGGGGTGGTCGTCCACACAAGGACGTATTCGTCCTCACGGTCCCTGACCTTGAACTTCAGGTATATCGAGGGGTCCTCCCTGTCCTCGTACTCGCCCCTGACCTCGTGCTCGGCCAAGGCCGTTTCGCAACGCGGACACCAGTGCACGACCCTCACATCCTGGACCAGCAGGCCCTGTTCGTGGGCCTTCTTCAGCGAGTGCCACCCCGCCTCCATGTATTCAGGCATGAAGGTGATGTAGGGATCGTCCCAGTCCATCCACACGCCCAGGCGCTTGAACTGCCGGGTCATCGTGGCCAGATGATCCTGGGCGTACTTGCGGCAGGCCCCTATGAAGTTGCCTACGCCGATCACGTTCTCTATGTCCTTCTTGCTCTTCAGCTTCAGCTCCCTCTCGACCCTGACCTCGATGGGCAGGCCGTGGGAGTCCCACCCGGGCTGCCGGGTCACGTTCTTGCCCTGCATGGACAGGTACCGCAGCACGGCGTCCTTTATGATCTTGTTCCACGCAGTGCCGGTGTGAATGGTTCCGCTGCAGTAAGGCGGCCCGTCCAGGAAGTAGTAGGCGGGCTTCGCGGAGTTCTTCTGCTTCGACTTGCGGTAGATGTCCCTCTCGGCCCACCAGGCCTGGATCCCCTCCTCTAATTGGATGAGATCGAGCTTCTTTGAGAGGGCCTTGACCACCATGATCAGACCGCCGGAACGAGGGCTTTCACCAAAAGCGTTAGTTAAGTGTTTCTCGTTGCTGGAAATGGCAGGCAGGCATCGATCAGGAAGTCTATTTATCCGACCCGAGTAAGAACACGGCGGGGAAACCGTATGAAGATCCTTCTAACGGGATACCTCGGGGCGGGAAGCACCGAGATAGCCAACATGGTTGCCGAGGCCGAGAAAGCCGAGGCGGTCAATAGCGTAAGGGCGATAAGGGACCTGATCCGGGAGAGGAGGGAGTCCTTCGGGATCTTCGAGAGGGAGAGCCGTTCGGGCGAATTTGATCTGGATGCCCTTCTGCGCAACAAGGCGCTGGAATACGTGGAGAGCTTCGACAACCTGATTGTGGAGGGGCGGCTCGCCCTACTGGTGCTGGACAAGGATTTCGATTTGAAGGCCTTCCTGACAGCCTCCGAGGAGGATCGGGTCAAGCACGTGGCGGCGCGTAGGAATATATCCATCGAGAAGGCAGCAAGAATCATAAAGAACAGCGACAAGGAGCGCGAGCAGCTCGTCGAGAAGATCTGCGACTATCCGCTCGACCTCACCCGCTTCGACGTGGTGCTGAACACCTCCACCTACGGTTACGAGGGCACCGCCCACACGCTGCGCGGCCTCATTGGGAAGTCCCAGGCGTAGACGCTGCGCCGCCCCGCTCCGGGCAACATTTAAGATGAACCTCCCGGGTCGCATCACATCCCGGGTGCCCACTTGAGACCATACAGGCTGACAGCCCACCAGGCCCTCGATGCCATCAGGGACGGGCGCCTATCCTCAGTAGAACTGGTGGAATCCGTCTTCAGGAGGATTCGCCGGGTCGAGAAGAGGATCCACGCCTACATAACCCTGGACATGGAGGGCGCCCTGCTGAGGGCGGGCGGGATCGACGAGAAGATCGGCGGAGGTGAGAACCCGGGGCGCCTCGCCGGCCTGCCCCTCGCGGTCAAGGACAGCATAGTGACCCAGGGCCTCCGCACGACGTGTGGAAGCAGGATGCTGGAGAACTTCATGCCGCCATACTCGGCGACGGCCGTCGACCGGGTCCTGGCCGAGGGAGCGGTCATCATCGGCAAGACAAACTGCGATGAGTTCTGCATGGGGACCACCACGGAGACCAGCTACTTCGGCCCGACCCGTAACCCTTGGGACCTGGAGAGAGTGCCGGGAGGCTCGTCGGGGGGCAGCGGGGCAGCAATCGCCGGAGACGAGGGCATACTGGCCTTCGGCACCGACACGGGCGGATCCATCAGATGTCCGGCCGCCTTCTGCGGCGTGGTTGGGCTGAAGCCGACCTACGGACGGGTTAGCCGCTACGGCTTGATAGCGTACGCCAGCAGCCTCGACCAGATAGGCACCTTGAGCAAGGACGCAGAGGACTCAGCGCTGCTTCTGTCCGTTGTGGCCGGCAAGGATCCGATGGATTCGACCTCCATAGATCGACCACCGGAGGACTACGCCGCAGGACTCGATTGCGGCATGGAGGGCCAGCGCTTCGCGGTTCCCGGCGAGTTCCTCGCCGAGGGGACCCATGATCAGGTTCTCAGGGCCACGTGGCGCGTTGCCGAGGCGCTGGAGGAACTCGGCGCGACGCGAAGCGACGTCTCCATGCCTTCCCTTGAGTACTCCCTCGCGACGTACTACATCCTCGCCATGTGCGAGGCAAGCTCGAACCTTGCTAGGTACGACGGCGTCAGATACGGATTCCGCGTGCCTTCCAAGGCTGACTGGATCAAGGCCTTCTCGGAGACCAGGGGCAAGGGGTTCGGGGCCGAGGTTAGGCGAAGGATCATGCTTGGCACCTACGCCCTATCGGCAGGTTACTACAACGCCTACTACATGAAGGCTCTCAAGATCAGAACCCTCATCAAGGCCGACTTCGAGAAGGCCTTTGAGCGTGTCGACCTGCTCGTCACGCCGACCATGCCCGGCCCCGCTTTTCGTCTCGGCGAGATGGCCGACCCGCTGACCATGTACATGCAGGACATAGATACTGTGCCAATCAATCTAGTGGGTGTGCCCGCCATATCGTATCCGGCCGGCACGGCCGAAGGGCTTCCTGTAGGCGTCCAGTTGGTGGGCAGGTATTTCGAGGAGGGCAGGCTCCTGCGCGCCGCCCGGGCGCTTGAAGGCAGGCTGCCCCACGATTCAAGGCCTATGATTAGGTGAGAGGCCTCCGCGCGGTTGTCACCGTGACCCATCTTGGCTCACAGAGACGGATACCGGAGGCTTGGACCCAACGATGGCAACTAAGTCGACGGAACCCAGAGCTCGCCTTCGGTGTCGGGCACCCCGGGTCCTGCGGACGGAGGACGGGCCCTCATCCGCTCCACGAAGATGGCGGGTATGGGTGATTTAACGACCCCGGCCCCGGCTAGGAAGTCTTTTTCAAAGGCCCTGCCAACATCCAGCGCGGAGCTGGCATCTTGCCCCTTAACTGGGTGAGGATCTCCTGGACCCTGGCATTCACCGTGCTTGGCCTGATGGTATTCTTCATATACATCGAGTACATGTCCGAGTTCCGCGCTCGCTCGAAGGAGTTCGAGGCCTTCGCTGCGACCTCGCCGGGGCCCAGGGGGGAGGGCAAAGAGAAGCCCATCAAGGCTGTCGCGCCGCCCCGGCCCCTGCCACGCCGAAGCAGGAAGTATCGGATGAGACGGTGACCCGGTCAGGCATTGTCCACGCCCCTCAGACCCATCATCGCCTTTGCGGCATCCAAAATGCTCTGGCCCGCCTTGGAATCAAGCAGGGTGGCTCCGGCTTCGTATCCTCCCTCCTGCGCAGCCTGCGGTGTGACCACGTAGCCGATGATGTCGTTGCAGTAGCCGATCAAGAAGGTCTTGCCCGGGCCGATCTCCTTCTTCAATGTCAGGGCGTACTCGACGAAGAGCTCCGCCGGAACCCCGACGAGAACCCTGTCGTTGATCCCAAGAACCTGAAGATGGCTGGTCACGCTGTCGCCTAGGAAGGCGCGGATGTAGTCTGCCTTCTCGGCGAGGGAAGCGGTGCCAGTTGCCTTGGCGATCTTCTTCCTGAGTTCCCGGGCCTCCGTTGGTGTCCTCGCCTCCCTGGACATCAGTTCGCGCAGTTCCGCTTTGGCCTCACTGGCGTTCGGCAGGTCCCTGAGGGCAAGAGGCAGACTGGCACAGGAGGCTGCGATTCTGACCTCCTCGCTTGTCTCCGCCGCGCCCAGCGCCCGGAGGGCGTGGCCGGCCAGTAGGCTCCCGGTCCTCTCAACCTCCGAGAACCGCGGGCCGCTTCTCCTGATCGTCACGTTGCCGCAGGCCCCGTTGGCAAACAGGTAGGATGCCTCCGGGCCGAAGGCCCCCTCAAGGATCGACATGGCATGCCCGGGGTACTCGGACGAGAAGAGCAGGTTGCGGGAATCCATTATGACCGGGTGGGCGGTGAAGTTCACCAATCCCCCGATCGCCTTGCCTTCCCGGTCCTCGACTTTGAGCACGAGAAGCTCATCATCGATCGGCCCTGCCTCCCTCTGCCTATTGCTGGTCATCTCCGGGACCGCCACGGACGCAAAGCCGAGCCTGGCCTCCTTGGCCCCGCTCAACGCCAGCACGACCGAGCAACACATCCTGTCCACGAGGAACTTCCGCAGGAGAGGATTCGGCAGAAACCCCATCAGAGGCGCTAGCCTGTGATGGCCCTCCGGGCCGCTATGGGTGTGGGTTGCGAAGACCATTATGCACTCCGGCTCCAGACCAGTCAGGCGTGATGCCTCCCTGCGGACCTCCTCGACCATGCTCGCGTCAACGTAGAGCAGGTCGACCGATACCATGACGATTGTCTTCCGGCCATCGCTGAGCGACAGAGCACGGGCATGCAGATGGTCGTGAACGCCCTCGGACAAGTCTTGCCGGTCGAAGTAGCCTCCCATCTGGGTCGGGTAAGGCGGGGTGATTCGGACTCTCGCGCTGCCCGCCTTCAGTCTGCCCACCCCGCGGCGGCGCATGCCCCGCTGCCTTTCCCTTAACTCGCGAAAGCTGATTGGCTGGATGCCCCGCTGCCTCAATTCCGAGGCCACCGCCGGATCCACAAGCAGATCCTTCTCGGCCTGCCTCCGATCCCCCGCTGTCAACGCCTTGGTCTCCTCGTCAGCGATGGCCGGGTGAAGGATGAACTCGGTTACGCCTGGTTTCATACCATCCAGGAACCGAACGAAGACACGTTTCTTGTCCGCGGCCCGGACCCCGTAGAAGGTGTGGTTAAGGTAATCGGTGGTGAGGATTCCGTCCTGCCTGAGCCAGTCCAGACAGGCCGGGTTAGGCCACCTGACCGGAAGGTCCCGTTGCCTTGCCTTCCTGATGACGATCCTGAGTATCTCGGGGAAGTAGTTGTGAAGGCCCTCGTTGCTGTCGAGGTGGGTGAGATCCAGCCCCCACTCCTCGGCCTGCTCCACCTGGCGTGCGATCTCGCGCTCGGCCTCGCCAAGATCAATCTTGCCGGCCAGCATTTTCTGCCTGAACTCGCCGGAGGAGAAGAAGATGCCCTCCTCATCCGTCAGGGTCGCCACATCCTCTCCCAGAAGCGGCCTGCCAATCCTTCCCTGGCAGGTGAGATCGATGTGAACCCCCACGTTTAGGCCCTTATCAACGGCTATCTCGGCCGCTCGCCGGGAATCCGGCATGGTCAAGATCATGCTCACATCCGTGACCAGACCCTCTTCGTAGGCGGCTAGGATGCCGTCCGTGATCCCCCTGCTCATTCCCATATCGTCGGCATTGAGGATCAGGAACCTGGCTCCCCTCTTCACCGCCGACTCCAGCCCGGTGTGATCGAAGGTCTTCGCAATATCCAACTCCACCACCCCCGCCGGTACGCAGCCCTACCCTTTAATCGGTTACGCCTCCCTCCCCTATGGAGAAGACGGTCTCCCCCTCGGGCAGGTAGGGGCTGTCAACAAGCCTGGCTATCCTCTTGTTGCCCTTGGCCTTCCTTAGAAACACGCGATGGGTGCACTGGTGGGCTATGATGTTTCCCCCCACGGGGGCAACCTGATCGCCCAGCAGTATATCGACCTTGGCCAGAACCTGGTTGGTGACCAGAACGGCCAGGTTGTAGAGATCGGCCAGCTTCTGCAGCTCGTGCACGTGCCTGTTCAGCTTCTGTTGTCTCTCCACCAGTAGGGCCCTCCCCGTGTACTCGGATCTGAAGTAGCTCGTGAGCGAGTCGACCACCAGCAACCTGACGTTCCAGTCCTGGGCCATGCTCCCCACCTCCCTGACCAGCTCCATCTGATGGTCCGAGTTTGTCGCCCGACCGACTCTTATGTTCGTGAGTATCGCCGAAGCATCCTTGCCGAGGAACTCGGCGATCTGGATGATCCTCTCCGGCCGGAAGGTGTGCTCGGTGTCGATGTAGACAACCCGTCCCCCCACTCCGCCCTCCTCATGGCGAAACTGAACGGTCACCGCAGCCTGGTGCGCTATCTGGGTCTTGCCGCTGGCAAACTCGCCGTAGAACTCGGTTATGGCCTGTGTCTCGATGCCCCCGCCGAGAAGCTCGTCCAGCCGCTTGCTTCCCGTAGAGATCTTCCCCACCTCGTCCCGCTTCCTCAGGATCACGTCCGCCGTTTCGAATCCCATCTTCATGGCGGATCGGGCTGCCCTGACCATGGATGCGGCGGTCTCCTCCGCCATTCCGATCTCGGCCGACAGGATGATGGGGGAGACGACTGCAAGGCTTGCCAGAGAGTGGTAACCTGCGTCGCGAAGCTTCTTGGCCGTTGCCGGCCCCATCAAGGGCAGGTCCTCCAACTCCTTGATCTCCCGACCCTCCGCCGAGTCTCCCTGACCCACCGCAGCGGGCTCTTCCATCAGCTCACTTCCGAGATCTCATCGATCATGCTGGCTATCTCGCTCCTGGCGTCGGGTGTCCTGATCTCCCTCACTCTGAGGCAGCCGTCCAAGACTACGCCGACCAACACAACGTCCGCTCCCTTACGTAACCTGGTCCTCAACTCATCCACGGTCTTGCCTTCGGGCTCGTCGAAAAGGACGCCGCATCGCGGGCCGAACGCCTCCATAGTCATCTGTCCCGATCCGTCATCGATCACGCAGAAGCATACAAGGCCTTCCCGGCCGAATGAGCTTGTGTGACGGAGAACGGTTGCCGCCATCGGGGCGGCCCTGATCCGTACCAGCAGGCCCTGCTGGGCCTCGGCGATCGTCAGATTCTTGGGTTCGTCATCGCCCAGGACTGCGACCCTCCGCTCCAGCACCTCCAACGAACTCTCGGGAAGCACCTGTATCTCGCCGAGGTCGTTGACCTTGGCATTCCTAACCCTCAGCCCGATTCCGGGCTCAAGGCCCTGCACGGGATCGACGTGGCCATCCCAGAAGACCGCCGTGGCCCTGCCCGAGGCATCCCCGACCACGGCTGAAACCAGCTTAGCATCATCGAACTCCTCTGGAAGTCCGACCTCGACCACGCCGAGCTCAAGGTCCAGGTTGTCCATTCCGGGGACAAGATCGCACACCACGGGCTTGAACTCCTCAACCTCGGCCACAACCCGACCCCGCCACCCGACATGGATCTCCATCTCCTGGTTAAGGCCCAACTTGGTATAGGCGTTCTCTACCCTGACTCGCGACCCCTCTGCAAGGCTGGAGGCAAGATCGGCCGCGTCGCCCCACAGCACCAGTCTGGCCTGGCCGGTCCCATCGCTGATGATCAGATTTGCCACCTTGCCCTCCTGGCCGTTCAGCCGTGTGAAGGACCTCTTTCCTAGGATCCTTTCTATCCTACCGCTCAGATCTACGCTCTGCATGCCCTCCACCAGGCCAGCGACGGAGGATGTCATCCGCTCGATCCCGGGAAGCTCCCTCCCGGACTCCCCGCAGACCGTCAAGGAGGAAGACGCCGAACAGTGGATCTCAGGAACTCCGTTGAGCCCGGCCCTGCTGTACGCACCGGCAACTCGCAAACGGTCCCCCTTCTGGATGCCTTCGAGGACCAACGTCTTCTCATTCCACACCGACAGCCTTATCTCGCCTGTTTCGTCCCTGAGGAACAGGGTGCCCACTTTTCCGCTTGTACCGTCCGCCCGGCTGAAGGTCCTGACGTTTGAGACCGCCGAGACCACGGCCTCAAGTGAGAGGTCCCGCATCCCGTCCTTGACATCTTTCACCTTGACCTTGTTCTCCACTATCTCGGGGATTGCATCCGAGATCGCCGGATTGACAAGGAGCCTGCCTCGGCGGCCGACGTGAAGCTCGACCTCCCCGGACAGACCGGTTCTCGCATACCCCGACCTGATCTCCACGATGTCCCCCCTCTTTATCGCATCTTTCTCGATGGGTTCCGCCTTCTCGCCCCAGAGGACGACGCGAACACTTCCGGTCTCGTCCATTATGAGCATGTTCGAGACCTTCCCTGAGCCGGTATCGCGGTTGAAGCTCCTCACACCATAGATATTGACGACTCTTCCCGCCACGTCCACGTTCTGCATCCCGGGGACGAGGTTCTTTACCTTGAACGCAAGCTGGGGAGCCTCGAAGCTCGCCCCCATCTCCCTTGCCAGCAGCTTGGCCGCGCCGACCTCGCTGAGGAGGCCGAAGTGCTCCTTCACCTTGCTATCGATCCTGGATCTGAAGTCCTCCAGGCTTATTGCATCCTTGATCTTGCCGTGTATCTCCCTGATCGCCTGGAGGTCCTCCGTCATCTTCTATCCCCGCGCTGCCTGCCCCGGTCCCCGATGGGCGTGGGCGGGCTTATATAGGTTACATGCTCCCTCCTGCATAGGGATCCCAGCCCGACAAAAAGGGGAA
Organism: Hadarchaeota archaeon (SeqCode); assembly: GCA_964452145.1. Lineage (GTDB taxonomy): Archaea > CAYQAE01 > CAYQAE01 > CAYVLA01 > CAYVLA01 > CAYVLA01. The sequence goes on from CAYVLA010000049.1 coordinate 21,391, forward strand.
GACAGGCCCTTATTTGATGAACGCCAAGTCTGCGGCGCAGGTGGGGCACTTGCCGCCGTACGAGCCGAAACATATCTTGCACAGCGTTTTGCTGCATTTAGGGCATTTGAAGTAGCCCCGCTTCATGGCGGTCGTGCCGCAGACCGCACAGGAAAGGGTTTCCTCCTTGAAATGCTCTAGTTCGATCTTACAGTCGGGGCACTTGAGCCCGGCTTTCTCGGCGCACTTCTGGTCGAGCATCTTGCGGCAGTAGGGACATCTGTAGTACCCGACCTGTGGTAAGGGTGATTCACACACGGCGCACACGGATCTCTCGGGCAACGGCTACACCTTGGGTCCTGGGGGGGCTTCTTGGCGGTCCCTGACAATGGCTTAATAATCTATCGTGATCCAATTCGCGGTTCGAGCCATGAGCGGTGCCACGGCCTGATCTTGTCTCCGACGTTCGTGGGGCAAACCAGATCCCGACTATGTCTCCGCAATTCGAAGGTCAAGGCCAATTCCTACCCGTGTCCAAGGGGATAGGAAGATGGCGGAGATGCTGTCAGACTTCCTGGCCCGTGCTGCTGGGTCGCCCGCGGGTGGGCTTGGCCCTTGATAGGGGAAGTGCTGCAGGAAGCCGCAGCCCGGAGAATCGACTAGGGGCTGGGGCTTGGGGAAAACCTCTTTATCGGAGGCCTCCGACCCGGCAGAAGAATGAGCAGAAGAAGCGCGTTTCGGGTCATCCCGGCCGTCGATCTGAAGGAGGGCAAGTGCGTCACCCTCGTCGGCGGTGATCCCGGCAAACGCATCGTCGAGCTTGACGATCCCCTGGCAGCGGCCCGAACATGGGAAACTCATGGTGCAAGCATTCTTCACCTCATAGATCTCGACGGCGCCATAGGTGGAAAGCCTGCAAACCTGGACATAGCCAAGAAGATAGTTCGGTGCGTTGACATTCCTGTCCAGTTCGGCGGAGGGCTTAGAAGCGATCAGGCAGCCGCAGAGCTTCTAGATCTGGGAGTCCATCGGATCATACTCGGCACGCTCGCCTTCACACAGCCCTCGGCTGTCTCTAACATCTCGTCACAGTATGGAT
>CAYVLA010000050.1:0-22394 GCA_964452145.1 Hadarchaeota archaeon (SeqCode)
CTCCTCAGCCCCCTCACCCGGGATCACGATCTCCTCTTCCTCCACGCCTCCTTCTTTGAGGACTGCCTTCAGAACTTCGGGCTCTATCTTCCTCAGGCCAACGGAGGAGACCTCCACGGGCTTCAACTCGGCTGTCTTCACTCCCAGAGCTTGGAGTTCCTCCTCGCTCGCCTGGACCGACCCCGTCTTGCTGAGAGCATTGAACGTGGCCATGGCGAAGTTGAGCGTGGTCTGCGTGCTTCCTTTCGCCTTGGACCAAACATCCTCCACCCCGGCAAGCTGCAGAATGGTCTTTGCAACGTCGCCCGCAGCTAGGTCCACTCCCTTCGGGGCCGGAATGAGGGTTACCTCAACGCTTCCCGCCTTTCCGGTGACCCTGAACGGGACGGTGTGAGGCTTTCCGCAGCCGCATTCCCAGCTGCCGCATCCACGGCGCACGTAGATCAGGTTCTTCTTGGCGTCCTCGATGGCCTTCTGAATGGAGTTGTAGACCTCCTTAGCCTTGCCCTGTCCGATCCCAACATATCCATCCCTGTTGCCAATTGCCACCGTTACGCGGTACCTCAGCTTCCGCCCCGACCGGTCTCTTCTCTGCACCCTGTTTATGTCAAGGATCTCACTATCCATGTTTGGGAGGAGATGATCGATTATCCTTGTCTCCAGAATGGGCAGACCCTTCTCCATGATCTCCCTAAGCGAGCTGATGGAGCCCTCCAGAACCTTTCTGCCCAGATCCGTCCTTGGAACCCAGGCCCCTTTCTCCATTTCAAGCCTCCTTGCTATTGTTATCGATCTTGGCCACGATCTCATCGAACTGCTGGGGCAGGGATGCCAGGTCAACTCCCTTCTTCCTGTATGAGGCGACCGACGCGTCGTCCTCCAAGGCTTTGGCCACTTCCTGGCCCTTGATCTTCTCCATCTTGGGGAAGCATCCCTCGTCACATGGGATCTGTAGACCCCCATCAATCGCCCCCTTCACCACGGCGTAGATGTCGGTTCCGGCCCTGGGTATTCGGCGTCCGGCATCCAGAATTGCTTTCTCGATCCCAGCCTTCGACGCCCGTTTGCCGCAGAGGTACCCCGTTAGATAGCCCGAGGTCGCGTTCGACCCATGGCCCTTCCAGCCATAGTCCCGTGCGAGTTCCCTGGAGTGGGCCGAGACAATCGTTATGTCGCCCCTGTCTGACGGGAGCGCGACGTGGGCGAAGTAGTGGGCATTTGATTCCCTGACGACGATTCTCGGGATGCCCGATACGAGATATCTCGATCTCCGGCGATAGTCGGTCCTACCCTCCCTTCGCCTCTTGAGTCCGAGCGTGAATGTTACACCCCTGGCCATGCCTAATCCCTCAACAAGTTCCTCTCGGAAAGGTATGTCTCAAGATGGGACACGCTTCGGAAGAATCCTGACTTGGCCATGAGGTAGAGCTTCCGGTAGTCGGCCCTGTCGATCTTCCTCTGGTCCCGCATCTGGGCCAGCCTGTCGCGGATGGGCCGTACCGATCTGACCCATGCCTCCTTCCTCGGGGTCCTAGCCCTCCGGCCACCCTTCCTGCTTCCCTGGCCTCTTCGCCTTCCCTTCGAGATCTGCAGGCGCTTCCTCCTCAGCCTACCCCTGCTGACCACATGTTCAGGGTGCGCCGATATCTTGCCCTCCCGTATGAGCCTCCGGACATCATCCCGGGTGATGGCAGCCGAGATCTCGCCCGACTTGTCGGGGTCGAGCCAGACCCTGTTCTCGCCGCACCCAATCAGCTCGGCCGACATGCGTCTAACGAATCTTAGGTTCAATTTCGACCCTTACCTGTTCAAGACCCTTATCCTGAGTTCATCCGCCTTGGCCAAGATCTTCTCCCTCTTCAACAACCCGACTCCGCTGGATATCCTTACCGCCTGCGTCAAGGCATCGATCCCATCGAGGTCGGCCGAGTTATGCACGATTACCTCCCTGTAACCCGACGGATGAACCGCCCTGTCTCGTCGATCCCGTCCAAAGCCCGCTCGGGGCTTCCTTGGCTTGCCGAAGATCTCCTTTCGTATCTTGCCGTCCACGCCCCTCGACTTGCGCCAGCTCTGTCCCAGGCGCTTGAGGCGGTCGGCATCCGACCTGATGAACCTTGGTTTCTTCTTCGATCTTGCGGGTGAGCGCTTCACGTTAATCATTCCTCCACCATCGCTGCCTTGCTGACCCTGTACACCCCGTCTTGGAAGATCCGCCTATCCCTATGCCTGACGATGGTGGCCTGTTCGATGTTCGCAGCGGTCTGAGCAACGGAGTCCCGGTCGATTCCACTGACGGTGATGAACTCACCCTCCACCGCGACGGTGACCCCCTCGTACACTCTGGCCCTTCTGGGATACCGTTCCCCGATGAAGTTGTTGATGAGGACCTGCCCTTCCCTGATCTCCGTGGTTATGGGGAAGTGGGAACTCACGACCCTCAGCCGCGCCCTGTAACCCCGGGTGACGCCTCTGATCAGGTTCTTGATCGTCGCGCCATACATCCCAAAGATGGCGACCTTCCTCGTTGATAGGAAGCGAGACGACATCAGTATCCTCGAATCATTTACGCTCAGCTGTATGTCCCTGTCCCCGAATTCCCTTGACAGGGTCCCTTTCGGACCCTTGACTGTGAGGACCTTCCCCTCCAGTTCAACGGTCACTCCCTCGGGGATTACGAATTCCTGCTCGAGCTCCGGAACGACCATAGGTCAGACCTCAGTAGAAAAAGGCGAGGAGTATCCCACCCAGCCCTTTCTCCATTGCCTCCTTGTGGGATATCACGCCTGAGTTTGTGCTGACGACCAAGAGGCCGAAATCAGAGGCCGGTAGGTACATTCTCTCCCACTTCTCATATTCGCCCCTCTTTACAGGGTGTCGGGGTCTGATGACGCCGCAATCGTTGATGCTTCCACACAGCTCGACCTTGAACATCCCGGCCTTGCTGTCGTCATACAGCTCGAACTCACCGACATACCCTTCCTTCTGAGCTATGCGCAGCACGCTTCCGATGAGCTTCGAGGCAGGGTGTATGACGCATGTCCTCTTGCCCATGGACTGCCCGCTCTTGAGAGCGGAAAGGGCATCTGCCAGAGTATCATTCAACGCCATACCGCTCACCAGTACTTCGTGAAACCCACGTCTTGGCAGATCTCCCTGAAGCAGCGCCGGCAGACCTGGAGGCCGTACCTCCTGATGATCGCTCCAGATTCCCCGCATCTTCTGCAGTGATAGGAATCTCTGCCAAACTTCCTCTTACCCGTCTTCTTCACGCGCATTCTAGACAACCCTCACGTTGTAGCAATCTCGTATGAACCTCATGGCCTCCAGCTTGCCCACCCTGTGGGACCTAGGCAAACGCCTTCTCTCGATCCTTCTCCGCTTCACTCTGTAGCCTTTCCTCTCAACCGTCACGCAGACATCCATGCCGTAGATCCCTGTCGCCGGGTCATAGCGCACCCCCGGGATGTTGATGTGTTCCTGTATGCCAAAGGAGAAGTTGCCCTCCTCGTCAAACCACTTTCTCTTCACCGTTCCATCCACAGCCTCGAGCGCCCTTTTCAGGAAAGCAGCGGCCTTGTCCTTCCGGAGGGTCACCTTGCATCCTATCAGATCGTTCCTCCTGACGTTCAGTTCACGGTTGGTCTTTCTCGCAGCGGTCCTCACCGGCTTCTGATCGGTGAGGGACTCAAGCAACGTCATCGCCCGTGACACTTTCTCGCCCGACTCCCCCACGCCGATATTGACCACGACCTTCGCCAGCTGGGGCATCTGCATGGCGTTCGCCAGCATCGGCGCTGGACCGAGATCAACCGGACCCGCTTCCTCCTCCTCCACATGCTTTCTCCGCACCCTCTTTCTGCGGACATGCCTGATGACGCCCTCGTCAGCTGGCTTGATCTCTTTGGGGCCAACTGCCTTCTCCTTCCTAGCTTCCTCTCGCTTGACCTCCTCCTTGGCCTCCGCCTTGTCCTTCGGCGGACGCCTCTCGGGTTTTCGTTCCTCGGATGCCTCAGGTTTCTTCTTCTCGGCCGGCATGTCTAGTTCACCTTGATCTTGGGACGTTTCCTGCCCACGACGAAGATGTAGCTCTCAAGCGTCTGCAACTGTTGACCGTCTGCGGACAGGATCACCAAGGTGGCCTGCTCGCCTCTACCTGCGGTGATCTTCTCTATCACTCCGACTTGGCCCGCATTCTTGCCCTTGTACACGATGGCAGCGTTACCGGGCTCGATCTTCATGACATCCTTGATGGATCTCTCGGGCAGACTGATCTGTATCACATCTCCGACGGCGTATTTCTTGCTCTCACTGCCAGGCAGCTCCATGTTCGAGCCGTCGTGAAGGTTCAGCTGGAGTCCGCCTCCACCCAACCAAGTCTTCCCCTGGACTCTGAGCAGCTTGACATTTGACTCGGCGTCCGATATGGGCTGCATCCTCAGCCCCTTGCGATCCGGCAGAATCCGGAAATACTCACCCGTCCTTTCGATTGCAACAACATCCATGAGCCCTGCGGAGTACCCGTGATCCTTCCTCACGATGCCGTCAACGCGGATCTGTCCCTCCCTCAGGATCTTCTTCGCTTCACGTGCGTCTTGGGCATATCCCAGCAGGTCCCTCACCACGCCCAGCAACGGAATCCCCGCGGCGCCGGCGTGGGGCCCCGGCGACGGCTTCACCGCGAACGTATGACCCTTCGCCGTCAAGCCCCAGTGCTTGGGAGCCGAGAATCTCTTCAGATGTCTGCTCAAGGCATTCCCCTCCTTTGCAGTATCTTCTGCCTTCTTTCGTCGTCCAAGCTGAGCTTGGTGATCTCGAGGTTCGAGGCCCTCAGGGGAACGAAGGACTTGGTGCCGTCCGCCTTGTCCTGGGTAACATCCTTGACGTAGACGAACCCCCGGTTCAGATCCACTTCCGTGACCTCATCCTCATGTCCCGAGAAGTCCCCTCTCATGACGCGGACGCGATCCCCTCTTCTCACAACCATGCTCTTGGTTCCGTACTGGGCCGAAAGCGGGCGTGATAGATGACCGTGAACCAGCCTGCTCCTCAGATGTTTGCTGCAGGCTAACTGATGCTTCCTCATCTTTCCAGGCTTCGACGAAACGTGTTTCATTCCATTCCTCCTATGCCACTGCGCTAGCTATGCCTCCGAGCCTGGGCCAACGCTGAACGGCTTCCCGGGCGACAACGCCTCTGATCTCCGAGCCCCGTGGCGTGCCATCTTCTGCGACCAGGACTGCCGCATTATCCTCGAACTTCACCCTCAACCCGCTGTCCCTCCGATACTCCTTGGTTTGGCGAACAACGATTGCCCGCAGTATCTGGCGGCGCATCTCGGGGGTACCCTTCTTCACGGAGACGACCACCATATCGCCCACGCCTGCCGATGCGTACCGGTTCAGAGTCGTCTTGTACCCAACCACGGCGACCAGCTCAATCTCCTTGGCGCCGGTATTGTCGACGCACCTGAGACGGGCACCCAAGGGCAGGCATCTTATCGGAGCGTAGTGCAGCGTTCCTCTCGTCCCACCCATTCCCTTCTTGGCCATCTAGCCTCCCTCCAGTTTCTCGATCACGACGAAGGATACCGTCTTGCTCAGGGGCCTGCACTCGGCCATCCGCACCTGGTCGCCCACCCGGGCCGCTATGCAATCGGGGTTGTGAGCGTGGTATCTTCCGGTTCTCTTCTCGACCCGCTGGAACTTACTGCGGTAGAGGAAGTAACCCGTCTTGACGACCACGGTCCCTTTCATCTTGTCGCTGGTAACGACTCCTTCGATGATCTTGCCCCGGACCTTCAAGTGACCGTGAAAGGGACACTTTAGATCCTTGCATTCCTTCTGGGGCGTTCTCGTTACAAGTCCAACTGCGCTCAAACTACCCCTCCCCTGATCTTCTTCTTGATACGCTCCTCAGGACTTCCGACAAGGAGGTCGCCAGAGATCTCAACGGCCTCGCCATCGAGGCTGACCGCTATGCGCGAACCCTTCTTGGGGATCGTCCACTTCCTTCCCGCGCGCTCCAACCTGATCATATTCCTCGTCTCATCAATGACTCTTCCCGTCACGGGATTCCGAAGCCCGGGCCCGCGAACGGTGGCCTCCAGACCGATGAACTCCCCTCTGACCAGACCCTCCAGGGACTTCAACGGCATCTCACCTTCAACGGATGTCGATGGATTCCTCGGGAAAACCGGTCTGAACTAGGAACTCCTTCACTCTCTCCCTGTGATCACCCTGGAACTCGATTCTCCCGTCCTTGACCGTTCCTCCACAGGCGAGTTTTCCCTTCAACTTCTTCGTCAGCTCCTTGGTGTCCACGTCTTTCTCGTCGATGCCTTCGATAACGGTCATCGTCTTTCCAAACCTTCTCTTGGTCGAGTAGATCCGTATCCGCTGTTTCTCCCTCGCAATCTCCTCGCAGACGCACAGATCCTTCGGAAGACCACACACCTGGCACACTTCACTCATTCGTTGCACCCTTCTCCTCTGAGATCTCACCCAGAACGGTGAGGATCCTCGCAATCGTTCTTCTGATCTCCCTTATTCTGCCGGGGTTATGGGGCGGGGAACCCAAGGCCATGGTAGACTTCTCGCCAGCCAGCTCCTCGCGGAGCTGGGAAAGGCGCTCCCTTATCTCCGACTCTGGCATGTTCCTGATCTCATCCGCCCTCAATATGGCCATAGATCTCTCCTCCTCTAGCCCTGTTTCCCAGCATCCTCTCCGTCCAGCGCTTCCCCGCTTTCCGCGCCATCCTCGGCAGAACCTTGATCACCGGTCTCGTCCGGAGGCACATCTCGCACATCGATGCGAAGCTCCTCCGCACTACCCGGTTCCTCCTTGCCCTCGGGCTGCCCCCCCGCTTCCCCGGGCTCCTCAGCTTCCTCTTCTCCCAAGAGCTCCTCGTCCGGTTGCTCGGCTGCCCCATCCCCAGATGCCTCGACGGTGAGCTCTCCCTCCGCAGCGGGCTCCACGACCTCTAGGGTCTTCTCAGCCGGCCCGGCCTCCTCCGCCTTTCGTGCAGCCTTCTCTTTGAGCGCATCCAGATCCACATGGTCGGGCATCTTGGCATTCGGAGGCATGATCTTGACCTTTATGCCCATACTCCCCTGTTTGAGGTCGGCCACCGCGAGGCCCTTCAGAACCTGCTTGGACGGCTCACCACATTTCGTTATCGTGCCCCGCACGAACCTGACGCTCCGGGCTCTCTCCCCGCGGATCTTGCCCGATATCGTGATCTCCACGCCATGGGCCCCGGCCTCCATTATCTTGTCCAAGTTCATGTAGGCCGATCTTCGGAAGGGCCTACCGGCCTTGAGCATCGCGGCGATCCGGCTGGCCATGATGTGGGGGTTCAACTCGGGTATCGAGATCTCCTCGACCTCGATCTGCAGGTTCTCGAAGCCGTACCTCTGTTCCAGCGCCTCGGTCAGGTCCTTTATGTTCCTCCCGCGGCGGCCTATTATCAGACCCGGCCTCTCGGCATAGATGATCATCCTTGTCCGCAGCGCCGTCCTCCTGATGTCGACGCCACCGAACTTGGCCTTCTGCAGATTGTCGCGAAGGAACTCCTTGATGTCGGCCTTCTTTATGCCTTCCTCTACGAACTCCCTTTCTCGTGCCAAGTTATCTCTCACCGAGCCAGACTTCGACGTTTGTGGTCGGGCTATCGAATGGGTCGACGCGTCCCCTAGCCCTGTGCCAGAACCCCCTAATCACGAAACCCTTTCTGGCGCTTGCGTGCCGTATGAGGAGAGAATCCTCGTCCAGGCCCTTGTACTTCGCGTTGCTGCGAGCGTTCTCAAGGACTTCGATGATGGCTTTGGAAGCGTTGACCGGGCTCCTGCCTGAATGCCACTTCTGGATGGATCTCTTGTGAGATAGCTGCTTGTAATGCCTCTTGTATGGCACAGCATCAATTCGATCCACAACTCTCTCAAGATAGTCCAAGGCATCCTCCAGGTCCCTGCCCTTGATCTCCCTGCAGATCTCCGTGGCGTCCTTGGGCGAGATTCTGAGTTCCCGGCCCATAGCCCTAGCGACCTTGGCTGGATCGTGTCTCTTGTTATACGAGTAGTGAAACCTCACCATGCTATCCCTCTATTTCAGCGGGACGTACTTGGAGCTCTTGGTCGCTCCCACGCCTGGGGCGCTATGCTGGACCCTCTGCCTGCTCATGACGAACTCTCCGAGGTAGTGGCCAACCATCTCGGGTTGGACTTCGAATTTCTGGAAATCCCGACCGCTGTAGACTTCCATCTCGAGGCCGACCATCTCCGGGAGCACGATGAAGTCTCTGCAATGGGTCCTGATGACGCTGCGACCGTCCCCGGAACGGCCGATGCTTCTGACGTCCTCTAGCAGAGCCTTGTGGGCTTTAGAGAAGCCTCGGCCGATCGATCTCCTCTGTCTAGCCGGAAGGAGCTTCAGGAACTCCTCGAACGACATGGACGACAGTTCCTCCATCGTCCTTCCCCTATAGGTGAACTTCTTCCGTGGCATCTTCCTCGCTCCCTACACGATCTTCTTCTTGGATGCCCTCTTCCCCACACCGGTTCTCCTAGCTGCGATGTGCCCAACCTTCCTGCCGGGGGGAGCATTCCGGCCAACGCAGGATGGTCTGCCGAGATGTTGGTGACCGCCGCCCCCGTGCGGGTGATCGACCACGTTCATGGCAACTCCCCTCACACGCGGGTACAGCTTGTTCCGTGCCTTGCGCTCGATGCTCCTTTTGCCCGCCTTCAGGAAGGGCCTCTCCTTGCGGCCTCCCGCTGACATGATCCCGATGGTGGCCCTGCATCTGGGATCCAGCACCTTCAGCCCTCCAGAGGGAAGCTGAATCGTCGCGCTTCCGATATCGTGCGAGACCACCGACGCGTAGCAACCCGCGGCCCTGACCAGCTTCGGACCCGACCCAGGCCGGCTCTCGATGCCCGAGACGAAAGTCCCCTCCGGGATCTCCGCGAGGGCCAACGTGTTCCCTGGCTCAACAGGAGCAGAGGCGCCGCACCTTATGGTCTGGCCCACTCGTGCGCCCTCCGCAGCAAGAACCAACCGTTCATCCCCATCCCGGAAGCGAACGCGCGCCACGAGGCCCGTTCGCGCCGGATCATGCAAGATCTCGACCACCTGGGCCTCGAGATCTGTCCCTCGTGTCGGGTATGTGACAGCGCCGCCCGACTTGAAGGTCTTTGCACGGTATGTGGGGGAGCCCTTTCCCCTCCTCTGAGAGATGAGATTTCTTCCCATTACAGGACACCCAGCCTTGTTGCGATCTCCTCGGCACTGTACTCCGCTGTCAGCTGAACATAGGCCTTCTTTATCCCTTGCCCTGCGTGAACGACGTTCAGCTTGGCTACCTTGACGCCGTACAGGTCCTCCACTGCCTTCTTGACGGTTCGCTTATCGGCGGTCCTGGCCACGGCGAAAATGAGCTTGTTCTCCATTTCCATCCGTCTGAGCGCCTTGTCACCCGAGACAGGATAGAGGACCACGCTTCTGGCGTCCACGTCCTTAACCATGGATCTCACCTATCCTCTTGAGGGCAGACAGTGTCCACACCGAGAGCCGTCCCGCAACCCCGCCGGGAGCCAGAACCTCCGCGTTGAGGTTTGCCGACGTTGCCACATCCACCCCCGGAAAGTTCGACAAAGCTTTCGCCGCCGGGCTCGACGCCTCCAGGACGAAGAGAGGTCCCTTTGCCACCCTCTTCCTCCTTCCTCTCATCTTGCCTCGTCCCGCCCTTTGCTTGCGTCCCCTCGTTGTCCGGTCGAGTTCATCGCCCAATCCCAGATTGATGAGCGTCGTCCTGATCTCGGTTGCCTTGGCCACGTTAGCGAAGTCATCCGACAGGACGATGGGAACCGTACGTTCCCCGAGTTCGTGACCCCTTTTCCGCACCAACTCAGGGCTCGATGTTGCGGCGATGGCCGACCTTATCGCCAGCAGGCGCTCCTTACGGTTCATCTTCTTGTACAGCTTCTTCTCAACCTTCGGAGGATGGGCACGCCGACCGCCAACCGCCTGAGGCACAAAGGCGGCCTCATGCCTGCCGGTCTGGATTCTCCTCACCCTCGCGATGCCCCGGCCCTTGCCTACTGACACGGCGCTGGTCTGCTTACCAGCCACAGGCGATGGGCCGTAAGGCTGAAGCCTTGCAGACTGTGCCGAGATCACCGCCCTCTTTATCACATCGTCCCTGATCGGCGTATTGAAGACCTCGGGTAGATCGACCTCGCCCGATTCTGATCCGTCCAGGGAGTATAGCTTGACCTTCACATGATCACTTCCCTTGGAGGGACGACAGAGAGACCGATGTGATCCTCGGAGGCTCCTCTGGGACTCCTTTCCAAGGCCGGTTGGGTTTCCTGAGATTCACGAGCCTCTTCGTCGTCCCGGGGGTGCTTCCCATAACCAGCACGTAGTCACCACCGACCTCGCCGTACCTCAAAAAGCCGCCCTTAGGCGTGATCTGAGAGTCGCTTGAACCGATCTTCAGGAGCCTCTTGTTGTGCTCAGTCCTCTGGTGGTACCCCATCTGACCCGCAAGAGGAACCGTCCACATGATCTGATGCGGGTGCCATGGCCCCAACGTGCCGGGGTTCCTCCTCGCATCATTGGTCTTCCGGGAGCGAATCCTTATGCCGAATCGCTTGACCGGTCCCTGGAAGCCCTTGCCCTTCGTTACCGCTGTCACGTCGACGAGTTCTCCCGCCTTAAACACATCCGCAATCCTGATATCCTTGCCCAAGAGCCTTCTCCCGTAGTCGAACTTCTCCTGGATCGATCTTCCCCCTAGGCCGATCTCCATGACGTCCGGTACCTTCTTCATTCCAGTGGCCCTGGGCGTTGTGTGGACAAGAACGGTCAGATCGGCAGCCGAGGCGATCTCCTTCGCCATCTCCTCCAGTCTCCTCTCAGGGTCCACCTCCTTGGGAAGGCGCTTCACCCGTCTTCCGAGATCCTTTTCAAAATTCCCTGCCCAAACCTCTGTCTTTGCATACTTGCCGTTCCTGCTGGATCGGTAGATCCTGAGCCCGAAGACCTTGAGGGGAGGGCAATCGATCACGGTCGCGCCTTTGACCACCTCCCTGCCCTTCTCGGGAGCGGTGGGCCAGTCCTCGATGAGGTGAACATGGGTCATCCCGGCCTTATAGCCCGGGAAGCCAAGCAGAGACGGCTTGTCTTGTACAGCCCAGGAACGAACCCTGCCGGCGTGATCCTTGGCCCTGCAACGTGGATGGAAGGCGAGGGATCCTCTCCTGGGCCTCCTCTTTCTAGCCATATTTATCCTCCGAGTGAACGTAACTTTCTGAACGAGAAGAGACGGGCAGCGCTCCTGCCCACCCATGTCCACCTTGAGAAGGGGGTTTATAAACGTTTTCTAGGCGATATTTATAGATCCATATAGCGGTGTTTGGGAGGGCTCCAAAGTGGGTCCCGGAACCTGTCTTATCTCGCCCGTCTGTGTAGGGGTTGGTGGTCAGTCGCACATGAACACGGATCGGGCGGACTATAGAGGCGCGGAAGGGGAGAAAGGTAACCTGCGCAACGATCACCCGGTCTGCTCAGTCACCGCGGAGGATCGGGGATGGGGGCCTGGGCCTGGGCCTGGAAAGCCTTATAAGTCGACCAGCCGCTTCACGGCGCTGGACGCTGGGGATGATGCTTGGCAGAAGGGAGATCCTCAAGAGAGTGAAAAGGGGACAACTAGTCTCTGACCTGATTTCCGAGGACCAGATCCAACAGGCGGGGGTTGACCTAACGGTGGGCAAGGTCTACGAGCTGATCGGCCAGGGAGTTCTTGACTTCGACAACTCGAAGCGCGCCATCTGCAGCTACTCCGAGATCCCGCCCGTGGAGGACGCATGGGACCTCGAGCCTAATGTCTATCATTGCGCAATGAACGAATGGATAAGCATACCGCCCGACCTTTGCGGGCTACTGCTTCCCAGAAGCTCGGCGCTGGCTTGTGGAATGCACATACACTCTGCGCTCTGGGACCCCGGCTACAGCGGCAGATCCTTCATCCACACCCATGTGTCGAGGAAGATCAGGGTCCACAGAAATGCTAGGATTGCCCAGATGGTCTTTCTGCCCGTCGTGGGGGAAGCGACATCCTATTCCGGTGCCTATCTCGGCGAGGATGTGCTGAACCTGGCCAGAAGAGGGACCTCGCCGAGCAGGGAGAAGAGGACTCACGGCGGAGGCAGAGGAAAAGCCTTTTGAGAAACAGATGAGCCCGAAGCCTTATGGTGGATCTTTCGATCTACTACACCCCGTCGGCTCAGGACCTAGGCACATCCATCGGATCCGCCCTCTCGGTCCAGCCCCACGAGATATACGTCAACCAATTCCCGGATTCGGAGTGGTATATCAGGCTGCCGGAAGGAGGGCGGAGCCCCAACCCCATTCTTGTCCATCGTCTCTATCCCAATCAGAACGACTCTCTGGTACAGCTGCTCTTGGTTCTATCGGAGTTTGCAGAACGGGGCCAGAAAGTCATCCTCGTTGCCCCATACATACCGTACGCCAAGATGCACAAGAGGGTCCACCCGGGAGAGATCGTGAGCGCCAAGGTACTCACGGGCTGGTTGGCCCAGTCAACGAGCCTGATCATAACACTGGACTGCCATTTCATCAAGAGACTGGGACGAGTCGACATGTGGGGCGCGCATTACTGCAACCTTACGGAGAGCGAACACCTCCTGCGCCTTGCAAGGGAACGGTCCCGATCACCGGTCGTCGTCTCACCTGATGAGGGAGCCCAGTACATGGCCGGGGGGCCGGAGGACCACCAGACGCTGAGGAAGAGAAGGGGTGTCTACGAAGAGGGCGTGTCCGGCTTTCAGAGGTACTCGGAGACGGAGGGAATTCTGGACGTGGAAGGGCGGGATGTCTACGTTCTGGACGACATGATCTCAACCGGAGGCACGATGGCCAAGGCGGTTTCCATGGCCCGGGCGGCCGGAGCATCGAGAGTCGTCGCCATGGCAACTCATGGCCTATTCGTCAGAGCGGCCGACAGGAAGATACTCGATGCGGGTGCCGACGAGATCGTCGTGAGCAATACGATAAGGAGCCCCTACTCCAAACTGGACATCCTGCCGGTACTTGTCGAAGAGCTAGGGAAGGTCTAGCCGGTGCAGGGCAGAGCCCAGACGAACACCAACGACTACCGCACCCTCTCCACCGTGATCCCAGATCCACTGGTGAATCTCCGCAAAACGGAGATGTCTCCGGTCACCCTTCCCACAACGTTCACAGCGCTGGCGGGCCTTATCTGGTCCGCCGTGGATGCGGGCGTCCGCCCGAAGAAGATGCAGAACGCACTCCCGGGTGGCCAGTACGCGATGTCGCCCCTCTCAACAGCCTCTGAGGAATTCTCCTCTTCGCACCGAACCGGGATCGAGAAGTATATCTCATCTCCCCACCTGTTGCCGCGAGCCTGAATTGGCAGGGCCTTCAATATCAACTCGGCTGTCTTGGGATTCTGATCGGTGGTTATCACGCCACCTACCGACCCTATGTCATCCGACCTGATGACTATGTCAACCTGCGGCATGGCTCTTCGCCCATAGGCCATCAACCCCTGGATTCTTAACTCTGTTCGAAGCCGCTCTGAGAAGAGAGATCGGTTCCCGGAGGAAGCAGGAGGTCTTGGCAAGAATAATCGTCTACAACCTCATCCGGTTATCCTATGCTAGGTGGATCAAAGGCCTCAAGACACCCCTCCAACCAAAGCCCAAGCAATAATGTCCCAAAGCCCCCTGCTCGGTAACACATAATAGACCTCGCCAACTCAGAGACGTACATGATCGATATAAAACTCATACGCGATACTCCTGATATAATACGAAACAATATCCTAAAAAGGTTTCAAGAAGAAAGACTAGGTGTTCTAGACGAAGTGATCGCGAACGACGCTGCCTGGAGAGCCTCCCTGGACAGACTCAATCAACTCAGGCACGAGAAGAACGTACTGGACAGGAAGGTCAACCGAACCATCTCGGCCGGCGGCAATGCCCAACAGGACATGGAGGCCGGCAGGAAGCTGAGCGACGAGATACGTCGTTCAGAGGAGGAGGTCAGGGCACGCAAGGAGGCCCTCGACCGAGGGATCCTTCATCTGCCAAACATCTCCCATGGGACGGCACCGGTGGGACGGGGCGAGGAAGAGAACGTCGAGGTTAGGGCCTGGGGCGAGAAGCCCAAGTTCCCCTTCCAAGCGAAAGACCACATCGACATCGGCCTTCGGCTTGACCTCTTGGACTTCGAGAAGGCGGCCCAGGTCTCGGGTGCCCGGTGGTACTACCTGAAGAACCAAGCGGTCCTGCTCCAGATGGCCCTACTTAGATTCGCAATGGACAGGCTGATCGCCAACGGCTTCACGCCGATATACCCGCCCGCCATGATAAGGGAGACGATCATGGAGGGGGCAGCGTATCTGCCCGAGGGCAGGGAGGATATATACAAGATCGAAGGAGAGGATCTCTTCGTTGTTGGCACCTCGGAGCAGGCCCTGGCAGGAATCCACTGGAACGAGATACTGGATGAGGGCGAGTTACCCAAGAGGTACGGTGGCATCTCGCCTTGCTTCCGAACCGAAGTAGGCAGCCATGGACGAGACACCAAGGGGATCTTCAGAGTCCACCAGTTCGAGAAGGTTGAGATGTTCGTCTTCTGCCTCCCCGAGCAGTCATGGAACGAACATGAACGGATGATCTCAATCGCCGAGGGCGTGGTGAGAGACCTCAAGATCCCATACAGAGTCGTCAACGTCTGCACAGGCGAACTCGGAATGGCCGCGGCCAAGAAGTATGACATCGAGCTGTGGCTCCCTGGGCAAGGCAAGTACCGAGAGGCGGTGTCCTGCAGCAACTGCACCGACTACCAGGCCAGGAGGCTTGGCATAAGATGTCGCCAAGCCCCCGGCAGGCCGACCCGCTTCGTCCACACCCTAAACAGCACGACCCTGGCCACATCCAGAACGCTGATCGCAATCCTTGAGAACTACCAGACCGCCGATGGTGCCGTCGTCACACCTCAGGTCCTTAGGCCCTATCTCCCCGGAATGGAGGCCATCGAGAAGGGCTGACTCTCCTCGGTGATACGTTGTTGCTCTACCTGGCCATCCTGGCAATCGGGCTTCTCATCGGCTGCCTGCTGGCGTTGAAGGTATCGTCGACCAGGCTGCAGGCCTTGGACACGGTGTGGCAGGAGAGGCTAGATGACCGGGTGAGCAGGGAACTAGCAAGAAGGGAGGACTGGATAAGGAAGGAAGCCGCCCAGAGAAGCGGAAGCGTTCTCTCGGGTCGCGTTCTGGAGCGTTTCTCGCCGTTCATGGACCAGTTCCCGTTCGACCCCCATGATGCAGTCTGGATCGGCAGCCCCGTGGATTTCGTCGTGTTCGACGGCCTGTCAAAGGACAGGAACACCTGCAACGCCCTGAGGCAGATCATCTTCGTCGAGATTAAATCGGGCTCGGGACGGCTTTCGGCAAGGCAGAGGAATGTCAAGGAGATCGTCGAAAGGGGCAGGGTATCGTGGAAGGAAGTGAAGGTTCACCCGATCGCATGAACCTGAAGGGAAGATCCTCAACTCTCTGACCCCAGCCTCACGATCCGGGCAATCCGCGTCTCTCGCAGGAACAGCTATAAGCTTGCCGGCCAGCTTTCCGGAATCGTTGGTTCGGGAAAATCCTTCCACCGAGGAATCCGAGAACTTCGTGACCAACGCAGTGATAGCTGCCTGCCTAGTGGGCATAGTGATTGTCGCGGCCCTGATAGTCACCACGCCGAGGCAGAAGGAGAGCTTCACGCAGCTCTGGCTGAAGCCTTGGAAGGTGAATCTCACCAATCTGACACAGGAAGACCCGATTCGCCAAGCGCTGGGCCCCACACAGACATCGTCCCTCGCCACGGGCGACGTTCTTGGGAATGCGTTCTACGTGGAGCTGCCATCCCTGAAGATAGGATTCCTAACAGACGTCGTCAACGGGGGAGCCAATAGGACCTTCGACCAGATCTTCGCCAAGTCCCACATGGATGGTGATACGATCTGGCTTGGTAGCACGGCCCTGTACCTGGATGCCATCGACAGCCAGAACAGGCAAGTCCTTTTCTGGGAGTACCCGCGGAATCCCTCCGCTCAGACGGGTATCGGGAGACTCGTGCGCTTTGCCTTCGTGATCGAGAACGACCTTGGGAGGGACCATGAATACAGAGCCCAAGTCAACTTCTCGATCGGAAACGCCACGTCCGTCAAGGTTTCCCAGAAGATCTTCGTGCCCAACGGGGCACAGAAGACCTGTGTGATCGGCTTCCACATAAGCGAGGAGGAGGTCGCGCCGATATTAAGGGAGCAGGGCAGCGGCAAGGTCTCAGTAAGACTGGATACTGGTGAAGAGGTCTTCTTCTGGTTGAGCAGGTACATCAGTTATTCCTGACAGAGGGACCCTTCGTCATGAGATCCATACTGCCCAAGATCCTGGTGCTCTTCAGCCTGATAGCCCTGTCGATCCATCTTACCTGGGCTCAAACAGAGTGGAGCGAGCTCGACGCCGACGGCGATCTGCTTTACGGCTACGGGCTATACGACGAGGCAGCGGACAAGTACAACCAATCGGCTCTCCTGGCCCTTGCAGAGGGGAATGACCGAGATGCAGCGAGGATCTTCGCCAAGCTGGCTCGATGCTTCGCACCCGAGCGGCTCAACGATCCCGAGATCTTCACGCAAAGCCTTGAACGATCGGCCCAGATCGTCTCCAACCTTGCCCGGCTGGAGCCCGACCCTAGGAAGGCGGCGTCGATGTACCTCGACGCTGCCACCTACGCCCGGGAGGGCGGCCTCATGGGGATCTATGCGGAGAAGATCAATCTCTCGGCCTTCTCGTTCATGGCCGCCTCGATAGGACAGGATGTCGAGAATGCATCGAGCTACCTTCGACGTGCGGCATACATCTTCCAGTTTAACAACATCACTCAGTACGTAGGCCTTGCGCGTTCCGCGTACGAAGCCCTTCTCCTTCAGGAGGCCGACAGACTGCTGGGCGAAGCGGCGCAAGCTGCCCTAGACGACCGAGGCGAGGAAGCGGGAAGCAAGTACTATGAAGCCGGGGTCAGGCTGCACCAAGCCGGCCACGACTCGGCCGGCAACGTCTTTGGCCTCGCAGCCGCACTCTTGGTCACTGCAGCCGACTCCCAGCTCTACCACGGGGCAAACATCTCCCGTCAGGGCGAGCTGTACAACCTCGCTGCCTTGGCGGCCACCCTCAACCATTCGAAGGCAGATGACCTGTTCCGAAAGGCCGGAGACGCCTACATACTGGCGGCAGGGGACTTTCTTGCCTCGGGCCGGTTCCCGGAAGCCAGACGGGATTTTGCCGCGGCAGCAGAGACCTATTCCGCTGCCGGACTCAAGGAGCTCTCCCGGGATGCCGGCCGGTTGGCAGCCGAGACTGCCCTGAAGATCTCGCAAAGCGCGACGACGAGCAGGTACATCTACGAGCACCAAGCAGCGGAGACCTACCATAGGGCAGGTCTGTACAAGGAGGCAGAGCAGGCCTACACCCTGGCCCTCCAGAGCCTCCTGAGCACTGCCGCTTCCTATCTCTGGCCCTGGCAGGAACTAGATTTCTTGGACATGTTGGGAAGATCGGGCAGAACCAAGTACGCCAGGGACTTTCAGCGCTACCTTTCGCAGACAACGGTCTTCTTCAGCGGGGCCCTGTTCCGGGCCTATGACAGGGTCGCCGAGCTCGGTCCATCCATGACACAGGCATCCGCATCCCGATTCGACTACGACGCCCACGTCGCTGAAACCCTCCTGGTGGCAGCCTCGCTGCTCATCAACGATCTTCGAAGGGCGACAGATGATGTCATGAAAACGGTCCAGGGCGAGGCACTTCTCACCGATCCCGGCATGAACGCATTCTACGGCCTGGTCTCAACGATACTGGAATCTCGTAGCGAGACCATCTCCGAGAATGAGGTGGCTTGGCTGATGGTGGAATTTAGGGCCCTGCACTTCGAGGAGATGTCCGTGGCTCTAGCGAAATCGCTTGCAGCCAAGGCCGCCAGCACGACATCCTACGAGGCGGCCTACAGCCTGTACCTGCAGCGCTGCCGCTCGATCCTTGACAGGATCCTGGAGGACCTCCTGGCAGATGTGTACACCCAGACCGCCGAGGATTACTACGTACAGGCGCAGCGGAAATCAGAGGATCTGGTGGGGACCCAGACTAGGAACATGACCGAGCATCTATCCATAGCCGAACTGTTCCAAGCCGCTGGAAGGCGGTGGGGCTACCAGGGGAAGCTGAACGAATCGGCTGCATCCTATGAATGGGCCTCCTTCCATGCTTGCGCGGGCGATGACTACCAGCGGGCGATCCTGTACCATGACCTCTCATGGGGCGCATACGGATTCAGAACCCCCCTCACTGCGGCGGCCTACGCGATATCCGATGCCATGATAGACGACAATCAAACCAAGAGGAACGAAGCGAGGGGATTCCTCCTCCTGAATCTCTCCGGCTACATCCCGGCCTACCACATCGAAGTAATGATGTCGGTGCTGGAAGGAAGGACCGATCTACGGAAGGAGGCTTCCGGCTTGAGGATGGTTGCCATGGCTCTCATCGGAGGATTTGCCCTCCTCACCTCGTATGTCCTGCTGATATGGGAGCCCAAGCACCCCGTAAGAGCCCGGCCGGAGGAGCAGGCCCTGGAAGAGGCGCGCTCCGATCTTGAGGATGGAGACGAAGACCATCGGTTGGATGGAGCGGAGGGGGCCAAGGCTCAGACGCCCGAGGAGGGTGAGCCGCCCCAAGGTAGGGAGCCTGCCTGACGCACACTAGGGGTACTTGCCGGCCAGAATCCTCTTGCTGTCCTCCTCATTGAACGTTATGAGGACGGGACGGTCGATAATCTTGGTCTTAAAATGCCAGTCATAGCCTTCGCTCACACACAGCTTCCTCGGCTGATCTATGACCTTGCCTCGCAGCTTCTCGGGAAGCTTGAGAACTATCTCATTGTTCTTCTTCCTGTAGCCGACCAGCTTTATCCGACGGACGAAATCCTTCCATTCAAGCCCATCTTCATCCTTGTGAGCGGCTGCCCCCGGTACCTTCTCGATCGACACCAGCTCGCCAACGTACCTACTCATGGCACTTTCCTCGGGTTCAGCGGCCAGACGATCGTCTAATAAATATTACGGACTATGTGGATAGGGACAGACAAGAGCCTAACGTGCCGTTTCCTAGATCGTTCACAAATCGCCTATTTCGTTTTGCTTAGGAACTCTCTCTGGACATCGCGTTCATTTCCATCCGCCAAGCGTGGATTCCTGAGCTGACACGCCTGTCCGGCTGTCCGTGGCGTGGCAGGCAGGTGCGATCAGTGTCGTGGATGGACCCAGCAATGCATCCCGCGCCGGTCTGACAAACAGTTTTATCAAACGCTGGGAGATGTGGCCTGAACAGGAGTCGTCGCCCTTGGAAAGAGGTAGAATAATCAAGATCAACTACGTCGAGAGGCTTAAGAGCACCGGCAGGATCACCGACACCAACGTCGAGTCCGTGGCCAGAGAAGCCGGCATCCATGACCCCGAGGAATCATCCAGATACAGGCCACTTCCCACGATCGTTGGCTCGGGAAGACCCGTAAAGGGGGTTGACGAAGCACTTCACAGCCTGATCGTGGGCGAGGGAATTGACCTACAGGTCCCGCCCGAGAAGGGCTACGGAGCAAGGGACCCGAAGCTAGTGGACCAAGTGTCGGCGAGCTACTTCAGGAGGCAGAGGATAAACCCCGTTCGCGGGCTGCCGATTCGAACCAGAAGAGGGATCGCCATCGTCCGCAGCACGACGGGAGGAAGGGTGTGGCTCGACTACAACCACCCCTTGGCCGGACAGACGTTGCAGTATCGTGTCGAGGTGGTCGATGAGGCGAAGGACCCCGAAAGCAAGATCAGATGGCTGGCGGAAATGCACCTCCCCGGAATCGACCCGGAGGCCCACGTCGTGGAGATCCAGGGCAGCAAGGCCGTTGTCGAACTCAACTACGGCGAGCTTCCCGTCCCAGCAATCAAGGACCTGAATACTCTGCTGCGCGAAGAGGTCTCGAACTACGTTCCAGAGGTCACCGATCTTGTCTTTGGCACCGAGCAACCTAGCGAGACTGTTGAGCCGCCAAAGACCGAGACAGAGAGCAAAGCAGATGAAGGGGCCAAGCCTGACTCGCCCGAGACGCCCGGCGCGCCGGAGAGGCGGAGAACAACGCCGGGCAAGACACCCTGAATGGGCGGGAAGACCGCCACCTAGACGCCGGCTTCCTTTCGCTGGCCCTGGCTTCGGAGCGCTACCATGGTCATCTTAGCACCGAGAGGACAGACCGACCCGTCGGAGATGACCTTGACAATCTGGCATCTGTCCCCGTCTCCCAGCCCCTCGGGAAAGCACCAGACGCTGTTCTCGCAGAGCAGCCTCATGCAATCCGGCCGGATGAAGGTGATCGTTGCACCTTCGCTGACCAGCTGGGAGGGCAGCAGCGCCTGGATCTCGGCGGGTTCCACCTCAACCAGCATGACGCCCTCATCATGAATTCGGCATTCCTCGTGAGGCTTGTTCATCGAACTCCTAACGACGTATCTCCTTCCGACCTCAAGGTTATCGCAGACCTTCCTCAGCTTGCATCCCATGCACTCCCTAGAACTCCCGACTCCGTAGTGGATGAATTCCTGCCCGGGCTTTGCCAGCTTCTTGCCTATCAGAGTGATCATATCACTTCGGTCCCCCTTGCAACTCTTCGGGCGGCGGCTTCGCTCAAGCCCGTCTCGCCGAGGATCGTATACCTATCGGGCCTCACTAGGTGGGCCTTGGTCAAAGCTTTGACTATGTCGTCCTCACCGATGCCAAGTTGGTTCGCGGAGACCGGGGCCCCGATCCTGATCAAGAAGCTCCTGATGGCCCGCCAATCCCCCCCGTGCAGATACATCATCATTATCGACCCAACGCCCACCTGTTCGCCGTGGAGTGCCACGCCGGGCGAGATGGCATCTAGGGCATGGCTGAACATGTGCTCCGAGCCCGAGGCCGGCCTGCTCGACCCGGCGATGCTCATGGCAACCCCGCTTCCTATCAGGGCTTTCGCCACCAGCCTAGCCGCATCCTCAGTTGCGGTCCTGATGAGGTCGGCCGAGTCCATTACCATCTTGGCGCTCATCAGTGAGAGGGCGCTTGCATATTCGCTCTTATCGTCCTTCCCGAGTCTGTGCGCCAGGTCCCAGTCCATTACGGCTGTGTTCTTCGCCACGGTGTCGCCGCATCCGGACGCCATGAACCTGTACGGCGCGTTGGATATGACCTTCATGTCCATGATTATGGCGATGGGGGCAACCGCGTCCATGGAGGCGACCCCCTTTTCATTGGACATGCTTGCCCGGGACGAGGCTATGCCATCGTGTGAGAGGACTGTAGGCACGCTGATGAACTCGGTGTTGCCGGCGTAGGCACAGTACTTGGCCGTATCGATGACTTTGCCTCCCCCCACGGCCACCAGATGGGTTCGGGGCCTGTGCCTCATGCGCCCCGAGACCGCCTTGATCGCTTCCCGCTTGTCCCTCTCCACCGAGATTAGATCCGCGTCCGTGGCCGACGAGAGCGCATCGTAGACCTGCCTGCCGTATCGGAGGGTCTCGGTTGCCCCCGTGACGACGAGGAACTGGCCACATATCCGCATGGAATCGAGGATTCCTGGCATCTCGCTCAGTATCCCGGAATCGATGTCAACGTATCTGGGCAGCTGCATCCGCTTAGGTTTCTTCAACCCATCACATCTCGAGCGGGAAACAGAGACCTCGGCCTCAAGGGAGCTGGGACCCGATACCGAAGCATTTATGCGAAGTCGGGAACCAGGCTTAAATATATGAACCCATTGCTGGATGTGATCCGCAAGTACTTCACCTCGCCCATCTGGGACCGTACCGGTTACAACTGGGTCAACACCCTCGCCTATGGTGTGCTTCTCGGCCTGGCGGCCCTGATCAGCTACAGATTCGTCAAGAGGACCGGCTACCGATTTGATCTCAACCTTTTCCTCATGTTCCTTCCCTATATGGTCCTAGCGACGACGGTCAGGGCCCTGGTGGACGCCGGGAAGTATCCCTACACTTACCTGTTGGTTTCGCCCGGCATATACTTCACAGCCATGGGCATCTTCTCGGCTGCCATACTCGCGGGCATCCTCGTCAAACGCCTTGCGGGTGTCGACGTGAGCAAGACAGTCATCTCGGTTGGTGTGATCCTTGCCGGATGGCAGCTTGCCTTCCTTCTTGCCCTGGCCAAGAGGCCCTTGGCCGGGCTCCTGATCATTGCTCTTTCTTCAGGAGTC
>CAYVLA010000051.1:0-21696 GCA_964452145.1 Hadarchaeota archaeon (SeqCode)
AGCGTGGTGGCCGCTTCAACGTCGCTGAGAGCCAACATGCCCACATGCGAGTGTATGTGTCGCGTGGGAACCCCGATGACGATGCTGGGACATCCTGCCCCGTGGATGTGCACTACTCCGGCATCGGTGCTCCCTCGCGAGAGGAAGGAAAGCTGGTGAGTTATCTTCATCTCCTCCGCAACCCCGATGACGAATTCCTTCAGCGGCTGGTTCGGAATCATGGATGAGTCGTAGGTCAGAATGGCAGCCCCCTTGCCCATCTTGGAGGGAGCGATCTTGCCCGCCATCCCCGGCACGTCACCGGCCACATCCACCTCGACAACCAAGCAGACGTCGGGGTTGGTGTCATGCGCCACCGTCCGGGCACCGCGGCATCCCACCTCTTCCTGCGTCGTGGCGGCGCCAATCACGGTGTTTGGATGTTGGATTCCCTCCTCC
The DNA here is from genome assembly GCA_964452145.1 of Hadarchaeota archaeon (SeqCode). Classification (GTDB taxonomy): domain Archaea; phylum CAYQAE01; class CAYQAE01; order CAYVLA01; family CAYVLA01; genus CAYVLA01. Next base: position 439 of record CAYVLA010000051.1, read on the forward strand.
TTAAGCCTCCTGACGAGCTCCATGCCTACCAAGGCACCGATCCTGTCGTCGAAGGCCTTCCCCACCGCTATTCTGCCGTCGCGAATGAGGGCAAAAGGTGAGACGGGGACGGCAGGGTCACCGATCCTAACCCCCAGTTCCTCGGCCTCCTGTCTGGACGTTGCGCCTATGTCGATATGCATCTGTTCCCTCTTGATCACGTTCTTTCGCTCCTCCTCCGGGATCAGATGGGGAGGGATCGCGGCGATCACGCCCAACAGATCGCCCTTTCTGGTCCTGACCACCACTCGCTGGCTTAGGAGAACTTGGTCGTGCCATCCCCCCAATGGGCCGAAGGTCAGGTAACCATTGTCTTTCTCGATGCCGGTGACGCAGAAGCCGATCTCGTCGATGTGTCCGGCGATCAGGACCAAGGGCTTGTCGGCGGTGCCTTTCTTGTGGAATATGACCGAGCCCAACTTGTTCGTTCTGACAGAGTCAGCCACGCCTTGCATCCGCGTTCTGATGATCTGAGCGGTCTCTCTCTCAAATCCGGGGGGACCAAACGATTCTGTCAGTTCCCTCAGCAGTTCGATCCATGATCTCTCCAAGATATCGCCTTCAGGGCGGAAACGGGATGTCGACAAATATGTTTCGACAGCCGGACGGCCAACCTGCCACCGGCGGTTGCCGGGCGGGCGGGGGCCGGGAAGAGTTAAATGGCCACATATGGAGGCGACGTGGGTAAGCTTTGAGTCCGGTTAGCGTCTGCGTCACCGGCGTCGGGGGACCGGCCGGGTTCAACTGTATGAGGAGCCTCAGAGCCTCCAACCTGGAGACTAGGATCATCGCCCTAGACATGGACCGTGATGCGGCGGGGTTCTATCTTGACCCGAATGCCTCCTACGTCGTCCCCGGGGCCTCCGATGAAGGGTTTGCCCTTGCGCTCTTCAAGATCTTGGAGCGCGAAAAGGTCGATGTTCTAATCCCCACTGTGGATGAGGAGATCTCGACGCTCTGCCGACGACACATCCTGGAGCGGCTAACGGACACGGTGGGATTGCTGCTTCCCTCGGAGGAGGTGGCGGGCAAGGCACTCGACAAGTACCGAACGATCTTGGAGGCAAGCAGAGCAGGATTGCCGGTCCCCAGGACGATGGTCTGCACGGATCTGGCGGACGCCAAGAGGCGATCCGAGGAGCTTGGCTTTCCCCTCGTCGTCAAACCGAGCAGATCGAGGGGAGCAAGGGGAGTGAGCTACGTGCCCAACGCAAGGGATCTGGGACGTGCAGTCAGAGCTGCCTCCTCCCAGGGCGGCCGAGTCCTCCTCCAAGAATACGTACCGGGTCCGGTATTTACAATCGGAACCGTCTGCGGTGCGGACGGACGGATCGCGGCCAGCATCGTTCTGAAGAAGACTAAGGAAGTCCCGGCGACCGGAGGGGTTGCCGTCTGCGGTACGACCGTGATCGAACCCGTCCTCCAGGACCTCGGCGAGAGATACGTCACCTGTCTGGGCTGGCGGGGACCCGCCTCGCCGGAGGTCAAACTGGATGAAAGAGACGGGTCCTACAAGCTCATGGAGGTCAACCCGAGGCTCTTCGGGTACAACTATCTGGCGGCCCTGGCCGGCGTGAATCTGGCTGAGGTGACTGCAAGGCTGGCCCTGGGTCAGAGTCTGCAGCCGGTGCGCAGCTACGCCGAGGGGCTAAGCTTCGTGCGGGCCCCCTACGATCTTGTAGTCAGGGAGAGAATGCGGTGATTCATTGAAGGTAGTCGTGGTAGCGGTCCACCCCGATGACTTCTGTCTGTGCGCGGGAGGCACGATCGCCCTGCACAGACGGAGGGGGGATGAGGTGCGGATACTGGTCCTCTCCAACGGCGAGCGAGGAGGGGATCCCGAGGTGCGTAAGAGGGAGGCCCGGGAATCGGCGGGGGTTCTGGGCGTTGACAGAATCGATTTCCTCGGCCTTCCCGATGGGTGCATAGATGATTCGGTGGACTCCGTCTCCAAGATCGAGGAGTACATTAATCTGGATCTCCCCGATCGGGTCTACTGCACGAGCCACAAGGACAGGCACCAGGACCACAGGCATGGGAGCTTGGCCACCCTTTCGGCAGCGCGGAAGGTCAGGGAGGTCTTCATGTACGAGGGCATGTCGGCATGGACCAACTTCGAGCCCTCTACCTACGTCGACATCAGCAGTTCCATCCAGATCAAGATGAAGGCGATCGAGATCCATAAGAGCCAGGAAAACAGATACTACATGCGCCCCGATTCGGTCATGGGTCTGAATCAGTTCAGGGGCTGGCAGGCACAGGTCAGGTATGCGGAGGCCTTCGAGATCGCTAGGCAGGTCATAACCTTCGAGTGAATCGCCCGGTCTTCGCGCTCGGCGATTCTGTCCGTGGACCAGGCGCGCCCTGGAGAACGGAATCAATAGCGAGTCTGCATCCCGTTCCGGGCTGAGCTGATACCGGTGGGCCGACGACCCGCCCAGAAGCCTGGGTCCTCTCAGGAGGCCCGGGCCTTGTAGTACGCGATCCAGGTGTTCTTGAAATCCCAGTTTCTGAACTTCAGGTAGCACTCCGCCGCCTTCTCGGCGGTTATCTCATGCCCGGTAGCCTTGTGAAATCCACTCGCGAGCTCCAAGGCGTACATCCTTGCCTCCTCCTCGCTGACGGACATGAGCCGGGCAAGCTCTTCGAAGGTATCCGAGGCCGGCTTCTCCATGAGGACCTCCCTGACCGCCTCCCCCACCTCCGGGGGTGATTCCTGCACCTGCGCTTTGGCCCTTCTGCTCGGGGCCTTTCTGGTCAGGTAGAAACCCCTCAGAAGGGCACTAGCCTCGTCGTACTCGCCCTTCTTCATGTGGATCTTGATTACCTCGAGGGTGTCGACCTTGGCCTCGTAGCGGTCGTGGATCTCCTTCTCCGCGCTCTTCACCATCTCGTCGAGCCTCTTCCTAAGTGCCTGCCTCCTCCTGGCCTTCTCTTCCTCCTCCTTGGAATGCACTATCTCGATCATGCGATCGACGATCTTCTCCGGCAGGTCTCCCCGTTCCTCGCACATAAGGGATATTGCTGTTCTCTTCAACTCGTTGAGGGCCCTCGTGATGGTCATCAACCTCGATGGGTGCGAGTCCCCACCTGCGAATAGATATCTTTCCTTGAGCCTTCAGGCCTCAAGCTCGCCTTCGTCCCGCAATATGCGTCCCGGGTAATCGTGGCCTTGAGCCGCGTGCGGACACAGTTTTTAAGACAAGGCGGGATCGTTGACCGGTATTGCAGTTGGAGCTTGAGAACTATTCCCCAGATGCCCAACGCACGCTAGCGGCGGCCGGGGCACGGGTTGGCGACGTCGTCCAGATCAGCAGAAAGGGGTTCAGGCGCAGCGGCATTCTCCTGCCCAGGCCGCTCATCGGGGGCGACAGCCGATCGATCGTCATCAAGCTCGACAGCGGGTACAACGTCGGCATAAGGTGGGACCCGTCCGTGGAGATCCGGAGGATCTCGGAGGGCAGAAGTCTGGAGAGCTTTCCCAGCGTGTCGCTGAAGAGAAGGGCCGACCTGCCGGAGATATCCATCGTGTCAACGGGGGGCACGATCGGTTCGAGGCTGGACTATCAGACGGGTGGGGTCAAGTGGCTTATGGAGCCGGGTCAGATGTTCTACATGGCTCCGGAGCTTGGGGACCTTGTCTCGGTGAGGAAGGTAGCCCAGCCGTTCCTTATCGGCAGCGAGAACATGTCGGCCTTCCACTGGCGGGAGATCGCCCGATCGGTGGCCGAGGAGTTGAATTCCGGCGCATCGGGCGTTGTCGTCGCCCACGGAACGGACACCATGCATTACAGCACCGCGGCTCTCAGCTTCATGCTCAGAGACCTTTTCAAACCCGTGGTCTTCACGGGGGCCCAGAGATCCACCGACAGAGGTTCCACCGATGCGTCGATGAATCTTCTCTGCGCCGCCGCCGTAGCAGGCAGGTCTACGATAGGCGAGGTGTGTCTGGTGATGCACGGCACCATGCATGATACCTTCTGCCTGATCCACAGGGGCACCAGGGTCAGGAAGATGCACACCTCCAGGAGGGATGCGTTCAGGTCTGTCAACTCCCTCCCGCTTGGCCGGGTCTGGCCCGATGGCAAGATCCAGATCCAGGCAGGACATGTGGAGAGAAAGGAAGCACCGGTTCGCCTTGACGCCGTCTTCGAGGAGAAGGTGGCGCTCCTCAAGTTCTTCCCGGGTATGCAGCCGGAGATGATAGATTTCCTTGTGGACCGGGGCTATAGGGGCATCTTGTTGGAGGTCACGGCCCTCGGGCATGTTGCCTCTGATGAAAGCCGGCAGAACCTTCTCCCGGCCCTGTCCCGAGCGATTGAAGAAGGGGTCGTTGTCGCTGCTTCCCCCCAGACTCTGTACGGCCGAACCCATCCGTTGGTCTACAGCGAGGGACGCAAGGTCTGGAGGCTTGGCGTTATCTACTGTGGCGATATGATCCCCGAAACAGCCTACGTGAAGCTGGGATGGGTGCTGGGCCACGATCCCTCGCCGGAGGAAGCCAAGAGGATGATGTTGGCCAACCTTGCTGGCGAGATCTCCCAGGCATCCGATCCCAGAGCCTTTCCAGGTGAGGCCTGATCCTCTTGATCTCGCAGTACGATTCGATTGGCCTGAAGTGTGGCATCGAGATCCACCAGCGACTGGATAGCCATAAGCTGTTCTGCACCTGTTCGAGCGGCCTGTCCGTCGCAGAGCCGATGATGGAGGTCAGGCGCAAGCTTCGGGCGGTGGCGGGCGAGCTGGGGGAGGTGGATCGAGCCGCCCTTCACGAGTACCTCAGGGACAGGGAGTTCCTCTACCAGGTCTACGAGGGCGAGACATGCCTGGTCGAGCTTGATGAGGAGCCGCCCATGCCCCTCAACGAGGAGGCCTTGGACATCGGACTCCAGATCGCCCTTCTCTTCGATGCGACGATTCCGGACGAGATCCATGTGATGCGCAAAACCGTGGTCGACGGCAGCAACACGAGTGGTTTCCAGCGAACCTCTATGATAGGCCTCGACGGTACCATGGAGGGCCCGAGGGGCAGGCTTGACATCCCGACCATCTGTTTGGAGGAGGAAGCGGCTGGCATCGGGGGCGAAAAGGACGGGGCCATTGCCTACAAGCTGGACAGACTGGGCATTCCTCTGATTGAAGTGGCCACCGGCCTCTTGGAGGGTTACTCACCGGAGGAGGTGCAGGAGGTCGCCCTGGGGATCGGGATGATCCTGAGAATGACTGGAAAGGTGCAGAGGGGGATCGGCACGATAAGGCAGGACGTGAACGTCTCCGTGAAGGGAGGTGCCCGGGTCGAGATCAAGGGATTCCAGGAGATCGGAAGGCTCGCCGAACTGACAAGGAAGGAGGCCCAGAGGCAGCTTTCCCTGATCGCAGTTGTGGATGAGCTTCGCAGCCGGGGAGCAGAGGTATCCGGTCCGTTTGACGTCACCCAGATCTTCGGGGACACAACCAAGGGACCCCTCCTCCGCGCGCTGAGGAGGGGAGGAAGGATCGTGGCTCTTCGATTGACAGGCTACGGCGATCTGCTCGGTCGAGAGCTCTGCCCGGGCAGAACCTTCGGCCGGGAGCTGGCCGATCACGCCAAGGCTTATGGGATAGGCGGACTGATCCACACCGATGAGGACCTGGGCTCTATGGGGCTGACCGACATCTTCGTGCAACTGCGCCAACACCTCGGCGCTGGCGAGCAGGATGCGATCGTAGTGATGGCTGGCGAGGGAAGGACGCTTGAAAGGGCCGTGCATGCTGTGAAGAGAAGAGCCCTTCAGGCCATGGATGGATTGCCGGAGGAAACGAGGGAGCCGAATGACGACTGCACAACTAACTATAAGCGGCCCCTCCCCGGCTCGTCTCGCATGTATCCCGAGACGGATATCCCCCCCATCCCCATCTCGCCGGACCGACTCCAGCGTCTTCTCGAAAGCCTGCCCGAAAAGCCGGGTCCGAAACTTGAGAGGCTGGTTCGAAGCGGCATGAGCCGCGATCTTGCCGATCAGCTGATCAGGGACGAGAACCTGCAGCTCTTCGAGAGAATTAGCTCCAGGATCGGAATCGACACGACTCTCCTAGCGACCACCCTGGTTGGCACCTTCAGAAACCTGAGAAGGGAGGGGGTGGACGTGGATTGCATCGGGGAGGACCAGCTTGTCGAGTTCTTCTCCGCGGTCTCGGATGGACGCGTAGTCAGGGAGGAGATGGCTGCCATCCTCTCGGAAATGGCCAGCGGGAAGTCGCTTCAGGATGCACTCGGTGAGAGGCAGATGCTGACGGAGGAGGAACTAAGGAGGATCGTAGAGCAGGTGGTGAGGGACAAGGCCGATCTCATCGCAGAGAGGGGGGAGAGAAGCTTCGCCCCGGTCATGGGCGAGGTAATGAAGCAGGTCAGGGGGAAGATAGACGGGGCCGTAGTTGGCAGGGTTCTGAAGTCCGTGCTTGACCAGAAGCAGCACCCAGAACAGGGCCCACGTGGCTGAGCCCAGAGTCCATGCCCCGAACCTTCGAGAACGCAAACCCAGCAGGGCGGACCGGACCAGACCAAGAATAGTTTTAAGCACATCCATGATCGCTCCAGCGTGGCTGCTTGGGAGGAAGGCAGTAAGACGATCGAGAAGGCCGAGCTCTTCGCAGGCGGCAGCTTCGTGTTGCTGCTGCTGGTGGCCATCTACTGCGGTGCAATGGGCGACCTGTGGAACGCGGCCTACTTCGCTGTATTCTCGATGCTTTGTCTTGGGCTTCTCATCTACGTGAGAAGGACCTTCAAGAGGGGCGGTGGCTACGCCTCCCTTTCCAGCTCGACCCAGAGACGGTAGACGTTCGAGATCCTGGCGGCCTTCCCCTTCTCCTCGGCCTCGAGATGGAAGTCTATGAAGTACCGGCCCTCGGGCGGGTTCTCCCCGATCAAGGTCACTCTGAACCTGAGCTTCCGGGTCTCCCCGCTTTCCAGCGGAAACCTTGAGTACCTGCCAACGAAGTTCTCGGAGAGCTCCTCGATCTCGAAGATGCCTCTGCCGTCGGCATGCCAGCTGTAGTTGGAGTAGGACCTGCTTCCCGGCTGGCTCCTAATCGTGGCGTTGAAAACGAGCTGCTCCTGCGCCTTGATCTTGATCGCGACTTGGCTGGGCCCGGATAGCCGGATCTCGGTCGTGCGGTTCAACAGGAGAAGAAGCACGACCGCGATGACCACGACGATCCCGACGATGAGCTTCCAGTCGAACGTGTGGTAACGGTACCTCATCATCGGGCGGAACCCGCTCTAGGCTCCACATTTCCATATAAAATTCTTTCTCACTATTAGCGCCTTCACCTTCGCCCCGGCCAGGCACTCAGCCATCAGGTTTCAGATCCTTGGTCGACCTCGTACCAAGAGGCCCGATTCATGGGGTCTTGTCGGGGGCCGCCCCGCAAGGTCGCTGATGGTTTCACATCCAGTTCACTGGTGACCTAGTTTTGCCGGCTTCGGGCTGCATTGAACGATGGCTAGATGGCTCGGCTCCATCACGGATGGGCCTGTTCTCGGCAGCGAGGTATGCCCCAAATCTCAGCCCCAGCAGGAAGCCGATGTATCCCCCAACAGTCGATATCAGGATCACCTCAAAGATCGTCGCATGGAAATCCACGTGCATTCCCCGCACTCAACTCAACAGGAAGGGCTCCGGCCCCCAGCTAAGCGGGAAGCACGGGCGTCTACGTGCTCCGAGAACCCGCTTCTCGAGGCCGCTCAACCCCCGACCGACGCACGAATGGCACGTGATTCTGGCTAATAAGGATTTCGTGGGTAGTGGGTAGTGGGTAATGGTAGTGGATGGGCGGTGGGTAGTTGTGGTTGGGTGCGGTGCTGTAGGTAGGGCTCTGTGACTGGCTCTGACCTCTCTTGTCCTTGCCGGGGGATGATTGAGTGGTACTCGCTGCTCTACCCACACCCTGAAGGGCGAGAGAAGGCCAAGGGAACATGGGATGGGCCTTGGAGTTACTCACCAGGTCAGAGATACGCTCCTCCAGAGGTGAGACACACAACAGTGCAGGGCCCCGAGGTGCTTGTTGCTGAAATCGATCGACCCGGCCAGATTGCGTTCACTCCACGAAATACCTCTTCATGACGGGCAGCGCATCGGTGGTCACGTTTATCTTCAGCTTTCTGAGGGCCTGATAGTCCCCGTTGGTAGGAGTGTGTGTTGTGTGCATTTCGCATCCCTCCAGATCCTTGAGCCTACCAATCGCCCTTCTTGACTCTTCGTCCCTAGCAGCCGACACGGACAGGGCGATCAACGTCTCGTTTAGATTCAGGCTCTCGGATTTCTCGTACAGGATTCCGGTCTTGAACGCATTGATCTGCCCAATAACCTCGGCCGAGAGCAAATGTACCCCGTCAGGTATTCCGGCTAACTCCTTGGCGGCGTTGAGGACGACTGCGGACTCCGCGTGCAGCAGGGGTGAATTCTTCCCAGACACGATCATGCCGTCGGGCAGCTCGAGGGCAGCCCCGCTGTATATGCCCTCATTCCCCTTGCCCTCCTGGTGTCTGGCCTGCTCCGCCGCCTTCCTTGCAGGCATGACCACCTTCCTTTCGGTTTCCCTCAGGCCCACTTTGGCCATGATCCCATCCATTCTGTCCACCGTGCTCCTCTTCTGCAGCCCCCTGAGGAACTCCTCTTTGTACCTGAAGTAGCGCCTTATGATTTCCTGCTTGGCCGCTTCTCTGCATATCCGCTCATCCATGATGCCGCAACTCACGCGATTGATGCCCATCTCGGTGGGACTCCTGTAATCGCCAGCTGAGCTCTCCCCCGGGGTGATTCTGTCGAACACGTTCTTCATGATCGCGAAGTTTTCGATGTCGCGATTGTAGTTCACCGCCCTGACACCGTATGCGGCCTCGTGAAAAGGGTCCACCATGACAACATCAAGCAGGTTCGCCGTCGCAGCCTCGTACGCAACGTTCACCGGGTGGTCGGCGGGCAGGTCCCATATGGGGAATGTCTCGAACTTGGCAAAACCACTATTGGTGCCTCTCTTGCGCTCGTGAAATATCTGCGAGATGCAGAACGCCATCTTGCCGCTGCCACCGCCAGGGCCGGTGACGATGACGATCTTCCCACTGACCGGCACGTAGGCCATCTTGCCCAGGCCATCGTCGCTCACAACATAATCGATGTCCCTAGGATACCCCCTGATCTCTCGCTGCACGAAGACCTTCATCCCCAGGTTCCTCAGCCTCCTCCGAAATCTCGTCGCGGCCTCTTCTCCCTCGTATCGTGTTATGACAATGGCCGAGACGGCCAAACCTTCCTCCGCAAGATCGTCCACCGTCTTCAGCGTCTCATTATCGTAGGTCAGGCCAAAGTCCTGTCTGATCGTCCCCTTCTCTAGGTCCTTCGCGCACACGCAGTGGACTATCTCGATATCCTTCAGCATCTTGAGAAGCCTGATCTTGTTTTTGGGATCATAGCCCGGCAGCACCCTGGCAGCATGTAAATCGTAACACAGTTTGCCCCCGAACTCAAGGTATAGCCTCTCCCCAAACTTGCGGACCCTTCCACGTATCGCCTTCGTCTGCTCCCTCAGATATGTCGCCGAATCGAATCCCAGTTGCATGAGGCCCTGTTCACGGAGGCTGGAAGACTTAAATCATTGGGTGGCTTCCGGCCACGCAAGGGCGGGAATGCGCGGACCTAGCCGACGATCAGAATTATCAACGCCCGCTCGTTGGCCACTCTATGGAAGGGCCCGGTGTGAGGATTGCTGCGGAGGACATGCTGGGCCTCAAGGGACGGAGGGTCACGGCCGCCTACGGTAACGCTAGGATTGACCTCTCCCGAATCAATGGGAGGATCATGTTGGATGTGTTCAGCAGGGGCAAGCAGCTTCTTCTGGACTTCGGCGATCTCCATATCAGAGTGCACTTCATGATGTACGGCAGCTACCGAGTCAACCAAGAACGGCCAAACCAGACACCCAGGCTGGCACTTGACTTCGAAGGCAGCGGCGTGAGGTTCTACAACTGTTCGGTGAGGCTGCTGGATTCAACCGCCCGCGACGGCGATAGGACCTACGATCCGGAGATAGACATCACAGGGAGTCTTTGGAACCCCGGCAAGGTGCTCTCACTGGTTCGCCGGGAAGGACCCAGAGCGATTTGCGATGTCCTCATGGACCAGGAAGTCTTCGCCGGGGTTGGGAATATGATTAAGAACGAGGCCCTATTTCGAGCTCGCATCCACCCGTTGAGCAGGACGGACAGGATACCGATTGACAAGATCAGCGAACTCCTCCGGCACACAAGGGAATTCTCTCTCGAGCTGTACGAGGTAGAGAGGAAGCAAGAAGACATCTCCCAGATCTTCGAGATCTACCGATCGAAGAGGTGCAGAGTCTGCGGGGGCAGGGTCTCTGTCAGCAAGAGGTTGTACGCTTGAGCCGATGTCGCAAATCTAGACCCGGTCTTCCCACTTCGCGTCTCGGCATGTGATCGTGGGTCATGCCAGGGGGACGCGCAGGCTCGCAGGCTTGGATGCTCGCCAAGATTTATCTAGACAGATCAACGGGATACGCGGGGAGGATCAAGGATGAGAGCCAAGGTGGCGATAGTCGGCGCAGGCTTCATGGGCGAGACACACGCCAATTCCTACCGAAAGATCAACGGGGCGACCCTGGCCCATGTATGCGATATCGACCCCTCCAAAGGCAAGCCCCTGGCCCGGTCCACGGGGGCCACGTATGTCTCCGACTTTTCCGAGCTTTTGGCAGAGAAGCCTGACATCGTGGACATATGTCTGCCGACTGCCCTTCACAGGTCCTTCGCCGTCAGAGCGCTCGAGGAGGGCTTCAACGTCTTCTTGGAGAAGCCCCTGGCAATAGATCTGGAGGATGGAGAGGCCATCGTCAAGGCCGCTTTCGGCAGCGCAGGCCTGAGCATGGTGGGCCACGTCCTGAGGTTCTGGCCGGGCTACGCTGAACTACACGAAAGGGCCAAGGCAGGCGAGATTGGGAAGGCAAGGCACCTCCTAGCATATCGAGTGGGGCCGCCGCCCAGATGGGCCGGCTGGTACATGGACATGAAGAAGAGCAATGGCGTGATCTTCGATCTAGGCATTCACGATATCGACTACGTCAGGTGGGTCATGGGCGAGCCGCACACGGTTTTCTCGCAGGCCTACTTGCGCGATGGCGTCCACGTGCACGGGCAGGTCCTGTTGGGCCACAGCGACTGGGAAGCACTATGCGAGTGCAGCTGGATGGGATCTCCAACGTTTCCGTTTACTACCTACATAGAGATCGCAGGCACAGGAGGGCTCGTACACCTAGACGGCAGGGCAGTCAACGCCTACGCGATCTTCGGGCGCGATGGGGCCGCGAAGTCGGATCCATTCGATGAGGACGGATACGTCCGGGAACTAAGGCACTTCGTTGAATGCGTCAAGGATGGCAGGGAGCCGGACGTCCCAGTTTCGGAGGGCCTCAGGACGATGAGGGTGGCGTTGGCCGCCGTGGAGAGCGCCAAGCTCGGGGAGGCTGTCGTGCTGGGGTGATGGCAATGCATATGACAGGAATCGGAATCGTCAGTTTTGACCACATGCATGCCAGAAGCTATGCCAGGTGTTTCAACCACATGCCCGACTGCAGGCTGGTAGGGGTGGCTGATCCGGATGAGGTGCGCGGAAGGCAGATGGCTTCGACGTACCGCACCGAGTTCATGTCGCTGGACGCGCTTCTGGACAACGACGGAGTCGACGGCGTCTGCATATGTTCGGCGAACTCTAGGCACAAGCAGGACGTCGTCGCCGCCGCCGAGGCTGGCAAGCACGTCATGGTGGAGAAACCCATAGCTACCACCATCCAGGATGCCAAGGAGATGATCACGGCCTGCGAGAAGGAAGGCCTCATCCTTCAGGTGGCCTTCGTCATGAGGTACAGCCCGATCGTTCTGGAGACGAAGAAAGCCATCGACTCCGGATGCGTTGGCGAGATAGTGGCCATGAGCGGGACGAACCACGGCTCGATGCCGGGTGGCTGGTTCACCAGAGCCGAGTTGAGCGGAGGGGGCGCGATCATCGACCACACCGTGCATGTGGCCGATCTGATGAACTGGTTCGTTGGGGGCGGTGCCAGGCGGGTCTACGCCTTGGGGGGCAACAGGCTGCACGAGAACCTGGGCATCGATGATGCGGGCCTGGTCCTCGTTGCCTACGAGCAAGCCATCGGGTCAATAGACCCTTCGTGGAGCAGGCCAGAGGGCTATCCGATCTGGGGTGACGTTCGAATGCGCATTTTCGGCTCCGAGTCTACCGTCGAGCTGGACGGCTTCTGCCAGAACCTGGGCCTGACCAAGAGAGGAGACAGGCTGAGGCTGCTGAACTATGCCACCGATATCGACTATCACGCCTGTCTGGATTTCATCCACTGCATCCGGAAAGGGTCCAAACCCCGTGCCACCGGCCAGGATGGCCTTGCGGCTCTAGAGATAGCTCTGGCGGCCTATGGGAGCGTCCAGTCGGGCCGGGTGGTCCAGTTGCCGATGGGTTAGCGCCTATCCCGGCCGAGCCAGAAGCGATCGGTCAAGCTCCCGCAGACCACTTTCCTGCACGACGCATCGGAAGGCTTGGAGATCCATAACCCGGAACAGATGGCTCTGGCAGCTGCAATCGGAGCACCCAAAACCTGGGCAAGCCTCCAGCCGTGAGGACAGTGCCGCAGCGATGGCACACTCGATACGCCTGTCGGTGGCGAATGCAGCCAATGGGGCGAACGCATCCGAGTTGGTTACGATGTCGAGATGCCAGGAAACCTTCTTGTGTTTCCTGAGATGTCTTCCGAGTCTGGCCTGGATCCCTCCGGGGCCGAACGCCGATCCCACATAGCAGTAGGTCCCCTGCAAGAGGCCAAACCTGGTTTGCAGGGGGCTCGACAGATCAAAGACAAGCACGTACGTCCCCCCGCCAGCTCGGCCTGTTGCCGGACAACCCATCAAGCGTCAGCCCGAGAAGATCCTGCTTAACAGATACTTGGGAAAGCCCAGCTTGGGCACGACGAAGACGACCTTGCCCTGGATGTTGTCTCGGACGATCCCATCCGGCGGTGCTATCGTCCCGGGATCGGCAAATGTGTTATGATCACCCTTGGTGATGTAGTGCTCGCCTTTGATGCTTATTATGCGGTGAACGATGGGCTTCGAGTACAGAACCGTGCGGTAGACCACGATGTCGTTCACCTCGTAAGTCGGCCTACCGCGTACAACAATTATGTCCCCCACGTTAAGGGTCGGGACCATGCTCTCGGACACGACCACCATGAGCGGGCTTCGGGTTGAGAGCACCGCGGGCAGAACGACGTTCAGCACGAGGTAGATCACCACGATGGCCAAGATGGTCGGGCCCCACTCGTTCAGCAGCTTCCTGTTGGCGGATTCGTGTCTTTCTGGCGGGATGCCCAATGCCGTCACTCTCGGACCTCCAAGGCGGGATCGGCCTTCTTATCTGTTTTCCAGCAGACAGCAAGGCGGATGATACCCCTCAACCACAGGATATCACCGATGATAGGATTTTTCACCCCGGGGCAGGCCTCGGGTCCAGGCGAATGCCATGATCGAACTGGAGGAGAACATCAGGATACCTCAGGAAGTCGAGAAGTTCGATGACAGGCTTGCCGAGGACAAGTTTAGAGTAGTTGCCCTGGGTGATTCCATAACCGAATGTGGGAACATGAAGAGGGAGGAGCGCTGGACCGGGATCCTGGAGCGCCTACTGGGGTCCGATGCGCAGGTGATCAACGCCGGTCTAGGGGGAACAAGTTCAAGCCTCGGTCTCTATCGGTGGCGCAGGGACGTGGCGCCAATGAGGCCCCATGCCGTGGTCATCTGCTACCTTCTCAACGACAGCCACATCCGCCACTACGAGTGCAGTTCCAGCTATCTGGTCCAGTGCACTCCCCACCAGATGGAGAGCAACATGCGTGCCCTCTTCGACCTCGCCCACGCCGGCAATGCCCAGCCAATTGTCTGGACCCCGCCCCCCGTCCCGACCTGGGGGAGATCCGACACAAGGCTTCTCATCCAGATCAACCTGCTGAGTTTCTACCTCGATGTTCTGGAGCGGGTGGCTCGTGGTTCTGGCGTCCCGTTGGTCAACTACTGGCGGACCTTTCCATCTCTGGTCGAAGACTACCCCGGGCGGTACTTCAACGAGCCTGACGGCTATCACTCAACGATCCATGCCCAGCCCCTGCTGGCCAGCGGGATCAGGGAAGCCTTGGAGCCGGCGTACCTGGCATGGGCGGAGAGGGGGCATCAGTCGTAGCCGTAGGGCCTTGCCCTGGGCATGGTCAGACGCCGCCCCCAGCTTGCGATCACATAGCCTATTGCGAATACGATGAAGTAGAGCAGCATCCTCCTCATGAAGGTTTCGATCCTTGAATACGTTGGCTCGGCAAGGATATCGATTTCCATGAGGATCGGCCCGACGATGACGAGGATCACAACGCCAACGGTGGCCACCAAGCCGACTAGGAAGAGGTAGGAGGCGACCTTGAATGAACCGTGAATCATGCTCCCCATGGCACCGCCATCTGGCCTACCTATGAGTGCCTTCATATATCTGTCTGCTTGGATGCCTGGCCCCGTCGTTCGGGTCGCAAGATCGACCCACCTTCATCTCTGGTTTCCATCACCTTTTTGAGGCAAATCCGGGCGTTGCATCCCTGGTGAAGCGATGGCAGATCCAGACTGCAAGATCTACATCTCTGTCGACTTTGAGGGAGGAGCGTGCATAGTGGGCGAGCCCCTCAAGACGCTGACGGAAGGCAAGCAGTACGAGTTCGCCAGGAAAGTCCTGACGGGGGAGGCCAATGCAGCCGCCCAGGGGGCGTTCGAGGGGGGCGCAACCGGAGTCGTCGTGGACGACGCACACGGATCCGGCCTGAACCTGATATACGACCAGCTAGACCCGAGAGTGAGGGTCCTCCTCGGAGTTCCAAGGCCAAGGCGCTTCGAGACCCTTGACTCCACCTTCGCCGGGATCTTCTTCATTGGTTATCACCCGATGGCAGGAAAAGAGAAAGGGGTCTTGTCCCACTCGTATTCCTCAACTGCGATTCAGAATATGTGGCTCAACGGCAGGCTCATCGGGGAGATAGGCATGGACGGAGCTCTCGCCGGCTCCGTGGGGGTGCCGGTCCTCCTGGTGACCAGCTGCGAAGAAGGGACGAGGGAAGCCAGGGAGTTCCTGGGCAACATCGAGACTGTGGCGGTGAAGCAGGGACTGTCAAGGAACTGTGCCCTAAGCCTAACTCCCTCGGCGGCGTGCGAGATGATCAGGGACGCAGCCAAGAAGGCGGTTCAATCCCGATCCAGAGCCAGGCCGTTCGTCGTACCTGGGCCCTACGAAGTCATGTGCGAATACAAGTTCGAGTCCCTGGCTGACAGGATCCGCCCGGGCGAGGAGAAGGTTGGACCCAGAACGGTTTCGAGGAAGGGGGATGATCTCTTCCTTCTCATCTAGCTCCTCGCCATCGGCACAGGAGAAGTAGACAGAGGGCCGCAAAGGGCCACTCGGATATCATTTTCATGGCGGTTTCGTAGTTGCCGGTGTTTCTCCAGTCATGGAGGTACTGGGGCCAATCCAGCCGCGAGGTCCCCTTCGCAGTGGCGGCCAGTGCGTAGAAGGGAGCGGGTGACTTGCCCGTGACACCGCAGTAGATCTCCACGGTTCCGTCCCCGTCGCCGTCGGAGAGGGCAGGCGGTGCATTGCCGTCAAAGATCCCTCCCAGGAACGATGAAAAGGAGAACTTCAGCATCCCCGTCTCCGAGCTGAAACCGTGAATGATCTGGGTCCGGTCGGGCGACGACAGGGCTTCCTGCACTCCGTCCCCGTCAACGTCCCCCAACACGATCGAGCCCATCCAGCTCTTGCTCTCCGTCAGGGTCCGGTACTTCAGGGATCCATCTGCCGTGATACAGACGATGACGCCTTCCCCGGGCACCAGTACCTCCAGCAACCCGTCGCCATCAACGTCGCCCAGTGCGCCGGGGAACCGGCTTGGCTGGTCGAAGGTCCATTTTGTCGTCAGGTCGATCGGATCGATGCAGATGACCCTCTCCGGCGTCTGGATCACAAGGTCCAGTCTCCCGTCGGCATCCAGATCTGCGATCATTGGCCACCCGACGTAGGATTGGCCATTGGTTTTCTGGAGAGTCCTCAGGATCTTGCCGGTAGGTCCATCGATGAACTGGACGGACTGGGTCTTGTTCTGGAACCAGATGACATCCATCTTCCCGCTTCTCTCCAAGTCAGCGACTGTGACGAAACTCTTGGTCGCCATCCTCTTCTCGACAATCCAGGATATCTCACCCGTCATCCCTTTGATGCATATCAGACCTCTGCCCTCATCGACTATGAGTATCTCGTCATATCCATCCCAGTTCAGGTCGACAACCACGGGCGGTGACGTGCACAGGCCTTCCAAGGGTAGCTGCCACATCATCTGGCCGTCGTACTTCAGAGCGCACACGAGCGACCCAGTCATGTGAGATGTGGCAGCGACTATCTCGTACTTGTAGTCCCTGTTTAGGTCTCCGAAGGCGATGCCCACGGGGATCGAACCCTCCACAGCGTCCCGCAATGCGACCTGCCACTCGATGCTCCCCCAATGGTCAAGGCGCAGTATCGTGGGGACGGCGCCGGACGCCAAAGCTACGATCTCTTCGGTTCCGTCCATGTCAAGATCGTGCACCCTGGGCGCAACTATCCAGCCGTCCCCGAAGGAGATGTTCCACTCCGGGTAGATCCCCTGACCCCAGATCTGGGACGAGGTGATGACAAATCCGAGGACGATCAAGCACGCTAAAATCCGGCTTTGGACCTTCAACAACAGTGCCTCCTGGATTCCCAGAGTTTGGCTGGGCCCTAATTTGTGGCTATCCAGCAGAGGCGGGCGGGCATTGCGAAAATCCCATACCATTCGAGGCCGGCAGGTAGTTCATGCTACATGGAAACAGGTTTATCCTCCACATGCGTTCCTCCGCGGAAGGTGAGATCAGGTGCGAAAACGCGTCAGCCTGGACGGCGTCTGGAAGTTCTGTCCGGCCTTCCCCGAGTTGGAGTCCAACCAGCGCTTCATGGATCCTTCCTTCGATCCCTCACAGCCGCTCAAGGACCATCCAACCTGCAGAAACCTCGGATGGACCGGTAGGGATTTCGATGATTCGGGATGGCTAGACTACGAGGTTCCCAACAGCTGGAACAAAGCCGTGCCCGATCTGTGGAGCTACGAAGGAATCGGTTGGTACAGAAAGACGGTGGACATCCCGGCGGAATGGCGGAACCGCAGAGTGGAGTTCACCTGCGATTCGGCGAACTACCTCACCGTGGTCTACGTCAACGGCCGCACCGCCGGATCCCACGAAGGCGGCTACGCACCCTTCAGGATCCCCATTCACGATCTCCTGTCATGGGGTGAACCC
This sequence comes from Hadarchaeota archaeon (SeqCode), assembly GCA_964452145.1. Classification (GTDB taxonomy): domain Archaea; phylum CAYQAE01; class CAYQAE01; order CAYVLA01; family CAYVLA01; genus CAYVLA01. Next base: position 17,933 of record CAYVLA010000051.1, read on the forward strand.
AACACCCTCGCCATCACGGTTGACAACATCCCAAAGCCCGAGAGATGTCCAGGCGGCCAGTACGGATGGTGGAACTACGGCGGGATCTACCGGTCCACGGGCCTACTGGTGACGGACATGCTCTACATCGATGATCTGGCGGTAGTGACCGATCCAGGGGATGGAATAGGCTCCGTGGAGATCAGGCTTAAGGTTGTCCAGGAGAAGGGGCAGGAAGGGCCTTGCGAGGCCGTTGCCACGCTCTTCGATGGCGGTGAAGAGATCGCCGCTGGCTCCTGCCCCCTCACTTTCGAGGGCGGCTTGGCTGAAGCCCTCTTGAAGCTTTCTGTGCCCAACCCCAAGCTGTGGTCACCCGATGAGCCAAACCTCTACGCTCTCTCCGCGGAGGTAGTGGATGTCTCCAGCAGGAAGCCCAGGGATCGGGTCCAGATCCGCATCGGAATCAGATCGATTACGATCGATGGTCCGCATCTTCTTCTGAACGGCACTCCCCTTCTGGTGAAAGGCGTCAACCGACACCCCGAGTATCCCGTCACCGGACACATGGAGAGGGAGGAGGACCTGGTGAAGGATCTCCGCTTGGTCAAGGCGCTGGGTGCAAATGCCCTTCGTTGCCACTATCCGAATTCCCCCAGAACCTACGAGCTGTGCGACGAGATGGGCATCCTCTTCCTCAGCGAGATACCCTTATATCAGTGGGGCAGGCCCGAAGTCCAGGCTGATTCCCCCGAGGCCCTCAATCCAGCTAAGGCCCAGTTGGCCGAGATGATCGGTTACCTCCGTAACCATGCTTGTGTCTTCATGTGGAGCGTCAGCAACGAGACGATGACCCATCCTCGACGGGACACCGAGCAGTACAGGCAACTGACCGAGATGACGATTGCCGGCAACCTGGAGCTGATTGACCTTGCACACAAGTTGGACCCGACTCGTCCCGTGGTTGAGGTCAGCAACTGCTGGCCGGAGGACCCGGTCCTCGGGAGAACGGATGTCTGCGCAGTCAATCTCTACATTGGAGCCAGCTCACCGCATGTGAGCACGCTCTACAGCCTCACAGATCGGATGCATGAGCGCTTGGACGCCCTTCGATCCAAGCACCCGGCAAAGCCCATCCTGATCGGGGAGTTCGGGTCCTGGGCGATTAGGGGACTCAAGACAGACCACTTTCCCGGGGAGACCTACCAGGCGGAGCTGATCCGCAACTACTGGGAGGGGTTGATGAAGGAGGCTAACGTGGTTGGTGGGTTCATCTGGGTGTTCCAGGATTCGGATGTCCATCGGAGGTTCGTTTGGGACTACGAGTTCCGGATAGCTTACGGTCTCTACGATTTGAATCGCCGCCCCAAGGAGGCGGTTGAGACTGTGCGAAAGATGTGGAGATGACCTTCAGCTCATCCATGGATCGATTAACATCTTGAGAGAGAGCCTGTTTGGCGTCGGCCTCTCTTGAATCGCTTGGGGTAGCCGCATCAACGATATCACATCCGTCACCACGTCGCCGAGCCCGGGATTGGCAACCAGGGCTTCCAGGGCCTGGTTGAAATGGACGGGCGTTGAGCCGGACGTGCCATGGATGGTCAGCTGCCCGTAGTGGATCCGGTTTGAATCGAGCATGACGCCTTTGTCCAGTCCCCCGAAAAAGTTGATCGTGGCACCGGGCGGGGCTACTCTAAGGGCAAGCCGGTAGGCATCGCGGTTCGAGCAGGCAACAACGATCAGATCGGCCGGTGGAACGTCTCTGGACGCGGGATCGAGGGCTTCCGCAGCCCCATGGGAAAGGGCAAACCGCCTTCTGTTCGGATCGGGTTCCAGCGCTGTGACGCTGCATCCCTTAGCTTGTGCCATCATGATGAACATCTGCCCCATAGGTCCTGCCCCGATCACCATGACGGACTGTGTTCGATCAATCCGGGAGAGCCCCAAGCCGTTGATGACGCAGGAAAGAGGCTCAGCCAGGGCGGCCACCCTGGGGGAAAGCCCTCCTGGCAGCTCCATCAGGTTCGACGCGGCGGATTTGGGAAGGGCTAGGTACTGGCTGAAGCCGCCTGGCAACTGGTAGCCGACCACCCTGAGATTGGCGCAGAGATTGGTGTGACCCCTTCTGCATGGCCAGCAACCTCCACAACCCATCCTAGGAGCTATGCCCACCACCTTGCCCGTCCAGCCCTCCATTTCCTCGGGAGCTTGGATGATCCTGCCCACGACCTCGTGGCCGATTATCTTCCTCTCCCCCGGCCTGGCCGAGGCGATCTGCCGCCTGTCGCTGCCGCACACACCGCAGCAGAGATTCCTCAACAGGAATCCATCCTTAACGTCGGGAATTGCCACCTCCTCGGTGACAAGGATCCCCGGCCCGGCCAGGACCGACGCCATCATCCTCCCGCCAGCCTTCATGTTCATCCTACCCGGGCTCGGTCAAAACCACCCGCTGATTTGCCTCTACCTTCTCCAGAACCGATCGTTGACCGCTAGGCCACCTCACCGTGATCGATTCCACATGAGTCGCGGTTCCAAGTCCCACGAACTGCTCAAAGGGATCCTGTATATGCCCCCTTCCTCCGCAGATCTCCATCGTTTGTACCCAGTCCTCGCACCGAACCTCGATGCGCGCACCCACAGCGTCGCGACTACTCTTAGAGCCCACCAGCCTCAGTTTCAGCCAGTTTCCCCGCGTGCCCTCGTTCCGGAACAACCTGTTCGGCGCGTCGCTGAACACGAAGTAGATATCCAGATCGCCATCGTTGTCGTAGTCGAGGAAGCCTACCGCCTTGGGGTCGCCCAGCGATTCGCCGAGTCCCACCGCCTGGGCGACTTCGACGAAGGTAGCCGACCCGGAGTTCGCGAATAGCAGGTGACCGCCCGCAGAGGTCAGAAGCGCGTCCAGATCGCCGTCGTTGTCGAAGTCCCCGCAGACCATGGCGTGTGTTCTCTGGGGCGTGTGCCATGTCCCTGATCGTGCGGTGGCATCCTTGAACTTTTTGCCTCGAACGTTCAGGAGAAGATTAAGTCTAGAGCCACGCGCGCAATCGGGCGCGAATAGATCCAGGTACCCATCACGGTTGAAGTCCGCGAAGCAAGCCCCGTGGAGATCGCCTCGGGACAGCCCCACTGAAGAGGCCACCTCGGAGAATGTCCCGAGCCCGGAGTTCCTGTACAGCTGGTTCGGCGCATCCGCGTCGCCGTCATCGGGATCGGAGTTTGACACCATGATGTCCAAGTCACCGTCGTTGTCATAATCCAACGTCGATTGAAAATGCGGTCGGGGGCCGACCCGCATCCCGGATCTTTCCGAGTAGTCCTCAAAGGTGCCGTCCCCCCTGTTTCGCAGCAGAATGCAGATTTCCTCGGCGCTGCTGGCGAAGATATCGATGAATCCATCGCCATCGAAGTCGCCCACAGTGCAACCGTGGCTGGCCCCCCGCCTGTAGCTCGCGATGCCCGAGATGTCATTGACCTTGGCGAAGGTATCGTTGCCGTCGTTGCGATAAAGGTTGTTCGGGGCCCATTGGCCCTCCCAATTCGCAACGTAGATGTCCAGGTCACCGTCGTTGTCATAGTCTAGGAAGGCCGCTCCGTGACCGGAACCGATGTCACGGAAGCCTGCCTGTTGGGTGATGTCGGTGAAAGTGCCATCCCCGTTGTTGCGGTACAGGATGTTTGTTCCGGCCTTGTTCACAACGAAGATGTCGATGTCCCCGTCGGCATCGTAGTCGCCTAGAGCGAGGCCGTGGCCACTGCCCTCGTAGCCCACCCCGGCCTATTCC
>CAYVLA010000052.1:0-21504 GCA_964452145.1 Hadarchaeota archaeon (SeqCode)
CAACCTCGTCCCCGAGCTGTTCGCCATGAAGAAAGGAGTCAACGGTACCGAAAATTCCCAGCACCCGGGGGATGACTTCGTCCTTCATCTTGTCCACGTATTGCCCCACAAGCTCGTCAACGGCGGCCTGCTTGGCTTGTAGCATCGACGCTAGGATTGCCGCGGTGAGGAGCGGTCGACTCTCGTCGGCAAAAATCTTCACGTAGCTCTTCTTGAACTCCTTCATCTTCTCCGCGATCCAGGGATCTATCTGGACGATAGTGTCGATTCGCTCCCGTACGAGATCCTTTCTTGCCTCTTCCAGGTCTTTGTAGACAATCGCACGAGCGGACTGATTCCGTATGGCGTCCACAATCGCCTGTGCGTATGACGTGTTGTCCTCATCGACAACGCCTATCGCGACCTCCCTCTCCTCAAACTCCTGATACCCAAGGCTGAAGGTCACCCCGACGACCATGACCACCACCACGGGTAGAACGATCGTAAGCAAGATCGTCCTCCTATCCCGGTAGATCTTCCTTAGATCGGTGAGAGCTACCCAGAGGGCCTTCCTAGGGCGCAGGGACACCACCGCCTGATCCCCCGATCAGGGCCTCGAACACATCATCGGTAGGGACTTCGAAGGAAATCGACGAGGGCCGGATGCCGCCCTTCTCCAGCAGGCCCGCAACCTCAAAGGCCTCTGCTTGGGAGCACACCGCGATCCTGAAGCCGCCGATGTCGTCCGACACGGTTCTCGGGGCAATGATACCAGCGACTCTCGACCGGTCCTGCCTCGGGACCCCCTTGATCAGGAGCGTGGCATCGGATGTGGAGCTGATCTCCTTCCAGCTGCCCTGCGCCACCACTTTCCCTCGGTGGAAGACCGCCAGCCGGTCACAGATGGCCCTAGCCTCGGCCAGATCGTGGGTGGTGAGAAGACAGGTGATGCCTCTCGAGCTATTCATTTCGAGCAGCATCCGCTCCACCTCTCTCTTCGTCACCGGATCGAAGCCCGCCATAGCCTCGTCGATGATGATCAGACCCGGCATGTGCATGATGGAACACGCAAGATGAACCTTCCTCTTCATGCCAGCCGAGTAAGTCTCCACAGGATCATCCTTCCTGTCGGCAAGACCGAAGAACGCGGTTAACTCCTCTGCGCGGAGCCTTGCTGCCTGAGAGGGCATGTCAAGAAGCCTCCCGAAGTACACCATGTTCTCGAGGGCGGTCAGTTTCTCCTCCACGCTCGTTTCCTGCGCAACGACGCCGATGGCCTTCCTGAGTTCGCTCGTCTCCTTGATCGGGTTCAGTCCGAGAACCATGACGCGGCCGGTCGAGGGCTTGACCATGCCCGAGAGCACATCCACCAGAGTTGACTTGCCCGCCCCGTTTGTGCCCACGATGCCGAAGATCTCACCCCTCCGGACCTTGAGGTCGATGCCGTCGAGGGCCCGGATCTTGCCAAAGGACACGGAAAGACCCGAGACGTCGATTGCAGGACCGGGGTCCCTTCCCTCGTTCATCCCCGGAGCCTTCGCACCTTACGATTAATAGGTTTTGCCGCCCGCCCGATGGAGGATGCGCCCGGCCGAGGCCCGCAGACCGGATCAAGGAAGGCGGGAGGGGCGGCCGGGTGATGCAGATTAAATGGTTGTTGTGAGGATGTTGTTGGCTCTGTCTCTTGTTCGCTGGACTCTTTCCACCGCCCTGTTGAGCCAGAGAACGAACTCCTCGGTATGGTTTGGGGCATGATCGCTCGAGGAGTCGCTGTGCCCACCTTGACTAGGAAATGTGTTCTGGATCCCTATCCCTATTTTTGTCTGCCTGTGCCATGACGGATGAGTAATCGAAGCAGCCATGCCTGTGAGCGAAGCTCTCACAGGGCCTGCCTTCATCAAATGTCTTCAGGCCCGCATGGCGGCAAGGGCCCTGGAGCCCCTTTCGCGTATGTTCCTAGAGGAGCCATGCCTGCCCGGGAACGTCGACGCCATGGCTGCGATAGCCCTCTCCACCCCGATACCGATTGCCACTGGGAGAGGCTCTACACGAGGTGGGGCTTCAGGGAAGTCCTAGAGAAACAGGCGGCCGCCGTCCTCCAGCCCGATCCGTGCCACGCGGGCGGGATCTTGGAGTGCAGGAAGATCGCCGCGATGGCCGAGGCTACTATGTAGGGATGGCCGCCCACAACCCCCTGGGCCCGATAGCGACCGCGGTCTGTCCACAGCTGGATGCCTGCACGCCGAACTTCCTGATCCAGGAGTGTGGCTCCATGAGCGAGGGATATCTCATGGAGCCCTTCCAGCTTCAGGGAGGCTACGTCACGATACCGGATGGGCCTGGCCTGGGGATAGAGCTGGACGAGGAATCCGTTAGGGAAAAGGCCTTCCCCCGGGGACTGGGACAATCCGGGATTCCTCGATGATGATGGATCGGTTTCGGATTGGTGACCCTGTCGGGAAACCAAGCGATCCTGTGCCAAGACTAAAGAATGAGTGGAGTCAGAAGGACTCAGGTTTTACCATGCTGTACCGCATCTACGGAAGCACAGGCATCAGGGTCTCGCAGCTCGGCTTCGGCTGCATGAGATTTCCCGTCAGGGATGGGAAGGTCGACCGGACCCGGACCATCGACATGCTAAACCGGGCGGCTGACCTGGGAATCAACTACTTCGACTCGGCCTACGTCTACCACGGTGGCGACAGCGAGGTCGTCCTCGGGGAAGCCCTCCGCGACAGGAGGGATGAGATCTACATCTCGACCAAGAACCACTACAAGGGCTCCGACCCCGGGAAATGGAGGGCACTGCTAGACAAATCCCTGAAGAGGCTTGGAGTCGGCCACATAGACTTCTACCACATCCACGACCTCCGCCTTGAGGAGTACTCAAGACACCTTCTCCCGGGAGGATGCATCACGGAGGCAAGGAAGGCCATGAAGGACGGGCTCATCGGCCATCTGTGCTTCTCCTCCCACGACGATCCCGAGAACATCATCAGGCTCCTGGACACCGGCGAGTTCGAGGGCCTCCTTGTCCAGTACAACCTCTTCGACAGGCACAACGAGGGAGCCATTGCCCACGCCCACGAGCTTGGCCTCGGGGTATCCATCATGGGCACCGTGGGCGGAGGCCAGCTGATCCCGATGGCGGAGAAGATCGCCGGCGAGGTCAGGGAGGGAATGGGAACCCCGGAGCTGGCGATACGCTTCGTGCTATCCAACCCGGCCGTGTCCGTTGCCCTGTCTGGAATGAGCTCCACGAGGATGGTCGAGGAGAACGTGAGGGCTGCAAGCCGGCCGGAGTCCCTCTCCTCGGACGAGCTCGGCATGATATCGAAGCTCATGGAGGAGACGCAGAGCCTGGAGGGACTCTACTGCTCCGGCTGCGGGTACTGCATGCCATGCAGCTCGGGGGTTGACATCCCCGCCAACTTCGCCGCCTTCAACCTGAGAAGGGTGTGGGGCATGGATGCCATGGCGAAGATCCAGTATCAGGCACTGGGAAACAGGAAGCTCGATGGCAAGCCCGCGCCTGCATGGGCAGCGGCATGTACCGAGTGCGGGGGCTGTGTGGAGAAGTGCCCCCAGGGCATACCGATACCAGATAAGCTCAAGGAAGTCAAGAAGGTCCTTTCGGACTGACCGTCACAAACATGACCGGCGCCTAGGGCGGCCGACCCAGACAATATATATGAACCAATCCGCACCCCCAACCATCAAGATAGACTAGGACAGCGGCCGGGTGAGGATTCGATGGAGATCGTCGTTTGCGTCAAGCAGGTCCCCGAGGGAAACCAGGTCCAGATCGACCCAGAGAGGGGAACCCTCGTAAGGGGTGGCGTGGCTGCAACCGTCAACCCCTTCGACCCGTACGCGATCGAGGAGGCCATCAGGCTCAAGGAGAGGCTGGGGGGCTGGGTGACAGCCTGAGCCCTGCCAACCTGACCAAGAAGCAGACAAGCTGGCTTGAAGACATAAAGAGCATGGATCTGAAGACCGCCCGGGCCTACCACCTCAAAACGGCTCTACGAAGGCTCTGGGAACACACGAACCGGCTGAGTCGGAGAAGTACCTCAAGGAGTGGTACTTCTGGGCCACGCACAGCCGCCTCGGACCCATGGTCCAGGCCGCTAGGACCATTAAGAGGCACTGGGACGGAGTACTCCAGTTCATCCCAGAGCCACATAAGCAACGGAGTGATCGAAGGACTCATCAATAAGATCAAAACCGCTATGAAGAGAGCTTACCGATTCAAGAAGACCAAGTACCTCAAGACCATCATATACCTGGTGGCAGGAGACCTGGACCTACCCACACCAGAAGACTTCGCTCAACTACTACAACCACCCACACAAAGTTGAAGAGAAACGACAATCTCTTGCCGCGGTTTACTGGGTCTTGACTCAAGAACGTTGCCCCCTAGACTTACCAACCTTTTACGTGTGGGTGGCGATGGAGAGGGGCCTGGGGTTTCTCCCTTGTTCTGGGCTCTGCCAGGCTTGTGAGGGCTGCCAGCCATAGGCGGCCGGCAGGGAAAACTTTTCCAGAGCGGGTTCCCAACGGTACGCGATCTTGCATGATTCGATTGTGCTTCGTGAAGTGCGGCAACATCGCTACCTCAACGGTTGTTGATCTGCTTCTCGATGAGATCGCGTCCCGGGAGGAGCTGGAGATGACCGTCCTCGGCTCAGGACCCAAGATGGCCCCGGACGACACCGAGAGAATCGGGAGACTCGTTCCACCCCTTGACCCGGATCTGGTCATCCTGTGTGGACCCAACGCTGCCTCGCCCGGCATGGCCAGGCTCAGAGAGACGCTTGCTGACATCAAGGCAGTCAAGATCGTCATAGGGGACGGCCCAAGCAAGAAGGTGAGGGACAAGCTCGAGCAGGAGGGTTACGGGTATCTGATAATGGAGGCCGATCCTCTCATCGGCGCCAGGCGGGAGTTCCTCGACCCAACCGAGATGGCCTTGTTTAACGCCGATGTGCTCAAGGTCCTCGCCGCAGTTGGGAGCTTAAGGCTTGTGCACGAGGAGCTTGATAGGTCGATTGCCTCAATCAAGACGACTCAGGTGTATCTTCCGAGAATCATTGTCTCAGAATCTGCTTCCCTTGCAAGAGCGGGCTTCTCAAACCCTTATGCACGCGCGAAGGCAGCCGCTGCCTTCCAGCTGGCCTGCACGGCGGCCCAAATGAACTACAGGGCCTGTTTCGTGGAGAAGCAGATGAAGAAATACATACGACTGGCAGCGGCTGCACACGAGGCAATCAGAGCAGCAGCCAGGCTGGCCGACGAGGCTAGAGAGATTGAGAAGGGATCGGACAAGGTGCTGAGAACGCCGCACTCCAGAGCCGGCGCCCTTTTGAAGAAGAGATCCCTCATGAACAAACCAAAGGAGGAGACGTTGTGAGCCCAGGCATTGTGGAGGATACATTTGCGGAGGCCTTCAGATCTTACTACTCGCGCATAGCCATCACAGCGGCTGATATCGAACTGGCGCAAACGGCAGCTAGGTCGTCGACGGGTTTCGCGACCTCGGCGCTGGGTTGTGGGGTCGAAGCAGGCCTCGATTCGATTCTGAAGGGAGTTGATACGCCGGATGGCAGACCAGGAGTCGCCGTCCAATACCACATCTGGAAGAAGGATCCGAAGGAGATGTATAAGGTCCTTCTGAGCAGGATCGGCCACTGCGTGTTAACTTCGGCATCCACAGCCGTCTTCGACGCAACGACGGATGCCTTGGCCAAGATCGATGTGGGTATGAAGCTCAGATTCTTCGGCGATGGATATGAGAGCCTTGGTGCAGTTGGCGATAGGCAGGTCGTTGTCATCCCTACGATGGGCGGCCGGTTCATCGTGGAGAAGGAGGTTGGGATGTCAAAGGGCGTTTCCGGGGGCAACCTCTGGTTCGTGGCCCGGTCTGAGTCAGCTGCCATCAAGGCCGCTCAGATGGCCGCAGCAGCAATCGCTAGAGTCCCGGGCGTCATCACACCTTTTCCAGGGGGGATATGTAGCTCGGGCTCAAAGGTGGGCTCTGAGAAGTACGGGTTTATGGTCAACTCCACAAATCACCTGTACTGCCCCATCCTCAGAGACAGGATTCCGGCTTCCCGGGTTCCGGAGGGCGCAGAATCCATAATGGAAGTAGTCATCAACGGCACCGGGTTGAAGCCTGTGAAAGAGGCAATGAAAGTCGGGATCGACGCGGCCCAGGGGGCGCCGGGGCTGATCAGGATATCAGCGGGTAACTTTGAAGGCAAACTGGGCCGATTCAAAATCTATTTAAAAGATCTCGTGTCTGCGTGAGGGCACTTTCGTAGGCAGACCGAGTCGGGGCATAAAAGATGGTACGAGCGGAAGGACTCGAAGACATACTCGATGCCCAGAAACTCAAGTACTGCTATGAGTGTGGGATCTGCACCGCAGCGTGTCCAGTGGCTGAGATCATTCCGCAGATATACAACCCAAGGAAACTGCTGCAGAGAATCCCATATGATCTGGAACAGGCTGTGAGGAGCCGGGAGATCTGGCTGTGTGCCTGGTGCTACCGATGCTACCAGAGCTGCCCCCAAGGACTCCGAGTGCCCGACATCCTTCTCTCATTGAAGGACAGGGCAGCGGAAGCGGGATCCCTGGAAGGCTTCAGGGAAGCCCTGGATCTCATAGTGAGGGAGATCCCCCTGCCCCTGGCTTGCCTGTATGCTTGCTTCAACCCGGGGCGAGGCGATTCGAATAAAGCGAAGATGATAGAAGCCGTCAGAGCCCTAGTTGCGGACTATCCAAACATCACCAGAAACGAGAAAGCGAGTTTTGCACAGACGCAGAAGCAGAGGATAGCCATCATCGGCTCGGGACCGGCCGGCCTGACCGCTGCGACGGCCCTTGCCCGGATGGGTTACCCGGTCACCGTCTTCGAATCCATGCCCAGACCTGGAGGAATGCTGAGGTGGTGCATACCGGCCTATAGACTGCCCAGAGAGGCTGTGGATGCAGAGATCCAACGCATAGAGAATCTGGGTGTCGAGTTCAGGTTGGGTGTCAAGGTGGGTAAGGATCTGGCCATCGAGGAGATTGTTCGCGAGGGCTATGAGGCCATCTTCATCGCCATAGGAGCCCAGAAGGGCAGGAAGCTCGGGATAGAGGGCGAGCGGTTGAAAGGAGTTCTCGATGCCCTGGACTTCCTCAGGGACGCCTGCACCGACACCCAGGTCGTGCTGGGCGACAAGGTCGTGGTGATAGGCGGAGGGGATGTCGCCATGGACGCGGCCAGGATCGCAAGGATCGCTCTCCATCTGGGAGCCAAGGATGTCACGATTCTTTATCGCAGATCCCGGGAGGAGATGCCTGCAAACCCGTGGGAGGTCAAGGAAACGGAAGGCGAAGGCGTAAAGATCGAGTTCCTCGTAGCGCCGAAGAGGATCCTCGGGGAGGACGGACGAGCCCGGTTCGTGGAATGCGTTAGGATGAGGCTGGGTAGGCCCGATGACACGGGCCGCCATCGCCCGATACCCATCGAAGGGTCAGAGTTCAGGATGGAGGTGGATTCGGTCATATCCGCGGTAGGCGAAAGCCCCCTGCTTTTCCCTCTGCCCAAGGGTGTCAAGATCGACAGAGGAAACACGGTCGTTGTGGATCCCTTCACCCTCCAGACGGGCGAGAGGGGGCTCTTCGCCGGAGGAGACGTGGTTCGTGGCCCATCCACAGTGATCGAAGCCGTCGTCGATGGGATGAGAGCGGCCAGGTCGATCCAGGGCTACCTCAGCAGCAGGCAAGGAGAGGTGAAGGGGTGATGGGAACGGCGGAAGCCGAGGTTACGGCAATGATCGGCGCGGGAACCGATGGGCCAGCAAGGGAGGAGACCCGGATAGGTGTCTACGTCTGCCATTGCGGTCTGAACATTGCCGGGTCGGTGGATTGTGCCGAGGTGGCCAGATTCGCCGCCGGCCTACCCAACGTTGTGGTCTCGAAGGACAACCGGTATACATGCTCGGACCAAGGTCAAGCTCTGATCAAGGAAGACATAAAGAAGCACGGACTCACCAGGGTGGTCGTAGCATCGTGCACCCCGCGTCTGCACGAGCCCACCTTCAGAAAGGCCTGTGAGGAGGCCGGCCTCAATAAGTACCTCTTCGAGATGGCGAACATCAGGGAGCACTGCAGCTGGATCCATCTCTACGATAGGGAGAAGGCCACCGAGAAGGCAAAGGATCTGGTGCGGATGGCCGTTGCCAAGGCCGCCCTGCTTCAGCCCCAGGAGGAACTCGAGGTTCCGGTGACGAGGAAGACCCTGGTGGTAGGGGCGGGTGTCGCGGGCATACAGGCCGCCCTCGATCTGGCCGACGCTGGGTATGAGGTCTTCTTGGTCGAGAAGAGGCCCAGCATAGGGGGCAAGATGGCTCAGATTGACAAGACCTTCCCGACGATGGACTGCTCGATCTGCATCCTTGCACCCAAGATGTCCGACGTTGGGAAGCACCCCAATATCCGGTTGATCACGAACGCCGAGGTCAAAGAGGTCAGCGGCTATATCGGCAACTTCAGGATAAAGGTTCTGAAGAAGCCTAGGTATGTGGGTAACTGCAATGCCTGCGGAGAGTGTGCCAACGTCTGTCCGGTGCAGGTGCCCAATGAGTTCGACGCGAACTTCGCCCCCAGGAAAGCCATCTACACTCCTTTCGCCCAAGCGGTTCCATCGACCTATATCATAGACATGGAGCACTGCATTAAGTGTAACGAATGCGTCAAGGCGTGCAAGACTGCGGGCGCCGACTGCATCGACTTCAGCCAGAAGCCTGAGCAGATTGAGCTAGAAGTCGGGACGATAATCGTGGCCACTGGGGCCGATGTCTATGACCCCTCGGGCCTGCTGCAATACGGATACGGTCGATACGCCAACGTGATAACCTCCATGGAATTCGAAAGGCTCATCAACGCCGGGGGGCCCTCCGGTGGCCGATTGATCCGGCCCAGCGACCGGCAGATCCCGTCGTCGGTGGCCTTCATCCAATGCGTCGGCTCACGGTCGGAAAAGAGTGGCCAGCTTTACTGCAGCAATGTCTGCTGCATGAATACGATCAAGGACGCCCTTCTAATAAAGGAGCACTGGCCTGAGACGAAGATTTACGTCTTCTATCTGGACATACGCGCCTTCGGCAAGGGCTTTGAGGACCTGTACAAGAGGGCTAGGAGGGAGGGGGTTGTGTTCATCAGAGGATTGCCATCCGAGATCCGGGAGGATTCATCCGGGGATCTTCACATGGTCGGGGAGGACACTCTGAAAGGCGGCTTGTACAGGGTCAAGGCTGGGATGGCGATTCTCTCAGTTGGGCTGAAGCCAAGCGAGGACGCGGATAGCATCCAACGCCTCTTCAACCTGTCTCGAAGCCCCGACGGGTTCTTCATGGAGGCTCATCCCAAGCTCCGTCCGGTGGATGCTCCGACGGGAGGGGTTTTCTTTGCAGGATGCGCCGAGAGTCCCAAGGACATCAAGGACTCGGTGACGCAGGCCAGTGCGGCGGCGGCCCGGGCGAACATCCTGATGGCAAGGGGAAGCGTGACCGTCGAGGCCATCACTCCGCAGCTGGTCGAGGAGAAGTGCCGAGCTTGCGGTCTGTGTGCGAAGGTCTGTCCTTACAATGCCATAGCCTTCAACAAGGAGGAGAAGACGACCAAGATAATCGAGGCTGCCTGCGCCGGGTGCGGAACCTGCGGTGCCGAATGCCCTGCGGATGCCTTGGTCATGCGCCACTTCACCGACCAGCAGATCGTCGCCCAGATCGATGCGGCGACTGCGGAGAGCCCCGAGAAGAAGGTTGTGGCATTCTGCTGTAACTGGTGCTCCTACGCAGGAGCGGATTTCGCGGGAGTCAGCAGGATGCAGCAGCCCGCCGTTGCCCGAGTGATCAGAACCATGTGTTCAGGTAGGGTGTCAGGGAAGTTCGTGGAGAGGGCCTTTGCCCGGGGAGCGGCGGCGGTCCTTGTCTCCGGTTGCCACCTTGGTGACTGCCACTACATCAATGCGAACTACCAGACCAAGAAGAGGATGGAAAGGCTCTGGAAGAACATGGAGAAGAAGGGCATGGACAAGAACCGGCTGCAACTGGGCTGGTTCAGCGCGGCGGAGGGTGAAGCCTTCTCCTCGAAGATCAAGGAGATGGAGCAAATTGCTAACAGAGTCACCATGGATGAGATACAGAGGTCGAAGGCGGCCTTCGCCAAGGCCATAGAGGCTGAGTAATCTTGAGGTGCATGCTCAACACCGGCAGGACGACCGACCAGGGGGTTGCTCTGGAGATCGGGAAGACTTCGCAGGCCTACTACGCCGCGACGGCCATAGCCTTTCTCAGCCAGGACGACATGGAGGAACTGGATCTTCAAGAGGATGACCGGATAGGGATCTCCACAGAGGCGGGGACCATCGTTGTTCGGTGTAGGAAGGGTTGGATCGAGAAAGGTCAGATCTTCATGCCCCTAGGACCTTGGGCGAACGCGATCGTGGGACGGGACACATCTTCCACGGGAATGCCTTCATACAAGGGGGTGATGGTCGACGTACGCAAAGCTCAGAAGGAGCCGACCACGCTGAGCGATCTCTTCGTCGACAGGGAGCGGATGGACCAAGCGCTGAAGACCATCCCCAGGCATGTCTTCGATGAGGCTACTGCGGGCGTGCAGCCCCAAACGGGAGAGAAGCGGGTTGTCAGCGACGTGGTCTGCCCGTTCTGTGGCTGCATGTGCGACGACGTAGAGATCGCTTTCCAGGACGACAGATTAACGGATATCGTCGTAGGCTGTGAACTGTGCAAGAGCAGATTCCTCAACTGGAACAAGGATCGCGTCCGCCCTGCTGTGATGAAGGACGGCAGACTGGTCGAAGCCACCATGGATGAGGCCCTGCAGGTGGCGGCCGGAATCCTGAAGGCGGCGGACTTCCCCCTCATATACGGCCTAAGCTCCACTGAGGTGGATGCGCAGAGAAAGGCAATCGAGCTGGCCGAGCTGATAGGTGCAACCATCGACAACACAACCTCCGTCTGTCACGGGCCAACGATCTTGGCTGCCCAGGACTGTGGAGTCCCAGAGTTGACCCTCGGCGAGGTTAGAAACCGGGCCGATCTTGTCATCTACTGGGGGTGCAACCCCGCAGAGGCCCATATCCGACACGTCGCCCGCTATGCCACGACCCCCAAAGGCATGTTTACGAAGGGCGGAAGGAAGGACAGGTTTGTGGTCCACGTCGATGTCAGGGAAACGAGGACGGCCAAGGTGGACCCAAGATGGCACTCAACCTACCAGCTCGCCGATATGCTGGTGAAGGTGAGGCCGGGGCAGGACTACGAGCTCTTCGCCGCCCTGAGAGCCAGGCTGAGGGGACACGATGTGGGCGATGCGGCGGGGATCTCCTCCAAGACGATAGCCGAGCTAGCAGAGATGATGAAGGGCTGCAGATTCGGGGTGATATTTTTCGGACTTGGACTGACAATGTCCAAGGGACGGCACATGAACATCGACGCCGTCCTTCGCTTGGTGAGGGATCTCAACAAGCATACCAAGTTCGCAATATTGCCAATGAGGGGTCACTACAACGTTGCAGGAGCAAACCACGTCATGCTCTGGACCACAGGCTATCCATACGCCGTCAACTTCTCCCGTGGGTACCCTGTGTATAATCCTGGGGAGTTCACTGCCGTTGACCTGTTGGCGCGAAAGGAATGCGATGCTGCCCTTATCATCGCCTCCGACCCGGTTGCGCATTTCCCGAGACAGGCCGTGGAGCATCTCGCCGCCATCCCGACCATCGTCATGGATCCCAAGGTCAATATGACCTCCCTCGTGGCAGACGTGCTCCTCCCAACCGCAATAGCCGGGATCGAGTGCGAAGGAACCGCCTACAGAATGGATGGCGTACCGGTGAGGCTCAGAAAGGTGGTCGAATCGGGATCCGAGTCAGACCAAGCAGTTCTCGATAAGCTTGTAGAGAGGGTCCGAGCTTGAGCCTGATTGTCAAGAATGGCACCGTGTACGATCCCCTGAACGATATAGACGGGGAGAAGATGGACATATTCATCCAAGAAGGCAGGATCGTCGAAGACACCCGCGGCAAGGAGATAGACGCCTCAGGGCTCATCGTGATGCCAGGAGGCGTGGACATCCATGCCCACATCGCAGGTTCCAAGGTGAACCTGGGCAGGCTCTTCAGACCCGAGGACCATCGAAGGGACCGCATGCCACGGACGCCCACATCTAGAAGCGGCGTCGGGTACTCCATACCGACAACTTTCACAACCGGATACAGGTACGCGAAGCTGGGATACACCTGTGTCATGGAAGCTGCAAGTCCTCCCCTCACATCGAGACATACCCACGAGGAGCTCAATGACACCCCGATCGTGGACAAGGCCTGCTACACCCTCATGGGCAACAACCACTTCGTGATGGACTATGTCAAGAAGGGGGAATTCGACAAGCTCAAGACCTTTGTTGCATGGCTCCTAGGCTCTGCCAAGGGCTACTCAGTCAAGATCGTAAACCCAGGAGGGGTCGAGAACTGGAAGTGGGGGAAGAACGTCAACAGCATCGATGACGAAGTTGACAACTACGAGGTAACGCCCAGGGAGATACTCACGCATCTTTCCAGAGCCAACGACGAGCTGGGTTTGCCTCACTCCATACATGTCCATGCCAACAATCTGGGTGCCCCGGGCAACTTCCAGACAACCCTTGAGACCATCGATGCCGTGAAGAACAGGATCCACATGACCCATCTTCAGTTCCATTCCTATGCGGGCGATAGCTGGTCGGCCTTCGCCTCGGCGGCGGAGGAGGTTGCGAAGGCCATAAACAGGCGAGATAACGTGACCTGCGACATGGGACAGATAACCTTCGGCGACACGACCACGATGACCGCTGACGGCCCTTGGCAGTACCACCTCTATGAACTCACCGGCAACAAGTGGTTCAACGCCGATGTGGAGATGGAGACGGGCGCAGGTGTTGTGCCTTACTTCTTCACCAAGAAGAGCCCGGTGAACTCCATCCAATGGGCCATAGGTCTCGAGCTCGCAATTCTGATCAAGGATCCGTGGAAGATCTGCTTGACTACCGATCACCCGAATGGTGGTCCATTCTATATGTATCCGAAGGTAATCGCGTGGCTGATGAGCAAGAAGGCAAGGAACCAGACGCTGCAGACCGTTCACAGGGCAGCAACTATGAAGACCACTCTTCCCAACCTGGATAGGGAGTACTCCCTATACGAAATCGCCGTCATAACTCGGGCAATGCCGGCCAGGACGTTGGGCCTGCACAGCAAGGGCCACCTGGGAGCCGGCGCGGACGCGGATCTGTCCATCTATGCCTTCGACGAGCGTCATGTACAGCGCTCCTTCACGTCGAGCAGGTACACGATCAAGGACGGCAGGATTGTGTCAAAGGACGGCCAGATCGTTGAGTCCTTCCCGGGGAGAACCTACTGGGCTCACGTGCATGGGAAGCTAACCGACGAGGTGAGGGAGGCGTTCCCGAAGTACTACACAATCTCTCTCGCTAACTACCCTGTGCAGGAGAGTTACCTGCCCAGAAACGAACCGGTGAACTGCGGTTTGGCATCCGGTGCTTAGAGGATCTTTCCTGGAGAATGTAGGTCAAATCGAGGGACTGGAATGATAACACTGAAGAGCAAAGTCGCCTCCAATGTTCCGATCGAAGCTGAATGCATAACGCCCGGTTCATTCATGGGGAAGTCGCTCCGCGAGGTCCAGGATTCCCAGATCCATTGTGGCAATAGGGAGCGGAGACTGGGAGATGCATTCAATGTCTTGGTGACTCCCGGGCGGGAGGACGAGGTAACCATAGAGGGTGATGTCCCCTTCCTCAAGCATGTCGGAGCAAGGATGAGGGAGGGAAAGATCACGATAAGGGGCAACGTCGGCATGCATCTCGGCCGCGACATGGACGGCGGAGAGATATCGGTTTTCGGGAATGTCGGTGACTGGCTAGGTGCCCAGATGAGGGGTGGCCTCATACACATCCACGGGTCGGCCGGGAACCTGGTTGGCAGCGCCTACCGCGGATCCAAATCAGGGATGAAGGACGGGACGATTCTGATCGAAGGTGATGCGGGAAACGAGGTCGGCGAGCTGATGACAGGGGGCACCATCGCCGTCAAGGGCGAAGTCGGGGACTTTGCGGGAGCGTTGATGGGAGGCGGCCTGATCGCCTGCGTCGGGGGCTTCGGGGAACGTGCTGGAGCGGGCATGACCAAGGGGACTATCCTCGCTATCAAGTCTCTGAGCCTGCTGCCGACCTTCCTGCATACGCGAGCCTACAGCCCGGACTACCTGAAGCCCAAGCTAGAAGAGCTGGCCCGATATGGCTTCCCCTTCGGCCCCGAGCAAATCGACGGTCTCTACGATAGATACGAGGGGGATCTTGCGGAAGATGGGAAGGGCAGGATCCTCGTCTGGAGGGGCAAAGGGGACGGGACCACATAGCCCTCCTGGAGAATCTAGGAGTCGGAGTAACGCACCTCAAGGGTCAAGCCATCCCTGCCGACGATGGTCCTCCTGAATGTGATCTCCTCGGAGATCGCTTCTTCGTCATAGCGAGGCGAGAAATGAGTTAGGAGAAGCCTCTTCACCCCAGCTTCGGCGGCAATCTCGCATGCAAGTCTCACGGTTGAGTGGCCTGTTTCCCTCGCGCGATCCGCAAGGTCTTCACAGAACGTTGCCTCGCAGATCAGCAGATCGGCGTTCCTACAGAACTTAACAACGCTGCTTGAGGGCAGCACATCTCCCAGATACACGATCTTTCTTCCCGGCCTCGGCGGTCCCACGATCTGCTCGGGAGCTATGAGAGCCCTGCCTACGCGAACAGTCCTGCCCATCTGCAGTTCCTTGTAGAGCCTACCAGGGGGTATCCCCATCGCGCTGGCCCTCTCGACATCGAACTTCCCAGGCCTCTGATCCTCCTGCAGGATGTACCCCAAGGTCGGCACGAGGTGATCAACGGCCGCCGGGGTAACCGCGTAGCCTTGGCAGGCGACGGAGTCACCGGGTCCGATGTCATGTCCAACTATCTTGAAGCCGGCTCTGAAGTTGCCGATGCAACTCACGGTCTCCGCAATGGCCTCCATCCCAGGCGGGCCATACATATGGAGCGGTTTCTGCCTACCGAAGAAGGACATGCTTTGGGTGAGCCCGAACAGGCCGAGGTAGTGGTCGCCGTGGAAATGCGTCAAGAAGATCCGGTCTACCTTCATGAAGCTCAGGCCAAACCTCACCATCTGGCGCTGCGTGCCCTCGCCACAGTCGAAGAGCAGGATCTCCCTCTCTCTGCAGACGGCAACAGCAGGCAGACCCCTTTCGGAAGTCGGGACCCCGCAGGAGGTGCCTAGGAGCATTACCTTCATGCGACCTCTTGGCCGTTGGTGGGGTGGCTGATTAGTCTTCCCCCACCATGGAACCCGAAGCCGGGACGCCTGGCGTACTTGAAAAGGAGGGATCTGCTGGCTGGGCGCTACTTTCTAGCCAGTTCCCTAGTGTGGACCAAGCCCGACTACTCGATGGAAAGGGTCACTTTGACGAGGGAGGGATCCAAGGCCTCAATGTTGAAGCCCATCTCACGGCAGATATGAAGCATACGTTCGTTCTCCATCTGAACCAGACCCCATATGGCCGACAGCTTCATGTCCTCCGCGATGCCCATGATCTTGTCAACCAGCTTGGTTCCCAGTCCCAGGTTCTGCCACGGATCGCCAACCAGCACCGCAAACTCACCTGACTCGCCTCCCGGGTCAACCAACAGCCTTCCGACTCCGATGATCCTCTTTCTGCCCTTCTGCACCATCTCCCCTACGATGGCCATCTCGCGCCGGTAGTCTATGTTCGTGTAGCGAACAAGATCGGCATGGGTGAGTCTCTTTATGGGTCCGAAGAATCTGGACCGCCGCGTGTCTTCCGAAAGCACTTCAAAAAGCTCCGACTGAAGTGGTTCGTCCTCGGGTCTAATCGGCCTGAGGGTGACCAATCGCCCATCACGAAGCGCCCACTGCTCCACATACTTGCGAGGATAGGGTTCGATGACCAGATGGGAGTGCGGCTCCACCTCCTGAGTGGCAAGATCGAGGTCGATTAGTATCCTCGCGTCTAGCGCGATGAACTCGTTCCCCACAACTGCCAGCGGGTTGATATCCACCTCTCTTATCTCGGGAAAATCTATGATCATCTGGGAGAAACGCACGAGGTACTCCTCCAAGAGCGCAAGGTTCACCGGCGGCTTGTTGCGATAGCCTTGCAGGAGGGAGTACACCTTGGTTTGTTCCATTAGCCTTCTGGCGAGCACCCGGTTCAGAGGCGGCAGCCCCACGGCTATGTCCCGGTATATTTCGACCCCCGTTCCCCCCTGCCCGAACATTATCGCCGGTCCAAACGTCGGGTCCCTCTTGCACCCCAGGATCAACTCGTAATCGATGTCGGATATCATTCTCTGAACCGAAACCCCGTCGAGTCTGGCGGCGGGGTTGTGTTTCCTGGCGCTGGTGAGGATTTCATTGTAGGCCTGCTTGACATCCTCCCCGCCGTTCAGCGCCAGGATCACTCCACCACAATCACTCTTGTAGGTTATGTCCGGCGAATGAACCTTGAGCACGACCGGAAAACCCAAGGCGCAGGCAACGTTGGCCGCCACCGAGGCATCCTCAGCTAGGTGGGTATCGACGGCTGGGATGCCGTAGGTCTGCAGGAACTTCTTGGACTCCCGTTCGGTGAGGATCTGACGACCGCTCCGGGCTATTCTCGCCATCATCGCTCTGAGATGGTTTCTGGGCGGAATCGCGTCAACGGGCAGCTCCTCCGGGGTCTGGTAGAGTTGCTCCAGGTTTCTCGAGTACTGGCAGAGGTACATGTACGATTTCACAGCTCGCTCTGGTGAGGAATAGGCGGGAACCCTCATCTGACGCAGTACTTGGAGGCCCTTCTCAACCTTCCTGCCACCTAGGAGTGAAGCTAGAACCGGCTTGTGGGTTGTTCTAGCGTGCTCGACTATTGCCTTCGCTACCTCTTCCGAGGATGCCTGCCCCTGCGGCGTGTATACGACCAGCACGCCGTCGACCCCCTTGTCCTTCAGGCACGAGTCGATCGCCATCCGGTACCTCTCGCCGTCCGCATCGCCCGCGATATCAACAGGATTCCTCTTGGTCGCATGGGCCGGCAAGACCTCCGACAGGCACCTCATCGTCTCCCTCGAGAGGCTCGCCAGCACCCCGCCCCTCTCCAGCAGGAGGTCGGTGGCCATGATGGCTGGTCCACCCGCGTTGGTTATGATGGACAGCCTTGGCCCTTTGGGTGGATTCTGGGTATCCAGGATCTCGGAGACATTGAACAAGTCTTCTATCTCGTCCACCCGCGTTATGCCGATCCTCTGAAATGCGGCGTCGTATACCTTGTTCTCGTCGGTCAGCGAGCCAGTATGGGAGCTTGCGGTGTGCGAGGCCGCCGCCTCTGCGCTCTCGGCATACTTGCCGGATTTGATGGCAACCATGGGCTTGGTCCGCGAGAAACCCCTTGAAGCGCTCATGAAGCTCCGAGCATCCTTCACGGATTCTATGTACATCAAAATGCTTCTTGTCTGCGGATCCTGGCCGAAATAGTCAATCAGATCACCGAAGTTAACGTCAAGCATATTCCCTAGGGAGACGAAACTGCTGAAGCCGATCCCTGCCTCTATGGACCAGTCAAGGATTGCAGATCCAAGAGCTCCGCTCTGGGATATCAGTGCGATCTTGCCTTCACGGGGCATCTGGTCGACGAAGCTTGCATTGAGACAAATGGATGGAACGATCAATCCAAGACAGTTCGGACCCAGTACTCTCATTCCGTGCTTCCGTCGTGCCGCGTCGATTCTCTGCTCGAGAAGGACTCCTTTCGGGCCGGTTTCCCTGAATCCCGCCGAGATTATGACCACAGCTGGTATACCGACCATTCCGCAGCCATCCACTATGTCGGGCACGGTCTGGGCGGGCGTTGCGATGATGGCTAGGTCAACACCGGCTGCCAGCTGCCTGACATCGGGAAGGCACTCGGCGCCGAACACTTGCGAGTGCCTTGGGTTGACAGGCACAACCTGCCCTTTGAATGTGCCCACAAGGTTCTGGGTTATGGTGCGTCCCACAGAGCCCTGCTCCTCGCTCGCTCCCACGACCGCCACGGATTGCGGTCTGAACATCCTGTCCAAGTTCTCGGCCGACATATGAAGCCGATCTAGGATCGTAGGAGTTCCCGCCATATTAATCTCATGGCCCTCTGCCCTGTCTTCCGGAGCCCCAGGAGCCGTGGAGAAGGCATGGAAGCTTGGCTTGTGCTGAGTCCCTTCTTGCACCTTCGTCTAGCTGCCCTTTGTGTGCGAGAACTCCTCAGCCGTTCTCCGTAGCAGCTCCTCCAGGCGATCGACATACTTTTCCCATGTGAGGTCTTTGACGCTCTCGGCGGCATTTCGAGAGAGCTCGGTCCTCCTTCCCTCATCCAGGAGCTCCCTAATGCCCTGGCTCAGCGAATCAGCGGTCCTATTGCGCAGTATCGCATTGTAGCCATTCACCAGAATGCTGTCATATCCGAAGTCTGGGGCAACGACGGGAAGCCCACACGCAAGCGCCTCGTAGCAGATCATCGTGAGGTCCCGCCTATACTCGTTGCCGATGAAGAGGAACAGATCGCTGCTCGCGAACAGATCCTCGATGTTGCTCATGAAGCCCCCCGTGTAGGTCAGATTCGGCACGTCGAGATCCTCTATGTAGCTCCTCTGCGGACCATCCCCGGCCACCAGGAAATGCACCTCCCCCGCAAGCCGTCGGATGATATTCGCCAGGATGTCGACACCCTTCTGGTAGCTCAGCCTACCAGCGAAGGCGACTACGGGCCTGTCATCGGGCAGTCCGAAATCGACCGAGCTTTGCCGATCGGGACGGAATCGCTCACGGTCTATGCCGAACTCCATCCTGTGATAGCGCTCGATCCCAAGCCGCTGCAGCTCCAAGCCCACCGTTCTGGATTCCAGTACCAGCGAGTCGCACTTAAGGTACAGCCTCTTTGAGTAGAAGTCCATGAGACGCTTCCACGGAGTGAATAGGGATCTGAAAGCAGCGGCCATGCTGACGGACTCCAGGCAGTGGAGGAAGGCCACGATGGGCCTGCGATTGTGTTTGGCCGCGAACAATGCTATGGATCCCAAAGGGGCGATTGACTGCAGGAAGACTATGTCATAGTCCATAACGACCTTCTTGGCCTCGCCGTAGGCGGGGAACGTGAAGTCGTACCCGTGTACATTGATGTCTACGCTTCTTAGCCTATGGACTCTCAGCCCATTGATCTCTTCGGAACGATGCGATACATCGAAGCTAGGGCAAAGCACCCCGACATGGTTTCTCTTTGCCAAGAGCTTGGCCGTCTCATCGATGTACCTGACGACCCCATCGATTCTTGGGTGATAGGAGTCCGTCGCGTACAGGATCCTCATTTCCGGAGCTACCGAAGAAGCGGACAAAAAAATCTTATTCATCGGGTGTCCCTGCCGTTCCATGTCCATTGTGGCGCTCGGCCGAAACCAGGAAAACATCGCTGCCCGTGCCCGAAGAATACTGGGACGAGGAGGCTTGGTGGTCTACCCGACGGACACGGTCTACGGTCTAGGGGCTGATGCCAGGAGTCCTCACGCCGTCGAATCGTTGTACGTTGCCAAGGGTCGGCCAGCGGCGAAGCCCATATCCGTCGCCGTTCCCAGCTTGGTTGAGATGGGCAGATTGGGAGTTCTCGAACGCCGCCAGAGAGCAGTTCTCTCCGAGATACTTCCCGGCCCCTATACGGTCATACTCAGGTCGACAATGGAGCTGCCACATCTTACCTTTGACGGCCGGATCGGCCTCAGAATGCCGGGCAACCCATTTTCCATTAAACTCTGCAGCGAATTCCCGATCACCTGCACCAGCGCGAATCTGTCCGGCCACCCCAGCCCGAGAACGGTGTCCGAGGTTACCGTCAAGGCGGACCTCGTCATCGACGGGGGTCCGGCCAGGTTCGGCATGGAATCCACGGTCGTTGACCTCTCCGGCGACCGACCCAGAATCCTGAGGAGAGGCGCTGGCCAAGCCTCTCTCTTGGAGCGCGCAATCAAGCACAGCGGCCTCCCGAACCCGCTTGGGTAGCACCTGCGGCTGTCGGTGGTGCTCCGGGAGACGCACCAGGATTTCAAGTAGTCTCGCCAAATCGCCCCAGCAGGACGTCGGCCAGCGCACGGCGCAGTTGGTCACCTGCCTGGCGGACGATCGGAGAGATGTCGTGGCCGAAGGTGCAATCAAGGACCTGTACTCCGAGCAGAAAGACATCAACATGCCGACCGATCTCATTGATGACGATCCTGGAGAGTACTGAGAGGGGAAGCCTGTGGCTGGAAACCGACCGGGAATCGACTTCCGAGATTTCGAGGAGGACCATCGTTCCTGCGGAGAGACCCATGTTGGCGGCGTCCACGATTAAGAGATGGGACGCCTCATGGCGAACGATATCCGATACGAAGTTCTCAGGTACCTCTCCACAAGATAGGGCTACCACTGACGAGGGCAACGGCAGCATGGCAAGTCTGTTCACGACATCCAAGCCGATGGCGTCATCCCCACGCAGTTCATTGCCTACCCCGCAGACGGCCACCCGCGGGCTCTGGCCGAGCCTATCTGAGATGATCGGGCGAAGTTCGCTGGTCGTGAGGATCCTCACGCAAGATCCCCCCTCGGTCTGCGGAAAAATGTCATGGCGTTCAGGCCCAACGTGCGATGGCGGATCCGGCAGGAGCAGGAACCAAGAACCAAGGGAATCTATTTCAGGGCAAACCCAGACCAACCCTGTCAGATGAGCGGGGCACGGAAGTCGTTGGGGTTCGATCCCGGGAGTTCGTCCTGGAAGATCGCGGTAGTCGATGATCGGCAGGTCGTTTCCACCGAGAAGGTCGACACAGCCAGAATCTCTGCGGAACCGGACCTCATCAGAGGGATCGTAGAGGCTCACATCGATGGCTTGGAAGCCATAGCCGCCCCATCCGGATTCGGCCTGCCTCTGACGACGATCGACAGAATCGATCAGAACGATGTATTCCTGATGACTCTGAAAAGGGAAGAACCCAGCATGATTGGACTTGGAAAGGCCGTCTTCGTTCTGAAGGATATCCACGACCGCACAGGGGTGCCGTGTTTTGTCCTTCCCTCGGTCAAGCACCTGGGCACGGTCCCGCGTTGGCGGAAGATCAACCGTATCGATCTGGGAACCTCGGACAAGCTGTGTGCAGCAGCCCACGCCCTTCAGAGGCTATCCGAAAGGCATTCCACGACCTACGGTGGCATAAGCTTCATCCTCAGCGAGGTCGGGCATCGATTCACGAGCATGATATGCGTCAAGGAGGGAAGGATAGTGGACGGGATCGGTGGTACATGTGCTGGTTTCGGCACGATGGCAACGGGAGCTCTGGATGCCGAACTGGCCT
>CAYVLA010000053.1:0-21302 GCA_964452145.1 Hadarchaeota archaeon (SeqCode)
CATCACAGACCCGATCATCGGGCCAACATAGCCAACATCTCCCTTCATGTCCGCGATGTCTCCAGGCAAGCGGTATCTTTGTATTCTTCGGACGTACGTATCGTGTTGCTTGATCATGGTTGACGCAGACCAGGAAGGAGCACACTCTTAGGCTGAGGCTGCTACGCTGGGGGTGGTCTTGAGTGGTTGTTGGTCTTGGAGATCTGTGCCGAGTCGACAGGTGATGCTTGGGAGAAGTCGAGCAGGGCTCTTCTTGGTGTCGGCGAGGAAAGAATAGTGCAGGCTGAACAGGTTGTGGAGATACGTTGGCTTGGCGTCCACGTGGGCAACCCGTTAGGAGAACCCAGAATAAGCCACAGGTTCGGTGATTTCTGTGACAGGATACAGCTCGCAGAGGAGTGGAGGCCACAAGCCTATTTCTCTCAGATCACTGGACAGAAGAGAGAGGGATACTGGTGGACAATATACGGCAAGCCCATCTGGGACCAGTTACCCAGATTGGGGAGAATGCTGAAGCAGAACCCCTCGTATAACAAGCCGTCCGTTGTTCTTCGCACCCCTGCGCACCTTGGGCAAAGGGACACGCCTTGCCTGGTGTATCTCTCCTTTCTGGGAAGGAACAACAGACTCGAGTTGGGGGTTCACTTTGACACATGCGCAATCGAATACATGCAGGGAAACCTGTACGGCCTCTCAGGGCTGCAGGCAATGGTCGGGGAGAGCATTGGTCTGGAGGCAGGTCCATATCATCACTACTGTGATTCGCTCATAGTCGGCCTGAAGCATCTCAACCACTTGGAGAGAGCGATAGCCAAGAAGCGCTGATCCCTGATCTACAGCGGCGTCCTCGGATCCTAGAACGCGGGCATGATGGGTGGTTCTGGTCGCCGGATGCTGCGCAAGTGCGGAGTTGTCTTGTCCTATCTCTCGAAAGCATCAGGACCAATGTTGTTTTCCTCGCCTCTGGAACTCTCGGTACCGGTTTCTCTCCTTCCTCTCCATTCCCTTCTTGTCGAAACCGATCTTTCCATCCTCTATGATCACAGCCCCGATGTATCCGCACTCCTGGCACTCCCACTTTGACCAGGTCTGAGGGACACCCCACCTCTTGACATTTGCAGACCCACACTTAGGGCATCTCTTCCTCGTCACGCGCACCGCTCATGCCTGTACCCGTGCCAGCTAGCATCATCCATACACAGACTCTCAGCCATGGAAGGCCATGGGGACGACCCATTCCCCCTGGCACCGAAGCTACCATCCCCGGGTTGTTCAAGCCATATAACGCCTATGCTTGAGGGCAACTCAAACCGGGGACCCCCATGGACAGAGGGCTACTATGAGCTCTCACCGCTCCTGAAGCGAAGATGAGACCCGACGCCCATCCCAACCACCAGTCATGTCCACGGTAACCGGTAGTCATGCCCGCGATGTAGGATCACCGGCAAGATATTTGGGGATGGGACCGACGGTGATAGCATGGTGTATGGAGACCTGGATCGAGAGATGCTGGTGCGTATCACAAAGGGGTTCATGGGGCTGAGCCCAGAGCAGTTTCCCCGAGTCGTTGTGATTGGTCCCTACAGATTTGAGAGACTGTTGGGCAGGGGCGTTCTGCAAAGGACAGCCAGATCAAGGGGCCTCGTAGCGGAAGAGGTCAGGAACTACCACACAAGGGCAGGGAGAAGCTGGATGGTCAGTGAACACGGAGATCGCAGTGCCTTCTTCTTCATGTCCCACATGGGCGTTGTCTTTGCTGCTGACACAGCCATCCTGCTGTCAAGGATAGATCCTGTCGAAGAGGTGATCTTCCTGGGATCTGCTGCTTGCCTCCAGGAAGAGATGAGGAGCCAGGACTTCAACCTCCCCACAAAATGCCTCCGAACGGAGAAGATTCTGGGTGACCGGTACCCACGCAAAGCTAGGGCGGAGGCAGACAGATCCCTCAGGGACATGCTGGCAAACCACCTATCCCCCCATGCCGGGGTATTGGGTTCGAGGATCCTGGATGGGCTCCACGCTACTGTCCCCTACGTCCTGATTGAGACTACCGACTTCCTCCAGGGCCTCAGGAGAAGAGGCGTATTCACCTTGGACATGGAGCTCAGCGTGTACTACACGGTACTTCACAGCGCCGGCAAGAGGGTCGCTGGCATGATTATGGGCGGGGACCGGCCCTTGGAGAAGGTGTTGATGGGACAGAAGGACAAGCAACTAGGCCGAGAGATGGGCAAGTGTCTCGCAGGGGCTGTATTTGACTATCTCTGCCAGACACCGCCCTGAAGTCCCCGTGGTTCACGGCTCATCCGGAACCCACCACATTCAGCCTCTGACAGAGAACGTGGACATGACGGGCTTCTACTTGGATAGGGTGTCTTTAAGCAGATTCAGTATCTCGGACTCGGACTTGCCAAGTTTCTTCGCAAAATGCATATCAGCCAAACCTCCAAAGCCCTGCTGGATTGGGAGGTGGACTAACTGGATCTCCTGGGCCAAGGTGACGAGGATCAGGTACTGAAGCTTCTCTCAAACCGGATCAGGAGAACAGTGATCTCAGAGCTTGCGCAGAGAGATCACCAGAGATTCAGCGACCTGATGCGGGCCAGTAAGCTTGACCCCAACAACGACACCGGGCTGTTCCTCTACCACCTACACAGGCTCCGCCAAGGAGGGGTGGTCACAGGCGACAAGGGATACTACACCATCACCCAGAAAGGACGAGACATAGCAGGCAGACTCCGACTCCTAACCCACGCAAACAACAATAGGGATGGTTTGATGGAGATGAAGCAAGACTCATTCCCCCCTATCGATTGGCAGGCCCACAGAACACCTCTTCCCAGGATCCAGATAGAGCCGGTGGATGAGGAGTTCCGACTCAAACCCGGAAGCGTCATAGGCGGCGTAGGACCCGGGAGATTGGATCTGCTGGACGTCTTGGCCATCGACGATGAGGGACTACCCATCACCCGGTTTCCTTCTGAAGGTTCGATGTTGATGAGTAAGTATGCTATGCCGGAAGAAGAGCTCTACGCCTTCGCCCTGCAGCGATTCACCGGAGTCACCAAGATCGGGGAGGAGAAGTGTGTGGAGAGCACCAGGACCTTCCATGATCCTGACGGGGTCATCCTGGCCAAGACAATCCAATGGCTTGCGAGAAGAGACAGCGGGATATATCTGAAGAAACAGGTCTCCATCGATCTGCACAACAACAAGCCAGTCTCCACCCAGGAGACAGAGGTCTTGTACACAGCTCTGCCAGTCACCGATCACCCAAGCAAGGCTGTGGCACAGGGAACATGCCGGGTACAGGTCAACGGCAGACAGGAACTTGCCCTGAGACTACTCAGCGAGACAAACCATGACAGGAAGTGGGAGGACTACCCCACCAACACGGATCTCTCCATTGGCAAGATGTACATACCGGAAGAGACCGCAAGACCCCGAAAGCGGAATCAGGACTGTGAACTCGCAGAGATCTACATAGCACAGAAGCTCCAATGAACCCCGTGATGTCCACGCTTGTTGCTTGGGGAGTCGAGCGGGGGGGTCGAAATGGATCGGCATCTCTAGCATCCCCGACAGGCTGGAAGCGGAAGATTTAAATAGTTGATTCGCCACATGGCTAACTAGCCAATTAGGGAGGTGATTCCTTGGGAATAGTAAGTCTTGCGATGCATAGATGGCCGCCCAAGGCCCTGGACTCCGAGAGCAGAATGGCGATCATCACCAAGCTATTCTACAACGGATCGATGACCGTCAAACAGATGGCCGACGACATGGGTCTTTCCTCCACCACCATCCTGCGACATGTCGAGATACTCCTCGACGTTGAGATGATCAAAGAAGTACAGGTCCCAGACGAGGACAAGTCCTACAAGAGAGAGAGATACTACGATGTGACATTCCCGATCTGGTCCTTCAAAGACAGAGAGACCATGAAGCCCGTATACGAAAAGATCGGGGCTGAAACAGCCATCATCATAAAGAAACACCTAGATGATCTCAAAGAGGCTTACGAACAGACAGAGCTGCGAGGCAAGGGATGGGAGTTCGACGACCCAAGCATATACTCCTACATCATGAGCACGGCGACCTGTACCCTGACCAGGCAGATCATGGAGAAACACGGACTCAAACCAATACTCGACGAACATCCCGACAACAAATGGGGCGTAACCGGATACGAGGCGGAGGAACTAGGAGAACCAAGCATCTAGCAACACGGGCATGATTCGCACAGGTGACCGGCATCGTTGCCAAGCCTGGCCGGTTCGTGCCCGGCAGCCTCACCAACCCGAACCTTCCCGCGGACATGGCTGCCTGAATGTTGCTGCACGAGGGTTTCGACAATGGTCAGATGCTTATGCAGTGCAGTGCTGTGCTCTTAGATGGGCTCTGATCATCCAATCATGCTTCTCTGTGACGTCGTTGACATGGGTGTAGGGTAGGGCCATCCGGGAGTGCGAGTGGTGGATTGTTCTATCGATAGAGAGGTAGAACCATTGTGAGGCTTTCGGGTTAAGATGTATGCAGACGTAGAACCTCTTGGGGACACTCACCTGTCCTATGGCTATCCTATGCCAACGCTCCCTGCCGGATCCAAGCAAACTGTATGGATGACTTGACTCGTGGAGAATGCTGAAGTCCTCGTCACAGATGAAGATGAAGAACTCATGGTCAGGGGAACCGGATCTCCCACGCTTCGCGCCAAACATGTCGACTCTATCCAGCAAGACTAGGTGGTCTGGTCTTCTGAACAGGATGGCGTGTCCTTCGCCACAGATGCTCTTTCTGCCCCCTGGCTTGCTGTGATCATAGGATAGAAGGATCCCGGCCCTGTCTCTGCGAATCTTCAGGTCGTCAAAGAAGCTCTCTTTCACGATTCTCTCCTTGACTCCCCACCTGATCCGGGGAATCATCACGGTTTGAGGGATCCAATCCCCCGCCGTGGCATCGCCTGTTCTTTCTCGTAGAGACTGGACGAAGAGGGGCATAAGGTCTCTACCTATGGGTCTCTTTGACAAGGCCTTCCTGAGGGATTCCACCAGGGCTTGGCGCCCGTATCTTCTCTCGACCTGGTAGAATACCTTGGAGGCTCGAAGACAAGGGTCGAGATCATCCCATTCCTTTCCTTCCAGATCTCGCCTCAGACCAGGGATACCTGAGCGCTCAGCCATATTCTGTGATTCAGGCCCGACGGCTTCCCCAAGGCTCTCCGCAATTGTATCGAGGACCGCTGATCCTGCATAGTGAGCCCATCCTTCCCCGACTCCTTCCGGCAGCCCCAGGTAGCTCTTCAGACCTCCATACATCAACATGTGGCCCAGTTCATGGCACACGAAGTAGATGTCTGAGCTCCTTGCCTTGCCAGCGAGTCTTCGTTTCGATGAGACTGTCAGGTATATGTAGGACTCACCATCCGTATATCCAGGCCCCATGCCTTCTCTAGGGTTTCTTCTCACCTCCATCCTCAGGGTTGGGGGTAGAGAGAACCCAAGGGCTTCGTATGCGCGTCGTGCCTCTGAGAGAATAGTCGCGAAAGCCTCCCCGGTGGCCTTATCGATCCATGCTGTCTTAACGCGCACCCCTGGCCTGTCTATCACCCGGATATCCCTTGAGGATGGCTTGGCCCTATCCAGAGAGCAGAGAATCCGGGCCTCGAGCGACCCGATGTTGAGGAGCTCGATCTGGGTGGGCTTGATGATGTAGAGGGATCGGCTGTCACGGGTCCATGCGAAGGGGTAGAATCCGTCAGCCACCTTTCGCGGTTCTGTGCCTTCTCTGTCCACAACCCATGTCTGCTCGGACACAATCATGTCAGGTAGGCCAGAGGCAAGGGCGAATCCAGACCGGACCGTGCTTCTATATGCCACCAGGCCTGCATCTGCGTCTGGGGACCAGGTGGGGGAGACGCTTCCTGTGTACCTCCATTGTTTCAGCTCGTCGTTGTAGCTCTGGGCCGGAGGGGGCGTGACATGGGCCAGGTCACCGGTCTCGAGGTCTAGGATGCTTATTCTCCCGTCCTCTGGAACACTCCTCCATGTCCGGCTGACTCTTGTGATCCCGGTGGTGAAGGCAAGGTACCTGTCACCGGGAGACCATGATGCCCCTACTCCCTTTGCCCCCGTGTCGATTATCTCGTCACTTCGCACATCGACTATTGTGAGAGGATATTCTTGGGCAAGTCCAGGCGCGTTGCCTATGGCTATCCTTGATGAGTCAGAAGACCAGGAAGGCGGGTTGGCTAGGGCGTTCTCGATCAGGCACTGGGTCTCCCCCTTCTTGAGGCTGGTCACGAATAGGCCTTGTTGCTGGCCTCCCTCCTTTGCCTGGCGGCTTCCCACGAATGCAATCTTCTCTGCGTCAGGTGAGATCTCCTTGTAGACCACCTTGTACTCAGGCGGCAGGACTATGCTGGGTAGACTTGTGCCGTCTCTGCTCACAGCGAAGTACTGGTTTGAGTCATGCTTGGAGCAGAGCATCTTATCATTCCCGAGCCAGAGTACCTCTTCTGCACCACCAGGTATTTCGCATACCTGGTCGTGCTTGCCCTCGGCTAGGTCGATCATGGTGAGGCGAGCTATACTCTCTCCCCTCTCATTGAAGCCGGGGGCAAGGGCCCCGATGTGTCTCTCATCCGGTGAGATGATTCTCGATATCCTCAACGATGTTTTAGCCAAGTCTTCTCCTCCTACAACTCATCGCCTTGTGTCAGGATGGTTCCTCGCAGCGCTGTCGGATACTCGAAGATCCGATCGAAGACGGGGGTCCCCCTCTGGTAGGCAGGTGGTTGGGCGCGACAACACCCCGCTCGATCCCCGTGTTGATCCCCGGAGGTAGCTCGGTCTTCAGAAAGTGCGGGGCGCGAGAACGCGGTTCCTTCATTGGGAAAATGGCCAAGAATACCCTCAACCTACCTGGACCCCTTGTGAAGGAGCATAGACTGCATGTCAGGAGTTGTGTACTTTGCCATTTCGCGCCATGGCTCCCCCTGAAGCCATGCCCCTTCTCTGACCCATAGGGGTTCTCGGTGTCTTCTGATCCCACCCGGGTCCTCGAAACAGGGGAGGCCGGGAGAACAAACAAACTAGACAAGGCATCTAAGTATCATGGCTAACAGAATATAATGATTATGTTATGAAAAGTGACAAGAATCCGGGAATGTGTTCTAGGCGGGGTCCCATTTGGTCCCTATGCTTGTGGTAGGGATCTCGTCCGCGCGGGGTGAACCCGACAAAGAACACAAAGCCAGTTCATCGGGACAACACCGATCCTTTTCCATATAGATGTTGTGATCGGGTATCGGGTAGCGGGTCGTACATGCTGGTGAGGGTTCTTGGACAGCTGCATGTGACTCCTGTAATGTTCGGTTAGGCGTGGCCAAGGGTTCCCTGAGATCTTGCCACTCCAAGTGACCAGGAGAAGAGGACTGCGGAACAGGCGAGAAGCAGAGTGATTGTCGCGCCGAGTGTGAGGAGGTCTATGCCCAGTTCAGACACAGTCTCACCGAGGCCTAGAGAGCGCCGTGCCAACAGGAATAGGTACCTCTGGGGATGGATCGAGGCTACCACGTGCAGGGGGGCTGGGAGCATTTGGACAGGGATAATAAGCCCTGTCACAAGAAAGGCCGTCACATCCAGGAACCAGTTCAGGGGATCTAGTCGGCTCTTCGTCACTATTACCACGGCCGCCGCGAATAACTCTACCGACAACATGAGGAAGATGCCTTCAACGAGGACCACGACACTTGTCAGGGTGAGATGGATGGATACCGCGAAGACCAGCCCGCAGAACAGCATGGAGACCCCCAACCAGCAAGAGCCCCAGGCATAGTTCCATGCATTCTTGCCAATGATGAGTGTGGCGAGACCACAGGGCGATGACCACACAGCTGGAAAGGACGAACTCTTTACTGCCCTCGTTACTGCCCCTCTTGACGACCAGAAGAAGACATAGGCCATCTGTCCTATCAGCAAGAACTCTACGGGATTCTCACTCACATTACTGACAGCCTCGGCGAACTGTTGCCCAGGAACCACCAATGCAAATACCCCCCACATCCCTAGCCTTGATAATCCCCAGAGGATCTCGATGAAGACTCTTGTCCTGTTGGAGAAAAACTCCCGAGCCGATCTGGCGGCAAGACTCGCTGCTATTGCTGCCGAGGACCCGATCTCCCACCCAAGCACCAAGCTCCTATCCATTGGCACTGATCATTCCCCCTTTGTGGCCGAGAGGAATACGTCCTCAAGGCTCAGCGTCTTGGAGCCAATGGTTTGTATCCTTCCGACTTCCATGATATGCCTGAGACAAGCATCCAGGATCTCTTCCTCCTTGCCAGAGGTAATGGTGACAATGCATCTGCCTGTCTCGGCATCTTGTTCGATATCACATCTGTAGACTGAGGAGAGTCCCTCGATCTGGGCCAGGACTTTGGATACGGCTTCTAGGCGTGAACTGGTCAGGTGGATCTCGGTGACCTTTCTCTCCTTGAAGTGGGATTTCAGCTCGGAGGGAGAGCCCAGAGCGATGAGCCTCCCTTCCTTGAGTATGGCCACCCTATCACAGTGGGCTTCGGCCTCGTGGATGTTGTGAGTGGTGAGAAGGTAGGTTGTCTCTGGAATAGTGTCCTGTATTGTGTCGAAGAAGCGGTGTCTAGCCTCGAGGTCCAGCTTGATGGTTGGCTCATCGAGTATAGCGAACCTTGGCCGTACGATAAGAAGGGCTGCCAGCCAGACTCGCTGCTTCTGACCGGCTGAAAGCTTCTGGTACCACTCCTCCTCCTTGCCCTCAAGGCCAACGGCTCTGAGGGCCTCCGAGATGAGAACCCGTCTCTCCCCTCCCGGTATCCGCCATACTCTGCCAATGAAGTTGAGATTCGTGTGGACATCCAACCGGTTGGAGAAAAGACCCCACATCTCTGTCTCACCCGAGAAGACCGAGAAGGACAGCCTCGCCACCTCCCTGTGCTCTTCTATGACATCGTATCCCCCTATCCATGCGTGCCCCGATGTTGGCAGGACCAACGCGTTGAGGATCCTGCAAATAGTGGTCTTCCCTGCCCCATTGGGCCCCAACAGCCCGAATACCTCACCCCGCCCGACCTCGAAAGACACATCCCTAAGGGCCAGGACCGGGGTGCCACATTCCTTGCCCAAGAGCTTCATTCCCAGATCACCAATGCTCCTGACAGGCCTCCTACCCGGAGGGAACACCTTGGTCAGTTCCTCTACCCTAAGAACAGGATCCATCATCTAGGCCTCCCGGAGCCTCTCTGGTTGACAGAGCAGAGGTCGATTCCCCACCGACTCTGGCTGATCCCTCTCTCCGCCCCTCTCCGCCATGCCACAAGTCCTTGGATCACGTCTCATCTCACTGTGACGAGGCGTGGCCCATGTGGCTAGGGCTGAGGGATGCCTCCAAGGCTTGCTGTGCCGCGGAATTACTTCTGACATGTGGATCTCCTAGCGATGACCTATTGTGCCCTGGCTCCGAGCTTTCCTGAATCCGAGATAGAATATGGACAGGCCGGCGAGCAGTGCGGCCGAGCCTAGAACGGTCAGCGAGATCAGCCTCGACCAGATCATGGGGGTGGTCTGACCCAGGCTGATTGTCCTTCGAGTCAGTTCCAGAAGATAGGTCTGGGGATGTATCCCCGAGACCCAGCGGAGCCATCCGGGTAGAAACGATGGGGGGAAGTAGAGCCCGGTTACCAGGCCTGACGTGATGGTGAGGAACCACCTGACCGGGTCTATTGGGCTCTTGGTGAGTAGTGCAACTCCGGCCGCTGCCAAATCCACAAAGAGTATGACCAGGAAGCCTAGGAGGAGTACAATGCCTAGAGCCAGGCTGATGTGGATAGACATACCGAAGAAGAAGTGTCCGATAAGGGCATAGCTGGATCCCCATATCACCATCCAACACATTCTCCACGAATAGGCGCCACCCATAATGGCAACCGAGCCTGCGGGCGAGGACCATATATGGGGGAACTCCCGCCCCATCACAAAGTTGGAGAGATTCCGCTCAGTTCCCGAGACGAATATCCGGGTGAGCTGCCCGATCATCAGGTAGTCAACCGCGTTGCGACTCACATCAGTGATAGCCGCGGTGTAGGAACTGCCAGGGACCAGGGTGGCGACGATCCCCCAAGCGAAGGCATCTATGATAATCCATAGACTATCCAGTAGGAGGTCGGTTCTGTTTGAGGAGAACTCCTGGGCGCCCTTGGCTATGAAGGCGTAGAGAACAGAGAGATCGCTCAGAATAGAGTCTGCACAGTGTGTCTCGGCATCCCGCTCCTTGCTCGTTCCGGACAGTCCACTTCACATCCCCAAGGGGAGGCCGAGACCAAGAGAAGACAGGGTTGCGCCTGGTTCCCCCAAGGAGGGCAGGGAACCCCCAGAAGAGGGTTCAGAGCCCTGGAGAAGGCAACCGAGCAGCGAACCGGTCATTCATGATGTCTTCAAGAAACCTGCTCAATCTCGGTCACCTCCTTGCAGCATCATGCTGGGAGGACACCCATAAAAATCTCCCTATCCGGAATCTGCACATCTCCCAATCCTAGGACCCATCAGTACTCCGCCACAGTGCGCTCGACGCTCACAAGCCAAGGCCTGACCGTCATGTCCGCGATTTTGGGATACATATGGGTTGTCCTACTCAGGATTGGGGCGGTGTTGCCTGACCACCCCTGCGCATTGAGAGCCGCTGCCTCAGTACGTATCCAATGATCCAAGCCAGCAATACAAGGAGAGGAACCACTGCCCAGAGCTCTCCGTAGACCAGAATGACCACGATGGCCACCACGAGGAGAAGAGTGGGAATCGCCCTCCGTACCCTACTCCTCTTCATCCAAGGACCCAGCCCGAGTAGGTCCAGAACAAGAAGGGCTGTAAGGGAGAGCGGAAGGATCTTGAGAGCGCTCAGGATTGCGTCGAACTTGCCGAACAGAGCTGCCCACAGGAAGAAAAGCACGTAGAAGATGGCAAGGAACAGGCAGTACCTAATCGCCCTTTGCCGAAAGCCCTTGCGCACGATGACCCCGCGATAGGAGAATGCCCGCAAACTGAAATCTCTTTGTGAAATCCGTTTGACCCGCGGCACACAAGAGGATATCTCCCTATCTTCCAGAGACGCAATCATCGCGGACATGACGGTGGTTCTGATTGCGGAACGCGACACGAATACGAAGTCCTGTCTCTCGAAGGCATCAGGACCAAGTGATATCCTCTTCACCTTTTGTGCACTCTTGTTCGCATCATGTCCGCGATGGCGGCGGTGTCCGGTGGGTGTGGTTTGTCTAGGTTTCTTCGCAAAAGCTTCTTATCCCGCCCGGGCCTGAGTCCCTGTTGGTGTTTGCGGTTTGGGCCCTAGATCCCGTGATCTTCTCCGTGCTCTCTCTCATCCTTTGAGAAGAGACATAGCCAAATCCCTTGAGGACGCACCCGAATCCTACTCAACAATCATGGTGACCTGTGGACTTGACCCCAATCACGACTCGGGACTGTTCTCCTATCACCTCAACGAACTGGTCAAGTCGAGCATAATCCAGAGACAGACCGACCACTACAATCTAACCGACCTCGGAAGAAAGGCCCTAAGCGTAGCACGATCGGCTGAAGCCATTGACCAGACAAGACAACAAAGAGGATTGCCCATGAACAGGAAAGAGCCTAAGAGAGGATCGGCAAGAAGAAGAGAGATCGACCGAGCCAAGAGCGTCTGCATCATCCCCGTCGAGGAACCCTCAATCAGGATATGTATGGATGATTGTAGCGTTGAGCTGGGAGGTGTCTACTGGGGCCTTACAAAGAAGACGGTAGGGGTGGACAAGGTGACCGCTCTCTGGAAGCTGCACGATGGCTCAACTCTCTTCGAGGTGCGTGAGCCGGGATGCGAGGAGAGAGGATGGGCCATGCACCATCTCAGAGAAGACGGACTCCACAGCCTCGGAGGCGTTCTGGACATGGAGAAGGATGGTCAGAGAACTACCGTGATGTATAACGAAGGATGGATGGGTAAGACCATGCGTGTCTATCCCCTCCCTCTGGAGCTAGGAAGGAGGTGGAGCTATGAATGCCGGAGTCTGCAGACATCCACCAGTCCTGATGTTACTGGTTGGGAAAGCATAGAAGGTAGATCGACATACACAGGCGAGGTAGTGGAACAATGCACAGTCACCATCGATCAGAATCGCTTTGACTGTCTGCTTGTCCGGGAAATCGTGGTGAGCAGGGGAGCGATCAGGCGTGAGGGTGGAGAACTCAAAGTACAGGATCCTTCCTTGAGAGTGCTGATAGATCGCTACCTGAACTGCCAGGGAAGGCTGCGGCTGGAGTATCTCTGGTACACCCAGAAAGGCGGAAACCGATCCATGACCAGGGAAGAGGCCGAGCAGAAAGCTGGCCCAGAGTTCGAAGAGATGCGATATGCTGGAAGAGACTGGTACAGGGTGAGCCGGGTGCCTCTCGACGAGCCCAGACCTCCTGAAGCCAAGAAGTGGATAACGACCAAGCCTTCCTGATAGACGTACTGGCACAGGCACAGTTCTTGGACCAGAAACTGGCTATAGGAAGCAGAACTGGCATTGCATGTCTCGTTGTTCAGACCTTTGTTCGCCTTGATCTTGGGGCGAGTGTTCGGCCGGTTAGTGAGCGCGATCCAGGGAAGCCTTCGGTGATCCTTGTTCTGGTGGCCTTCCTTCTTCCCTGCTGCCTTGCGGTCATCATCGGTGGCAAGCTGGGAAGGTGGGGGAAGGAACAGGCAGCCCATGCCACTCCTCCCGGGGTTGGCCTGGGCAGCTGGCTCATGGGAGCAGACCGAGGAAGAGAAGGGCAGGAGAAGAAGGAAGAGGGACAGGATGAGTACCTTGAGGCGCGCCTGGCCAAGTACGACGCTTGAGTTCGGGAAGGCAGGATACCCTACTCCTCCAAGGTTGTGCCCATACAGAGATCAATAGAGGTGGTTCAGTGGGTTCTCCCAACAGAACAGATCTCCGGCATCCTTGGAGAAGCCCGATCAATAGCTCTGGCGGGGTGTGTCTGCCGGTCGCATTACCGGCTGTGTGATAACCCCCTAGAGGTGTGTCTTCGCCTTGATCAAGCAGCAGAGTCCTGCGTGAAACGCGGCAAAGGACGCTACATCACCAAGGATGAGGCATTGCAGGTCTTGGGCGAGGCTGATCAGAGGGGCCTTGTCCACATGGCTGTCCATGACCCGGAGCAACAGATCTATGCGACTTGTAGTTGCTGCTCGTGTTGTTGCCACGAGTTCCGCTACCTCCAGACCTACGGCAGGAGGGATCTTGTAGCCCGATCAGACTACGCAGCCCAGACCAGCCCGGATGCCTGCACAGGGTGCAATGAATGCCTGGATCGTTGCCCCTTCCACGCCCGATTCAAGAAAGGAGGCGTGATAGTGGAGGATCCAGACGCCTGCTATGGCTGCGGCCTCTGCGTCACGATCTGCCCCTCAAACGCGATCACGATGAGGAGAAGGGACAAGACAGAACGATGACCACGGAGGGGGTCCTTGTGGTCCCGGTGAGAATGATGGTGATCGTTCGTACCTTCGCCCTCTGTGTGGCGGAAGGGGAAGGGGCTAGCGAAAGAGTTTTCCCGATCGATGCTCTGTCTGTTGCTGGTCCAAGTGGTCTCGGCAGGCCTGGGTGACTAGGCAGATCCAGGATTTCATCGAGTCCCAGACAGGCAGCTTTGAAAAGGAGGCGCCTGAGCCTCTCTGGGGCAGGCCTGTGGTGGGCTTCAGCAGTGCTGCAGACCCTCTATACCAGTTCTTTAGGAAAGACATCGGAGATTTCTACCTCACCCCTGCAGAGATCCTGGCTCCACACATCGATCCAATCGAGGCCAGACTGGAGGATGTCACCGTGATCAGCTGGGTTCTGCCTCACACGGAGACCAACAAGGCAGGGATGCGGAACGAGACCTACTTCCCAACCAAGAGGCAAAGATGGCTAGGTCTGGGCCAAATAGGCCACGACACCGGAGTCACTCGACAACATCATCTCTCTATCGGCACCGAGAACAGGTCCTGCCACCAGACAGACCCCAAGCAGACCGGTAAGCAGCGGAACTGCGACAGACCTCACCCAATGAGGATCCTGTTCCTTCGCCAAACTCACTCTCCCCAGTAGATATTGCCATACGCACTGATAATGCCTTTGTTAGGGAAAACATCAACCACCGTGGACATGAAGGGGGCAAGCCTAACCATGAAAGGGGGATTCGAGGGACCAGGGCAGCCCCTCCATTTCTAGGGCTTGACTCTGACAGTTCTGCCGAAGGTCTTGGCTCGGACTCCTCGCTTCCGCAGCTCACGAGCCAGCCTTTGAGCACTCTCTTCGTCCTTCTCGTGAATAATCAGCTCTGGGGCCTCCTGAACGGTCTTTCCCGAAGCCTTGCTTTCTTCGGTCTCTGACTCGGCGATCGGCCCCATTGGGGAATCCCCCCTTCAGTTCATATGCATCGACTAATGAGTGTTTGCCGCCTTGGTGCGAGTCACCACCGACAACTGAGTTGATGAGAGGCACTTCTTCTTCCCACTCTGTCCTGAATAGCATATGTGGTGGTGACGCCTTTCTTGTCTTGTTTGACCTGGTCATGGTCAAGAAGGCTTATAACCCAGCCACCAATGGTGGTGTGTGGTTGGGATGTTCTCTCTGGATGAGATTCTCACCGTCCTTCAGAACCCTATGAGGAGGATGATCCTTGAGCTTCTGTCTGGCTCCAGCAAGCCTTTGGCATACACTAGGATCTGGGGCTGTATCAACGTCCCATCAACTGGGAGTCTGAATCACCATCTCCAAGCATTGACAGAGCACGATCTGGTTGCTAGGCAGAGTACAGGGTACGTACTGACACCAAGAGGCAGAATAGTGTGGGCAGTGTCTGAGGATCTCGAGAACTCCTACCAGAAGAACGTACTGGGCCAAAGCCCGGGTGGTGAAGAGATGGAGAAGACAGGTAGGGATATAAGGGTCAAGCCTGTGGAGAAGGGAGATGCCTTCGGTCTCGTGCTGAAGGCAGGAAGCATGTCAAGCAAAGGACCCCTATCCGAGGAGAGAGTTAGAAAGGAGTTGGACGAGAACCGGGATGACTGGGTCAGGATGGAGGCCCAAGGCATCCACGGGGCAAGATACTGCTCTGTTGTGAACCTTCTGGCTGTTGAGAAAGATCACTGCGCAGGGAACATAAGCGGGCGCGAAGAGAATATACCAGAGGTCGGGGTGCACAGAATCATCATCGACAACATGGCCAGCTTCGGCGACCCTGTTGTCGCAAACAAGCTTGTCACCGGCTTGATGGAGTATGCTGGGAAGCGAGGAGTAGACATCATACTGTTCTATCTGGATGATCCCGAAGACCAAGACGAAGCCACGATAATCAGGAGCGGCGGGAGACTCTACCACGAAGCAAGACACCGCCTCTTCCAGCTAGCGCCGTAACACGAAGTTTGACCCTTGTCCGAGCTGTGAAGAAGCATCTGGCCCACC
The DNA here is from genome assembly GCA_964452145.1 of Hadarchaeota archaeon (SeqCode). Taxonomy (GTDB): domain Archaea; phylum CAYQAE01; class CAYQAE01; order CAYVLA01; family CAYVLA01; genus CAYVLA01. The sequence continues at coordinate 15,518 of CAYVLA010000053.1, forward strand.
CACAACGTGGACATGTCTACCGAACCGCGGTGTTTCTGGGGTGGTCATGCCTCAGAGAGGCCGTGGTTCACTTGGCTGCTTTGGGTGGGTACTGGAAGTCGGAGAGGACCCCGGACATCCTGTGGAGATAGTCCAGCATCGCTAGGTTAAGCAGGGAACCGGAGAACCGGCGCACGGCCGCAGGAATATAGCCATTCCACATCAACCCCCTCTTCGCATACTCCACCTCAAGCCCGGTTCCCAGGGCATCCCCAACTGACTCTGCAGCGGCCTCGGCCGTCAGCTCACTATCGATCCCATAGGGACTCACAACGGTCAGGCCTATTCGCAGAGAGCCATCCCCGCACCCCCGACACAGGAACGTGCACGGGGTACAGGGATCAGACGCGTTCCTGATGAAGATCGATACCGACTTCTTGGTCGGCAGGCCTTCCGTATACGGTTTCTCCCCATACCGGTGATAAAAGACCCAATCCAGCTTCCTACGAGGCATATTGATCTCATACCCGAGCCTGTACCCGAAACGGTCTGAGAGAGCCCCGGAGATCCGGGCCAGATCCCGCTCCCCCATAGAGATCCCCCTCGCTGTTCCCGATATCAGGGATGCTCGAAGCAGCCCGGACTCCCGCTCGGCCCGGCAGAGACCCACGGGACTCATGCCTCCACCCCGCCAAAGATCTCCTTGGTCTCGGGCCAGGCCTTCCCATAGATATATGCCGCCAGCATGCTTGGCGCCATCTCCTCGGGAATCTCGACACCGAGCCTCCCGGCCTCTCTGAGAAGCAGGGATCGACAGCTGGCCTGATCCGGGCAGTCCTCACACTGCTCCTTGTGGGGGGTCCACACGTTTATGCCCTCCCCCGGCGAGAAGGTGAGAAGGACGTTCGCCCCGAAATCCCGGCTGTGCCCAATGACAAAGCCCCTCTCAGGATCCATCTTCCTTATCAGGACCTTGTTCATCCTGGCCGCCTCGGCAAGGGCCCGATAGATCTTCGAGTCAGAGGACTGGAGGCTCTTGCTCACATACTGCCTCGACTTGCCCATCCTCCTCGAGATATCCGCAGCCCGCAAACCCTCCAGCCGAAGCTGCCAGATCGAACGCTGATTCTCGGTCAAGATCGAAGACAAGCTCAAAGAACAGGCACGGGAAAACACTAATATGTTACGTCAACAGTCACCTATTGACGCAGCTGTGATTGGGGGAGGACCCGGCAGGAGCGAGCCGTTGCTCGTCACCGTTGCCCCAGCGTCTTCCCCTGAGGGCCCCACCGCGCATGGAGGAAGGCATCCTTTGTCGCAGGTAGAACAGCTAGTCGCCGTTGGCAGGATGGCTGCCATGATCCAGATCGACAAGGACGAAGTCGGGCGCGAATACTCCGAACAAGCCAGCAAGAATCGCTATGGCTACGCCTCATCCCTTGGATCCCCCGGGAGCGATCAGGCACAGAGTCTTGGCAGCATACTCAGGGAAGGAGACCTGGTCCTAGATGACTGCTGCGGTAATGGTGCCCTCTTCAGGGCTCTTCAGGAGCGGATCGGGCCAGGAGGAACCATCATCGCTCTGGACCTATCCCTCCCCATGCTCCTCCGCGCCCGCGAGGCAGCAGAAGGGCTAGCCTGTGGCGTATACCTGGTACTGGGTGATGGTGAGCGCCTTCCCATCAAGTCTGGATGTTTTGACGCGGCCATTTGTTCCCTTGGCCTCCACAGGATGAATCCATTAAGGGGACTCGAAGAGATGTACCGCGTCCTGGGGGCGGGAAGATACATGATACTGACTCTTCCCCATGGGCATTCCGAGGACTATCGAGCCATGGAGCATATACCCCCCTCCCTGATTCCTCGGGGCTACGTGCCCCTGGGCTGTGAACATGGCTTCCCGGAATCCGTATACGCGAGGGAGCAGGAGGCCTGGCGCAGATTCAAGGAATGGTGCGCTGCCAACCAGCCATGGCTCTACGAAGCGATACGGGATGGATGGGCCTACGGATACGATGACCTGGAGTCCGGTTTCAAGGACCTAGAAGAGGGGAGGATCACTTCACAGGAGTTCGATGCCCGGGTAGAGGAATTCGCATCCAGGATCGGGAAAGAGATGCCTATTGTCTGGGTATGGTTCCCAAGCTTCAGGGGATTCAGCAGGCTCCTTGAGGAGTTCAGGGCACTGGAGGGGGCCATACTGATCCAGGCATCCTCGACTCGGAACCAGCATGATCTGCGAGAAGGATCCCCATTCGAGATCTATCACAGGATTCACTTCGAGGGAGAACACCTCGCCATCCTTGGGAAGCCACCCTGGGGGCAGGATGAGGGGACTTCAGGTAGGACGAAACCCAGAGACCTAGAAGGGAAGGAAGCCAATTCGCGGAGGTCTTCTCGTGGGTGATCGTTCATGGCTGTTGAGAGTCTGCAGCTTCCACGGAGGTATCGGCTTGCTGGAGCAGGCTGGTCGAGAGAGTCTGAGAATCCGTCTGGGTGAACAGAGGCCCCTGGAAGACTGCGATTCGGTGGAGCTAGACTTCAGGGACGGGAAGGCCACACTCACCGCGGGTAGGGAGGGGGAGATGCTTCGACCCTTCCGGAGGCTCGGAAAGAACTTCGCCTTGTATGATCAGGGAAGTACCCACGAGGCTGGGCTTGATGAGCTGGAGCTCTACGAGGACGCAGAGCACCTTCCTCTCCTAGTGCGGCAGCCATCCCAAGCCGGGGGCATCAGACTGGTGATCAGGCTTCTGCCACAGGCAACGGTCGCAATCATCGATCAGGATATCTACCTCTCGGGGAACCGGGATTCCTGCCTCAAAGGAGAGATTCGGGTCGGAGACAGGGTCGAGCCAGTGTTCTGTCAATGGGCCCAGCCAGCTATGCGATGCGTCGCGGCGCTCTGCGTCCATGGGACTGGTGGGCGCATCACCCGGTGCCCGATCAGTCTGGGTGGGGTGCGGATGATACTTGCCAGCAAGTACGTCAGGCATATCGAGGTCGGAGAAGAGAAGGCTGGGGGAATGGTCCTTGGCCCGACGATGCCTTTCAGCCTCGTAGCCCTGACTCAGGGGGCGGGGGATAGGCGATCGGGGTACCATCTTGTGGACTCAGCCAAGCCTGGCACCACATGGCTCAGGCTCGAGAACAGGCTGGATGTCATCCGTCACCATGGTGAGAGGCACCGTGTTGAGGTCTCCATGACTCATGCCAGAATGGGAGGAGAGATAGGTACCAGGTATACATTCAGGATCCACGAAGAAGAACAACAACTCCGCAAGGGTGACGGCGTTGTTCTCTACTTCGATAGGCTCGCCCCTCTGGATGGTGTGGTAGTCCTTTCCCGGGTTCCAGGCGAGAACAAGGGGGAGGGCTGGAGAGACTACTTCCTCAGGGTCGCTGGAATCCAGCCGGGGTGCTCAGCTATCAGCTATGACGAGGTGCCCCGAATCAAGGGATGGGGGAGACCCTCCCCCGGCCGGGTCGCAGGGAGGATCGCTAGGGAGGCACCGGTCGAGGTCGATATCCTGTATGCCACCAACGCTGGGCAGTTCTGGAAGAGGGAAATCCTTGTGGGCACTCTTCCCCGGGCCACCCTGGCTTCCCCCAGATGGCCCGAGCTCCAAAACAGGATACGACAAGCAGGACACGACAAGTAATGCAGAATGATGGGAGAGCATCGATGGGACGATTAACAGCGTGGTGATTGCTGGGATGGGTGGTGGGATTGGTTGAGGCTGGATAAGAAGGGTGTTGCCGAGGAGTATTCGTCCAGAGTTCGCGGTTACAGCGTGGGCTCCATGGCCACGACCAGCGAAGGCGTTGCCCGCCTCAGGTCTCTCATCAAGAAGGGGGATGTTGTGGTGGATGTGGGGTGTGGACCCGGCTTCGCTGTGCCAATGGCCATGCGCTACTCGGGGAAGAGTGGCAGGGTCTTGGCCCTGGATATCTCCCTCGAGATGCTCAAGAATGCTCGGAGAAACGTTGTGACGTGGGATTTCCCAAAGGTGGGCTTTGATAGGCCCAAGGCCAGGATCAGGGGGCTCGAGGGCTCACGAGACTCCATCGCCTCGGTCTTCTTTGTGCTATGCGACGCCGAGAGGCTGCCCATCAAGAGTGGGAGCGTGGCAGTGGTCTTCGCATTCACAAGCATTCATCGCATGGATCCCTCGATTGCCTCCTTTGAGATGTGGAGGGTGCTAGGGCCTGGTGGATACATGTTCCTCAACGTTCCGGGGGCACACGACGAGGACGCCATGGTCTTCGAGCACATCCCCCCCGCCTACCTCCCGGACGAATTGCCAAGGGGTTTTCCTCCAGACTTCAAACTTGACGCGGCGTACTGGGAGGAGGAACAGAGTTCCTGGAGGCGGTTCAAGGAGTTCTGTCAGAGGCGGATTCCGTGGCTGGCAGAGAAGATCTCGCTCGGATGGTTCAACGGATACGAGTCCCTGCGACAGAGATACAGGGAGTACGAGAGAGGTGAGATGGGCGAAGAAGTCCTCGAGGATTGCATCGCGGAGTGGGAGAGGGATAATGATGCGGGCAAGCTCGGCTGGATATGTTTCCCAACACGGAGATGCTTTGTGTCACTTCTTGACCTTCTCGAGGAGCGTGGGGCGGTGGTTGTGGAAGCCTGCACGAGCTCTTTCAAGCCTGATATTGCCCCGCTCCTCAGAACCGATCGGTACTTCGAGCTCTATGTCTATCTCTACAGCCAGGTGGTCAGAAGCCACACCGCGATCCTCTACAAACCTGTCTGGACCGGTATCGACAAGCTCAGAGAGAGATGAGGCCCCTGGGCCTCCTTGGCATGTTTCAGGCGGTCTTCGGGGGGATGCTGTAAGTCGGAAGGGGACGCGGAACCACTCTGAGCTTATGGCAGACGAGTCAGACCGGAACCGCTTGGTGATGCTTGCAGGCCTAGCCAGTGACCATGACCCCCGGATGAGGGGGCTGCAACCGCCTGTGAAGCAGCTTCAACCATATCCCAGGGCAGATGTTGGGATTGCTGGGACGTGCCTGGGCCACATTTTTATTGCTCGTACGGTGCTTTCATCAGGTTCTGCGTGTTGGCCCGTTGGGAAAGGGCTATCAGCACGAGAGTGGACCCGGGCCATGGCTGGAGGAGACCCATCCAATGCGTCGGCAAGCAAGGACGGATCGGGGCGACAAGGTGGGGCGGCAACCGCATCTCAAGCTTCCCAGGAAGAAGATCGAAGCTTTCTGCAGGAAGCATCACATGAGGAGGCTCTCCCTCTTCGGATCGGTCCTCCGCGATGATTTCTCGCCCGACAGCGATGTGGACGTGCTTGTCGAATTTGAGCCGGGACACACCCCGGGCTTCTTTCGCCTCTTCGCCATGCAGGATGAACTGTCAATGATCATGGAAGGGCGGAAGGTGGATATCAGGACGCCGAACGATCTCAGCCGCTACTTCCGCGACGAGGTCGTGCGGAACGCGGTGGTGCAGTATGCATCGTGATGACGGCGTTTTCCTGCGTCACATGATCGATGCCATACGCAAGGCGATGGATCTGGCGGAGGGCATTGGGAGGGAGGATCTGGACAAGAACGAGATGCTTGCGCTGTCATTGGTCCGCCTTCTCGACCCACGTGATCCTGAAGCTCGAGAGCCATCTGGAACAAGCCATCAAGATCAGAGTCGGTTGCCCTCCGTACGATCACCTTGGTCCTTCTCCCCAATCCTTCTGTCATGTGGATGGTAGGCCCCTACTGGGATATGACGATACTCAGCATCATGGATATGGCAGTGGATTCGGGTTGCGTTGTCAGTCGGGTG
>CAYVLA010000054.1:0-21061 GCA_964452145.1 Hadarchaeota archaeon (SeqCode)
AAACTGAAGCATCCGGCATCGCCCAGGGTGCCCACCTTCTTGCCTTCGTACAGAGCCCCATGCGCTTCGGCGCAGTCTTCCACCACGAACAGGTGATGTCTATCGGCAATCTCCATGATCTTCCCCATCTCACAAACGTTGCCGTATAGGTGAACCGGGATGATTGCCCGGGTGCGTTCTGACAGCTTCCGCTCCACATCCTGAGGATCGATGCAGTGGTCTTCCCTTCTCACATCGGCGAAGACGGGCACAGCGCCGGCCTGGACCACGCAGAAGGAGGTGGCGATGAACGTGTAGGAGGGGACTATGACTTCATCACCCGGGCCAATCTCCATGGCCGCGAGGGCGGTATGCAATGCGCTGGTACCGTTTGTCGTCGTGATGGCGTACTTGGAACCATTCCAGTCCGCAAGCTTCCTTTCGAATTCCATCCCGAGGCTGCCCGTCCAGTAGTTCACCTTGCCCGTCCTGAGGGGCATCACGGCGGCCTGTATGGTCTCTTCCGTGAACCGGGGCCATGGGGGAAGGGGCTGTTCCACGGTGGGCTCGCCGCCTTCTATGGCTAGCTTGTCGGAATGCACCACGATCACCGAGGGCTGAGACCGGCCATCTGCTATTAAAGCATTCTAGGCCTCAACCTCAACGATCGGCCGCCATAAAGGGAGACTTCGTATGCATGCCGGCAAGGGCCGGGTGCGCAGAGCTGGCGGTCGCGGCAAATTAAGTGATCCGGGCCTACTTCCGGCCGATCTTCCTAATGAGCCTATCGGTGGTGGTGATCTCGGCCTTGTACGCCATCTTCAGGTACTCGAGGCCGCTCACATGGTAATCCTCGGTGAAGGCCTCAACCCCGTCCTCCGGGATGACTATCTTCAGCCCGCGAAAGAACGCGTCGGCCGAGGTATGCCGTATGCAGATGTTTGTGTGCAACCCGGTCAGGATCACCGTCCTCACTCCGAGTTCCCTGAGAAGCATCTCCAGATCGGTCTGGTAGAAGGCGCTGTACGTTCTCTTCGGTATGACGAAGTCGCCCTGCTGGGGCTTAAGCTCGTCTATGACCTGAGCTCCTTCGCTTCCGGCAATGGCATGTTCACCCCACACGCTGAACTCGTGGTCGATCCCGGGTAAGTGGGCGTCATTTGAGTAGATGACGGGAATCCCGGAATTCCTTGCTGCTTTTGCCAGCTTCTGGATGTTGGGAACGATCCTGGAGGCACGGTCGCACTTCAGGGATCCCCACACGAAGTCCTTCTCCATATCCACGATGATCAGGGCCATCGTCGGCTTCTTGGCCATAGTGAATCCTCATGACGGCGATAGGGGCATACACTGATAATCCTTTTCCACGCGATCATTGATTGCCACGAGGCGTTGTGCGACAGAGGACCTTGTCGAACCCAGCCAATGCCCAGGCATCCCGTGACAGAGCGTAATGCGACCAGCTTCGCCAACCGAAGGGCCTAACACTCCCCTTCTCCCTCGTACTTCGTTCCTCGGACGCTGGATGTGGGATGTAAACGTTTAAGAAGTCCCCGATCATGCGTGGCCCAAGGAGGTGACCCTCTTTGAAGGTTGCGGTGGACGCCGAACTCTGCACTGGGTGCGAGTTGTGCACCGAGACATGTCCCGAGGTCTTCGAGATGAAGGGAGACGTAAGCGTGGCAAAGGTCAAGGTTGTGCCTGAAGACTCGGAGGACTGCGCAAGGCAGGCCGCGGAGGAGTGCCCGGTGGAGGCCATCACGATAGAGGAGTAGATCGCCGGGCACTCGTCTAGCATCTTAGAACGTGAATCCTTGTCGGTAGGTTGCGCGGGTTGATGCTAAAGCCGGGCTTGGCGGCGACGGGGCGGCGCACCCTACCACCTAGTTTTTGGCATGGGAGTGTATCGAACGCTGGGGTCATGACGTGAGGGAGTTCGTGCGTGATCTGCTGGCGAGGCGTGAGTCCCAGGAAAGTCTTTGCTCACGGGAGAGGGTCGAGGTGGCGCTCTCCCACAAGGAACCAGATCGTGTACCGATCGATTTCTGGGCAACCGAGGAGGCCAGATCGCGGCTCCTCGTCGACTTGGACCTCCGAAGTGAGGACGAGCTTCTGGATCTGTTTGGAGTCGACCTGGGGGTGATACGAGGTCCGAGCCTGGTTGGGTTGGAGCTGGAGCGATTCGCTGACGGAAGCTTCAGAGATCTCTGGGGCGTAGTCCGCAAGCCCGTGTCCTTCGGGACGGGCTCCTTCCGTGGGAGTTACAGCGAGGTGACTGTCTCGCCCTTGAAGGGGATTACCAGGGTCGATGAAGTCGAGGCATACGATGGCTGGCCGTCCGCGGATTGGTGGGACTATTCAGACGTCGCGGAGGATTGCAGGCGACATGGTGGCAAGTGCGTAGTTTTCGCGGGGGACAGGCTTGATCGAACCGCTCAGCTCAAGACCGCGATGTACCTGAGGGGCATGAAGGATACTCTTCGGGATCTCCATGCCAACCCGGAGATCGCTAGGTGCATTTTCCGGCATATTGTCGACTACTTCCTCGACTACAATGAAAGGGTGTTCGAGGCGGCGGATGGGTTGATCGACATCTTCATGATGGGCGACGACTTCGGAACCCAGAGCGGACCCATGATGCCCAACCGTATCTGGACGGAGTACCTCGAAGACGGCTTCAAGGCCTTCATACGCCTCGCCCACAGATACGGGGCCAGGGTGATGCACCATACCTGCGGCTCCGTCAGATCCCTGATACCCATCTTCATCCAGGACGGCCTAGACATCTTGCAGTCCCTCCAGCCGCGGGCGGCAGGCATGGAACTGGGTTCCCTGAAGCGGGATTTCGGGGACCGGCTGTCCCTCCATGGATCGGTTGACATCCAGCATACCATGCCGAGGGGCACACCCGAGCAGGTCAGAGAAGAGGTCAGAAACCGAATGGCCAACGGCAAGCCGGGAGGGGGCTTCATCATCTGCACTGCTCACAATGTTCAGGTAGATGCTCCGACCGCCAACGTGTTGGCCCTGATCAAGGCATATCACGAATTCGGCGGCTATGGATGATTGACAATCGAGGGCCCGTAGGGCACAAGATTTATGTCATTGTGACTCGGGAAGGATCGGTGGGACGCTTGGAAGCCTCTTTGTCTCAGCTCAAGTTGCCTGACCACGTGATTACGAGGCAGGACGAAATGGCGACTGTTCTGGAGCGAGGTTCGGGGCGGAAGACCTATCTGTCGCTGCCGGCCAGGCCGCGCGTCAGGAGGATCAACACACCTGCTCGATACGTGGCGGCCCTGGCTTCTGGGGTTCTGGCGTGCTATTTCTCATACATGTTGATGCCGTGGATATTCGGTGCGGTCTGGGAGGTTCTGGCCCTCCCTCTTGTCATGGGTTTGCCCTTTCTCCTGAACAGGGTCGTGGGGGGCAAGGTTGCGTTGGCGACCTACCTCGCATCTTTCATGGCGATTGGCGCGATGCTCGGAGCCCTGAGCCCGGGGGAGATCAGTCTCGGCCTTGTCTTCTACGGAGGGGGCTCCGAGTGGACCTCGAAGTATGCCCTGGTCCCTGCCTCGTATCTGCTGGCATCGCTGTTGTTTGGTGCCCTTCCCTTCGTGAGCTTCATGATGGTGAGCCAGGTCTCCTTGATCTTTGAGGTGGTGCTGCCGACGGCCTCCGGGGATCTTGTCATGAAGATCCGCCACCCGAGCATGGTCGGGGAGTTACTCTCCTTTCTCGGGCATCTGGAGAAGGATGGTTCTCGTGACTCTTCCTCATAACGTCCGGGACGATCCGGACTTAAGGAATCGAACTGGCGTCTTCGCGGACAGATGCGATGCCGGCCGCCTTCTCGGCAGGAGAATCGGGGAAGACACGGAGCCGGATTCGGTGCTCCTGGCCATACCCTCGGGGGGGATTCCAGTGGGCATCGAATTGTCGAAGATGCTGTGCCTTTCCATGTGCCTCATGCCGGTCAGGAAGTTGGTCATCCCGGGTAATCCGGAGGCCGGCTTCGGCGCGGTTTCATGGGACGGAGATGCAGTCCTCAACAACCCTCTGGTGCGCGCGATCGGCCTGAGCGGGGACGACGTCGAGAAGTCCATAGAAACGGCCCGAAGCCTGATCGATGAAAGGATGAGGAAGTTCGACCGGGCGAGAAGTCTTCCGTCCTTGTCGGGTCGGGCTGCAATCCTAGTTGATGATGGGTTGGCCTCCGGATACACGATGCTTGCCGGGGTCAGGTCTGCCCGCAAGAGGGGGGCGGATCGGGTGGCCGTTGCCGTCCCGACAGGTTCGCTGACAGCTGTGAGGAAGGTTGCCTCCGAGGTTGATCGTGTTTACTGCCTGAACATAAGGGAGGGACCGATTTATGCGGTTGCCGATGCCTATCGCAGATGGCACGATATATGCGATGAGGAGGCGGCGCGGATGCTCGACGCTCGATCCGTCCTCTGACCATGCATGTTTCGGTGAGCGTCCCGACGAATGGTGACATGAGTTGATTAGGGGAGCCGAGCCGCATATCCAAGATGTGCCGGTCTGATCAGGACCCCGGTACGGTTAGGACCCCATATGCTGATCCAGCCAGCCATGGGCACCAGACGAGACGAGCTATGCAACATTTAAGAGAGTCCGGCGGGGACGAGGCCATGATCCGGCTTGATGCTCGGTCCTCTGGGTGCTGGCGAGATACTGCTCATCGTTTTGATCCTCATACTACTGTTCGGCGCTAAGAGAATACCGGATCTGATGCGCTCCCTGGGGGAGGGAATGCGGGAGTTCAAGAAGGCGTCGAGAGGTCTCACCGAGGAGAGCGCCCCGAAGGAAAAGACCGAATCGGAGAGGCTGAGAGAGGCCGCAGCGGCCCTGGGAATCCCTACCGAAGGGAAGACGGACGAAGAGATCAGGAAGGAAGTGTCGGCAAGGGTCGCCGGGTAGGCTGTCACATTTAAATCGAGGCCCCCTCCTTCCGCCTTCGATGGTCACCGCCTTCGTGATGATCGTGTCGACGCCCGGGAAGGAGAAGGAACTGGCGCAGGGGCTTCGAACGCTCTCAGAGGTGAAGGAGGTCTGGGAGGTCTACGGTGAGTACGATCTCGTCGTCAGCATCGAGGTCGAGTCCCTGCAGGTCCTCGACCACTTCGTTCGGGACAGGATAAGGAGGATGCCGTCCGTCCGACTGACGACGACGATGATCGGCGTGGACTGAGGACGGGGTTCCTCCTTGGAGTACCTGTTCATAACCTGGGAGCAACTGGAGACCCTTCTCGCCAAGCTTGCCTTGGCTGTCAGCAGGAGCGGCTTCAGACCGGATACCATCGTAGGAGTCTCAAGGGGTGGCCTTGTCCCGACTAGGCTTATGTCGGATTTCCTCAACGTCAAGGACGTCATCGTCCTCGGCGTTGCGTTCTATGAGGATCTGGGGAGGACCTCGACCGAACCGAGGATAACCCATCCTCTTACCCGTGACATCAAGGGCAAGAAGGTGCTCTTGCTGGATGATGTCTCGGATACTGGCGGCAGCCTTGAGCTGGCGAAGCGGCACGTCCTGTCTCTTGGACCGTCTGAGCTTCGGGTCTGTACCCTTCATCGGAAGCCTTGGTCGACCTTCACCCCAGATGAGTTCATCGATGAGACGGACAGATGGATAATCTACCCCTGGGAGAAAGTGGAGGCGGGCGACCATATCATCCGTAAGATCGACGGAAAGGGGAGCCGCAGAGCCGCGCTTATCAATGCCGGGTTCTCCGAGGAAGACATCCAACTGCTCGGGCGTCTGTCCGTCCTAGGATCAGAGCCGGATCCATTTCGTGGTGAGGATGGCGGCTCCGACGGCGGCGATGGCCACTAGGAGGGCTACGGGTGGTACGCGGAACAGTGTGAGCCCATACGCGAGGAGCAGGCATCTGGGAACCTTACCGATCAGGGCCCCAACGAAGAACTTGCCGGGATTGTATCGTAGGTACCCCAGGACCAGGCCCAGCAGGTCCATCGGAAGCGGGCTGAATGCGAAGATTGGGATGGCCCAGAACCCGAATCTAGCGGTCCAGTCGCCCGGATCGGTGTTGCGCTTGATCCATCTACCCGTGGAGAAGTAGACCGTGTGTGCGGGAAGGCCCCTTCTTCTTTTCGACATGAACCTGTCAAGGGAGATCATGTTCTTCGAGAGCCTTCCCACGCCGTAGGCCGTGAGTTCACCTATCGCCGTGGCCAGGCCTGCAGCTAGTCCAACTCCGATCGCATCGAGGCCGGCACTAACCGCCAAGGGTATGTAGACAAAATCTGCCACGGGGAAGAAGAAAATGGACGAACCTGATATCAGCGAAACCAGAAAGACGCCGGGGATTCCCGCGTTCTGGATCAATGCATGTGACCATCCAATTATATCGAACACGGACCGCCCCTGCCTCAACTTGGAGCTAGCTTATATCGCTTTCCGGGTAGCAGGTAGCAGCCGAGAAATGATTCTCGGATAATGCAAGCTGACAGCTAACGGGCAGCTCACATCCGACAGCCAGCAGCGATTGCTTTGAGCAATCTCAGGTTCTTTGCTTCTTCTTCGACTTGTCAACGGCCTTGCGGCTCGCCACCCGCCCGGCTGATGGTCGGTGGCGGAGGATCCATGCGACAAAAGGCGCCAAGACGAGACCCGCCAGCACCATCCACCACGGAGAGGAATAACCGCCCATCGCTCTGCCCGCGTGCTTCCAGTGATCGCCGCTCATGGTGCCGTATCTGAACAGGATTACGCCTTTGGCCCCTGCGTTACGCGCGGACCTGACCGCCTTGTATGTTTGGAGAGGGGAGATGTCGAAAGCCTGAATCCCGGACCAGACCTCCGCTACCCCGAGCGCTCTTAGAGCCCTCACGCTATCCCCCACCCAGCTCGGTGCCTGACCTGCGGCTATGTGGTAGGTGTTGGGGACGAGGAAGTCGGACAGCTCCCGGAAACGCAGGATATCTTGGCCCGTCGCGAACCTCTCAGATTCCTCTACCATTCGGATGAACACGGAGAGTCTGATCGATTCCCTCTGCGTTTTGAGCCTGATGGCCCTCAGGGTCTCGATCATCCTCTGATTTCTCCACTCTAGGAACTCGCCCAAGAGCGCGGCATCTACGGTCAGGTTGGATCGTGTGACGTTGCGCCCCAGGGCAATGGAGAATCTTCGTAAGGTCTCATTGTCGAATGGTCCGATCGGAGCATAGAAGTAGTCCAGGAACAGGCCGCTCGGATGAAGCTCATCGATCATGATGCCTATCCATTCCAGAAGCCTGGCCCGATAGGTCGCACTGCATGGGTTGACCCAGCCTGTCTCCACCAATCCGTCGGCAGCCGTGAACTGCTCGGAAGTGTTCGTCTCAAGGTAATCCTGGTTCCGGTAGACCGTCAGCCACAGATGCACCTCCACCTTCGAGGGGAGCACGGACAGGAGGTCCTTGATCTCCTCGATCCCGCCTGTGGTGAGAGGGAGGGGAGTGAGGATGAACAGGGCGTCAACTCGATGGCTGGATATCTCGGTGGCCACTTCGGATGTGCCCCGATGCCTGATCGTCTCGGGTCTGAGCCAGATGCCAAGCATGGTCCGCGCATTGCCTTCCGCTGCAAAAGCCAGGAAGGCGTAGAGACACATGAGTACCGCGAGAGTCCTAGGCAACCTCGAAGGTCTTCTCGTCAAACCCGATCGGCTTTGACGGATGGCCCTTCGTCGTGACGATAGGTCTGTGCTTTCTGTCGAATCTGAGGGTAACCTGCTCGCCGTAGTAGTACCTCCTCTTCCCCATCGTCGCCTCCGAATCCACCCTTGCGCCCCTGTCTGTCAGAACCAGCTGAAAAAAGCGTCTTCCGTCCAATGTGAACCTGAATCCCCTGTCGATCGCGGTCGAAACCAGATCGATGCCCGGAGGATACTGGACGTAGATCTTCACATGGCGAGTTCATCGCCTGGGTCTTATATGTGTGAGTGAAGTGTGAAGTGTGAATATGTCATGTCGCATGTTGATGTTGAGGTAACAGATATAGGCGTTGTCAAGTCCCAGCTCCCATGCCTGTTCAACCCGCCAACGCCGTCCGCGAGCATCTGGAGGAGTACACGGGGGAACTCGTGAATTTCATAAGGCGACCAAGCATTTCGGCCACGGGGGAAGGCGTCGAGTCGTGTGCCCGGTTTCTGAAGGAGCGGATGATCGACTACGGGCTGGAGGTCCAGGTTCATGAACTGGAGGACGGCAATCCGGTGATCACCTCCCAGATTCAGGGCAGGAACCGGAACAAGGTGTTACTGGTGTACTCGCACTACGACGTCCAGCCGCCTGATCCTCTGGACGAGTGGGAAAGCGATCCGTTCTCGGGTCGGGTGACGGACGGCAGGATCTACGGCAGGGGGGCTTCCGACAGCAAGGGCAATGTCATGGCCTACCTGTCAGCTGTCCGGACGCTGGCCAGAACGGGCGGGCTTCCAATCACGGTCAGCTTCCTGTTCGAGGGTGAGGAGGAGATAGGCAGCCCACATCTGGCCTCCTTCGTCGAGGACCACCGCTCGGATCTGATGGCTGACGCTGTCATCTGTGCTGACAGCGAACGGGATCCCTCCGGTCGGCCGATGATCAGCCTTGGAATGAAGGGGTTGGTGTACGTTGAGTTCAGATGCAGGAAATCAGGAGCCGACATGCATTCGTCAAAGGCTTCATTGCTAGAGAGCGCACCGTGGCGCTTGGTCAAAGCGCTCAACGAGATCAGCGACGGCGATGGGTGCGTGCTGGTTCCCGGGTGGGATGAGGGGATCGTCAAGCCGGGCGACGAAGAGCTTGAGCTTCTGCGCAGGATTCCCTTCGATGAGGCAGCGGTCAAAGAGGAGTACGGCGTATCCAGGTTTCTCAAGGAGAGACACGGACTCGATGCGCTGCGCGCCTATCTCTACGAGCCGACCGCCAATATTGCGGGTCTGACGGCCGGCTATCAGGGCGTCGGATCCAAGACCGTGCTGCCCGGCGAGGCTCGGGCCAAGATGGACTTCAGGATCGTCTACAACCAGAGCGCCGACAGATGCTTCGAACTGCTCAGCAACCACCTCGTGCGGAAGGGTTTCGCTGACGTGGAGGCGAGTTGTCTGACCAGGCTCGAACCATCCAGCACCCCGCTGGACGCCCCGATCGTCAAAGCTGCCGCCGAGGCCGCTAGGGCAGCCTACCGCGCGGAGCCCGTCATATACCCCAAGCATCACGCTTCGGGTCCGGACTACATCTTCACCAAGAATCTGGGTCTTCACTCCATCTGGACGGGCTGTGCGCCCGATCCAAGCGGCGCCCATGCACCGAACGAGTTCATCGGCATTGAGGACTATCGGCTGGGGATCATCTATGCCTGCGAACTCATATCCCGCTTCGCTTTGAGGGATGAACGGGGGTCAAACATAAAAGGGGGCTCGCACATCCGCGCCCGATGAACCTGCTTGTGCCGTCTCGGTTCTATGTTACCTCCGGGAAGGCGGTCTCAAAGATCTCGGAGTTGAACGCCTTCGACCGAGCCCTGTGCGACGCGGGAATAGCGGAGTGCAACTTGGTCCGGGTCTCATCCGTGTTGCCGGTGAACGCGCAGAGAATAAGGTCCCTCGAACTTCCCAGGGGAGCGATCTTGCACTGTGTATTGGCCCAGATGAACGGTGACGAAGGCGAGACCATATCGGCGGGGATTGCCTATGCCTTCCGCAAGGACGGGCAGGGAGGTTATGTGGCCGAGGGTCACGGACACCTTGAGAACAAGGCCATGAGGGAGATCCTGGGATGGAAGATGAGCGAGATGGCGTCCTTTCGGGGAGTCGAACTCGGCCCCATCAAGTTCTTCATAGAGGAAATCCGCGTCCCCATGGACAACTACGGCGCGTGCATCGCTGCGTTAGCCCTGATATGAGTCGGGCTCGGTCTATCCCTCCAAGATGACCGAGTTTCCGGGGAGCCAGCCCAGATCGGGCTTGTCCCCCACCCTGAAATCCGCCTTGGAGTTTCTCATCTGACATTCGGCCCTCACGGTCAAACCGTTTAGGATCCTGACCACGAAGATGGAAGAGGATCCCTTGTAGATCTCATCGATGATGGTTCCAGTGAATCGGTTGGCAGAGGGGGCAACTTGGCCCATGTGGATCTTCTCAGGCCTGATCGATATGGATATGGGGGACCCGACCTCCCTGAGGCGGTCGGACAATGGCAGGGCAACTCGCAGGCCGGAGGCATCCATGGCGGTGGGAAGACCGTTGCTATCCTGGCAGACGGTGCCCGAGATGACGTTCGTTTCGCCGATGAAACCGGCGACGAAGCGGGTCTTCGGCCTTTCGTAGATCTCCTCTGCATTGCCCACCTGTTCAAGCTTGCCTTCGTTCATGACCCCGATTCGGTCAGACATGGCGAGCGCTTCCTCTTGGTCGTGGGTCACGTACAGGAAGGTGATCCTCAGCCTTTCCTGGAGGTTCTTCAGCTCAACCTGCATCTGCTTGCGCAAACGGAGGTCCAATGCTCCGAGGGGCTCATCCAGAAGCAGGACGGTGGGATTGAGGACAAGGGATCGGGCGAGGGCGACCCTCTGCTGCTGACCACCGCTGAGCTGTTTGGGCTTCCGCCGCTCAAAACCTGATAGATCAACCAGTCTGAGCGTGGATCTGACCCTTTGCTTGATCTCCTCCTTGGGCACCTTCTCGATCTTCAGTCCAAACGCAACGTTGTCGAAGACGGTCATGTGGGGGAAGAGTGCGTAGCTCTGGAAGACCGTTGTGACGGGTCTCTCATAGGGTGGCACATCGTTCATGAGTTCCCCGCCAACGTAGACCTTGCCCTTGGTGGGCATTTCGAAGCCCCCCACCAGTCGCAGCGTCGTGGTCTTGCCGCATCCGCTGGGTCCGAGGAGGGAGAAGAACTCTCCCTTCGTCACGGCGAGGGATACGTCGTCCACAGCGACGACGTCCCCGAAGATCTTGGTGACGCCCTCCAGCTCAACGGCTGCCTCCCTCGCCATTCTATGGTCTACTCCCTATGCTAGGATCTCCATCCACACCTTGCTCATCTGTTGCTGGTACTCGCCTAGCTCGTCGAGGAATTCCAGCCTCGCCATCACGTCATTGGAGGGATAGATGGACGGGTCATTGATGATCGCTTCGTCGGTGTACTGGTGGGAAGCCTCGTTGGGGTTGGCGTACCAGACGTAGTTCGATATACCCGCGCTGACCTTTGGTCTCAGGATGTAGTTGATGAATTCATGGGCGAGGTCTTTGTGGGGCGCGTCCTTGAGAATGGCCATGTTGTCCATCCAGACTATGGTGCCCTCCTGGGGAATGCAGTACTTTACGTCCTCGTTGTCCGCCGCGACCTGGTAGATGTCGCCCGACCATCCCTGGGAAAGCCACGAGTCGCCTGATGAGAGAGCATCCATGTAGGTATCGGTGGTGTACTGGGCGACCAAGGGCTTCTGGTCGAGAAGCTTGCTCTTCACCTCTTGGAGATGATCGGGGTTGGTGTCGTTGACCGAGTGTCCTAGGAACTTCAGGGTCGTTCCGATGACTTCCCGCATCTCCCTCAACATGGTGATTCGGCCCTTGTACTTGTCGTTCCAAAGGATGCCCCACCCCACGACCTGGTCTGTGACCTTGGCCTCGTTGTACCCGATGCCGGTGGTCCCCCACTGGTAGGGGATGCTGTACTTGTGCTCTGCCTTCGGCGGGCCGGGGTCGAAGGGCGGGCTTCGGAACTTCTCGCCGATGTTGCTGAAGTTGGTTATCCTATCCATCTCGATGGGTTCCAAGAGATCCTGCTTGGCGAGGATCTGAACGGCGTAGTCCGATGGGACGATGATGTCATATCCCGTGGCGCCGGTTGTCACCTTGGCGAGGAGCTCGTCGTTGCTTGAGTAGTTGTCATAGTTGACCTTGACGCCGAACTCGCGTTCGAAGTCCCTTATGGTCGTCTGGCCTATGTAGTCCGACCAGTTGTATACGTTCAGCTGCTCCTTCTTGGAGAGCAGGCATCCCCCGACGGAGGCGGCCGCCGAAAGGGTGCCCGCAGCCACAGCGCCCTTGACGAAGTGTCGTCGGGTCATCAAGGGCGATCGACCCAGCAAGTTCCGATCTTCCGTTTGTGCCATTCACTGCCTACCTCCCGATTCTCTGCGATGCAAAGACGATCACGGTTGAGACTATTATGACGATTGTGGAGATGGCGTTTATCTCGGGCGTGACGCCGAACTTGATCATCGAGTAGATCTTCAACGGCAGCGTTGTCGCACCCACGCCTGCCAAGAAAAAGGTTATCACGAAATCGTCGAAGGAAAGGGTGAAGGCCAGGAGGGCTCCGGCTAGGATGCCCGGCTTGATTATGGGCAGTATGATCTTGGTGAAGGTCTGGATGCGATTGGCCCCGAGGTCCATGGCTGCCTCCTCGATGGATTCATCTGTGTTGGCAAGCCTTGCCGAGATTACGATGGTCACAAAGGATATGTTGAAGACCACATGGCCGATTATGATCGTGGAGATTCCGAGGCTTATGCCGATAAGGACTAGGAAAGCAAGAAGGGAAATGCCCATGATTATCTCGGGCATGATGATGGGCATATAGATCAGGCTGTCATAGAGGGTCCTGAACCGAACATTGAATCTGTTCATGCCGTAGGCGGTGACGGTACCGATAAGCGTCGACACAATTGTGGACACAACGGCCACGATCATCGTGTTTCTGAACGCCCTGAGTATGGACTCGTTCGCGAACAGCCTCCCGTACCACGCCAGAGTGAAGCCCCTCCATGTCGCGTTAAGCTTGGAGGTGTTGAAGGAGAAGACGATCAGGACGACGATGGGGGCGTAGAGGAAGATGAAGGTGAGCAGGCTGGAGAGTTTCAGGGCCGTGTTTCCCCGCCTCTCGACCATCCGGTTGCCGAAACGTGGCCAAGGTCCCCTGAAGGCATTCGCCATCGCACCCCTCGGTCTCGCCGGCCACTCCATCACATCAGCTCCATTCTCTCCTGCCCGGATGCCCTGAAGTACACCGCTATGCCTGCAAGGCACAGTGCCAGGAGAACGAAAGAGACGGCCGATCCCAGGGCCCAGTCCCTGGTTTGGAGGAATAGATGCTGGATCACGTTTCCTACCATCCAGGTCTTAGAACCGCCCAGTAGGTCTGGGATCACGAACGACCCAATGGAGGGAACAAGGACCAGCATCACCCCGGCCACGACGCCCGGCATGGTGTTCGGGAGGGTGACGCTTATGAAGGCCTTGATCCTGTTGGCGCCCAGGTCTAGAGCTGCTTCAATCAGAGAGAAATCGAACTTCTCGATGGATGCGTAGAGGGGTAGTATCATGAACGGAAGGTAGACGTGTACCAGGCCAAGGATCACAGCTCCGGGGGTATACAACAGCTTGAGCGGGTCGTTGATCAGGCCCAGTGAAATGAGCACGGTGTTGATCACCCCTTCGCTTCTAAGGATCGTGATCCACGCGTAGGTCCTCACTAGGGTGCTCGTCCAGAAGGGCAGTATGACAAGAACGATCAAGGTGTTCTTCCATCTGGCACCCCGCGTCGAGATGAAGTATGCGACGGGGTACCCGACGGCCAGACATATCCCAGTGGTAACAAACGCGATCCAGATGGATCTGACGAATACCTTGAAGTACAGGGGAGCAAGGAGCATCGAGTAGTTGTGAAGTGTGAACCTTAGGATCACCCCGCCGTAGACGTTCGGCTCGGCGAAGCTGTAAGCAAAAACGATGCAGAGCGGGATGAGGAAGAATGCGACCAGCCAAACGACGGAGGGGGAGAATGCGACAAGACTGCCTAGGTGATGCAGTAGCTGCATCTTCAGACGTACATGAACCGGTTGCGGACCGTCAAGACTCTCCATCTCTGGAAGCGATGGCCGAGAAGAACGAGCGCGTGCACAGAATTCCCGCTCTTAAATGTTGACCTACCTACTTACCTACTTACCCTGGCTGCTTCCATCCGTTCTCCGCGAGGCCTCTCACGGATGGACATCCTGGATGGGTTGGGGACCGGTGTCGAAGCCGTGGACACTCTCCGCACGGTCCCAGGTCACTCAAGATCCTTGTCGTACTTGGAGCAGTGTAGCTTGCCAGCCCTCACCGAGTTGTATTTGCATCGGCCGCAGAGATCCTTTGACGGCACCCCTTTGCAGACCTGCCAGGGCGCTTCGCCCGTCCTCCTGCGCTCCTTGCGTTTGGCCTTGACCTCGGCTGCCTTCCTACGCTCTTCCAACTCCTCCGGACTTGGCTTGAGATACTTGATCTTCACGAAAGCGGCGCCCGAACCTGC
This sequence comes from Hadarchaeota archaeon (SeqCode), assembly GCA_964452145.1. Classification (GTDB taxonomy): domain Archaea; phylum CAYQAE01; class CAYQAE01; order CAYVLA01; family CAYVLA01; genus CAYVLA01. The sequence continues at coordinate 14,287 of CAYVLA010000054.1, forward strand.
GGCGACGATCAGCACAACCACCAGAATGATCTGGCGTAGTTGGGCGGCTTTCGCTCCTGGGTCGTACCGGTTAATCCCCCTCCCGGTCCCGATCCACACGATGTCCCCGGCGAATTCTATGGCGCGAATGTCATTGTGGGATAGGCCCTTCGTGTCGTCGATCGTCTTGATCTTCCCCTTTGCCTTATCCAGCACCGCGATACCTTTTCTGGTCCCGATCCATACTTCGCCATCATGGATGGCGATCGTGCTGACCCAGACGTCCGGTAGCTTGTCCTCGCCGTAATAGGTCCACTGGCTGGATGCCTTGTCGAGAGCATACAGGCCCTCCCTTGTGCCTATCCAGACATACTCATCATCCACGGCAAGCGAGGGGATCACGTTGGCGCCTATGGTCTCCCCCGGCGTTCTGAAGCTCTCGAACCTGTCGGAATCCGTGTCGTACCTCACCGGGCCGTCGGTGGTGCCGAACCATATGTACTTCCCGTCAATGGCTATGCTCTCGATGTTCTTGGTAGGGAAGCCGTCCTTCTGGGGCCATGAGGACCACAGCATGCTGGAAGTGTCGAGTGATCCCAGGCCGCTCACGGTTCCGAACCAGAGGAGGCTTCCGTTCTTGGCCAGACATTTCACGTCATCGTACACCAGCCCATCCTTGGTGGTGTAGGTTGTGAAGGCCTTGTTGAGGTCGTACGGCTCCAGGGTGGCGAGCTTCCCGGTGTCCAGGACGCACAGTCCGTTCGGGGTGCCGAACCACACCTTGTTCCCGTCTATGAGGGTTGCCCAGACCTTGACCGCGGGTAGGCCTTCGTTCGGGGTGTAGGTCGTGAAGGTGTTTGTCTCCGGATCCATGATACTGACCCCCCCTTCAAGGTCGGCCTCAGGGTTGCCGGGATCAATGTAGGTCGTGGCGACCCAGAGCGTGGATCCCGAGATATCCATGGAGATGACATCATCCCCCGTGGTCCCGTTGGCCTTGCCGAAGACCTTCCAGGCCTTCTGGGCCTCAACGGTCGAGAAGGACGCAGCCAGCATCGACACGATTGCGACGAGCATCAACCGATGAGTGTTCGAGGGTGTCACGTGATCGTGCTCCGCGCCCTTCCTGATCATCCGCTGTTAGAAAAGGTTTTCCATGGCCGGGGAGCCCGCTAACTCTCCCTGACCCGGGGGTAGAGGAGCCCTTTTATTCTCCGTGTCAGGATTTGGGGAGGATGAAAGCCGGAGATTGCGAGGAGAATATCGAGGGTTTCCTTGCCGAAATCGGTGGGAAGTATCTTAACCTTGTGCAGGATGACCCAGGGATTGGCGTATCCCATGCTTATTGTCCCTATCTCCTATCGAGGAGTTGTACCGAATCCGTGGTGTTCATCGATGGAGGCAACTCCTTCAATCCTTATCTGATGACTCGTTATTGCAGGATGTTTTCGGTGGGGGAGAGGAGTGTGATGGATAAGGTACAGCTCTCTCGGGCTTTTACCTGTCATCAGATGTCTGCCCTTTTGGGCGAGCATCTCGAATCTGCGGTGATAAGGTTTGGTGCTGGAGCCGTCGTGGTCTCGGATCCAGCCTGTCTCTACGTGGAGAGGGCTGCTGAGGAGGACGTGATGGACGAATTTCAGCAGGCATATCGGCATCTTCGGGAGATCACGTATTCTCGCCGACTGACGACGCTCATCGTATGCTCTAATCGCATGCCACATTTCCTCGATGGCGGTTCTGTGGAGGACTTGAGGCAGAGGAGGGCTGATAGATGCACCGAGATGATCCTTTCCAAGCTTGCGGATTCCGTCTACCGGATTGACGGGGTCCGGGGAGGTTTCTCGGTGGTTCGAGTCAAACATCCCTACTTCCGTGAAGGATCCGCCATATTCGTGCCTAGTAGAAGGACGCCCGCCACCTTGGAGTACGTTCTGGCGGCCCGTGGACTTAGCAGCTCGAAGAATAGTCTGGGAGGCGAACGGTCGCTCATAAGGCCATCCAGCTCCTTTGCCTCGCTGGGGGATACGGGAGCTAACATCTAGGACACGGCTGCCTCACAAGCTTGCCTGGACGATACTGCGGCCTAGATCCCGGATAGCGCGGCGGATTTGGTCCTCATACGACAGCTACTGCTTTGCTCCGCGTTGCAATGTCCTGCATGACAAGTCTCATCGGAGAGGGGGCAAAGAGACGCTTTTAAGGCCCTGAACACGGTCAGGGTGTCGCCGCCAGTTGGGCGGAGGGCGGTTGGGTGATGGGCAAGACGGTACCGTCCTTCCGAATGGCCTTGGAGGCCGAGATAGGGAGTTGGAGATCGTATAGGAAGGCTCTCAAGGAGGGAGATAGGAAAGTCTTCGACGAGATAATGGGACACACAAGGGCCCATGCATCGGCCAGCAGCAATGCGGTGAGGACATCGCCCTTGGAGGCCATGATACTATCGATACTGATCGAGCAGCAGAAGGCCATCTCCAGATTGAGGGACGAGTTGGACGGGCTGAAGATGGGGCTGGATCAGCCTTGATCAAGGGGTGGTTGCTAGATCTCTATCCCGATGGAAATGACATGATCCTCTGGATCAAAACACACCGCGGAGCCGAAAGCATCCGGTTGCATCATCCCCCCTCCTTCTATCTTTGCGCTTCGGAGGAAAGGATGGAGATCCTTCGATCCAGCATGGCGGAGGGCGATCTCCAGATCCGGGCAAGATACGAATGGAAGAGGACGGACATAAGGGACTACGACCCGAGAAAGGTCCTTAAGGTAGAGGTTGCATCGAAAGATTTCGACAAGGTCGTTTCGAAGTTTCCCTTTCTGGAGGAGAGGGGGTACCGCTTCTTCAACGTGGATGTGCCGAGGGTCCAGGGTCTTCTTTACGAATACGACCTGTTCCCCATGGGTTCGGTCTCGGTCAAGGCCTCAAAAAGGCCGGGTGGCATCGAGAGCCTGGACGATCGCTTCGCCACCCGCTACGAGGTCCCTCCCCTCAAGGAGTTGAGCGTGGAGATTCACCCCAGAACATCCGTTGATGCCGCGATCGAGAATGTGGAGTTCGGCCTAAGCGGCGAGCGTTTCCAGATCGAGGGAGGTGGCGAGGACGACGTGCTCATGGGCGCGATGGAGGTCGTGGATGAAATCGACCCTGACGTGATCTACATCAGTTCCAACGATCTATCCCACTTATTCATAAGGGGCCGGGAAAGAGGAGTTGAGCACGAGCTGCTGTTTGGAAGGGACAAGACTAGGCGCCTCTCCACAAAGGGGAAGGGAAAGTCCTACTTCTCCTACGGCACGGTTTACTACAAGGAGCCTCAGCAGCCCTTCTTCGGCAGGATACGGATAGATCCCGAGAACTCCTTCATGTACGGGGACTCCGGGATGGATGGGCTGATCGAGCTTGCCCGGTTGACCAAGATACCTCTTCAGAAAAGCTCCACCACCTCGCCCGGGACGGGAATAAGCTCGATGCAGCTGGATCAGGCCTACCGCGAGGACCTACTGATCCCCTGGAAAAAGCAGGAACCGGAGGCCTTCAAATCGGCCATGCATCTTCTGGAATGCGACAGGGGCGGATTCATCTTCGAGCCCAGCGTGGGGTTCCACACCCATGTGGGGGAGATCGATTTCGCCTCCATGTACCCCAGCATCATGGAGAAACACAACATCTCCCCAGAGACGGTTCTCTGCAACTGCTGCCGGGGCGTGAATGCCCCCAGGGTTCCCACCTGTGGTTACCACCTCTGCATGCGGAGGAGGGGAATCGTGCCAACGGTTCTGAAGCCCCTTCTGGAGCGAAGGGCTTACTACAAGAGTCTTGTCAAGGCCGGGGGTGAGCAGGCCGCCAAGTACGACAGGAGACAGCGGGCCATAAAGTGGCTCCTGGTTTGCTGTTTCGGGTATCTGGGTTATAAGAACGCCAGGTTCGGAAGAGTGGAGGCCCACGAGGCCGTGACGGCCTTCGGCCGGGACAAGCTCTTCAAGGCCGTTGACGTGGCCAGAGGATCGGGTTTTGAGGTTATCCACGGCATCGTGGATTCGCTTTGGCTCAAGCGGGCCGGGGCAACGGAGGCGGACTACGAAGAGCTGTGCCGGAGGATACGCGAAGCCTCGGAGCTCTCCATATCTCTGGAGGGCATATACAAGTGGGTGATATTCCTTCCCTCCAAGATGTATCCCGATGTCCCCGTCCTCAACCGATATTTCGGGGTCTTCGAAAGCGGCGAGATAAAGGCCAGAGGCATAGAGCTGCGGAGATCGGATACCCCGGGCATAGTGAAGAACGCCCAGCTTGAGATGATCAAGGTCCTCTCCAAGGCTAATGATCCGGAGGAGTATCTGGAGAGGCTGAGGGAATGCGTCTCCATAATCGAAAGATATGCAGATCTCATCCGCCAGGGGGATGCGAAGAAGATGGATCTGATCATATCCAGGCGGGCGTCGAAGGCCCCCTGGGAGTATTCGAACTTGAGCCCAATGGCCGTTTCCAGCCTGAAGCTTCGCAAGGCCGGGAGGACCGTCAGACCCGGGCAGTTCGTCGGATACGTGGTAACCAAGGCATCGTCCCCAAACCCCTGGGAGAGGGTGGAGCCGGCCGAGTTCTATGAGGAGGGGACAAGGTACGATGCAGGGAAGTACATCGATGAGATCATAAAGGCGGGAACCACCCTTTTCGAGGCAATGGGCTACACGGAAACCTCCATGCGTTCCCTGATCACGGACGGAACGCGACAGTTGACCCTGCGCGAACCCGTCATCTCAGGGCCGCGTTGAAGAGCTCCGAATGGTGGAGCGGCTTCGTCAGGAACGCGAAGCCCTCCGGATTGGCGATCATGGCCTTGTACAAGGCCCTTCCGCGGACTAGGCCTATTCCGGGGAACTCCCTGGGTTGGATGTGCCTGATCTCGGGCAGCTTGGCATATCTCGGGTTGGGAAGCCATCTCATCCTTCCCCCTTCGGCGATGAGGTGGCATGCTCCGCCCCCCAGCCTTCTGTAGGGTTCGTACTCAGAGTCAAAGCCATCAGCGGTGGCATTGGTCATCACCAGGGTTGTCTTGTAGGGGTTGATGGTGACGTGTCCATAGTCGGGAGGAATGATGACCCGGTCCCCCGGGCGGGCCTCGATGCTGACCAGATCCACCACCTTTCTGGGGTCAGCCAGGGTACGGATCTTCTGGAGAAAGTATAGTGCTCCCCCTTGGATCACCTCGTAGATCTCCGGATAGGAGAGGCCCTGCCCCGGGATCAACGGATGGTAGTGTCCCGCGGTCTTGATGAACTCCCGTCCGATCAGGCCACTGCGGATGACGGTAACATCAAATCTCAGATTGTGGGCTCTGATCGTGGCCTCGTCCTGCGGGAAACGAAGGTCCCTGTACATCGCGTAGAGCTCCCCGGGCTTGGCCGCCTTCAAGTCGAGGAGCACGTCGCACATTTCCTCGGCAGTTCTCACCCTTGGTTCGGCGGATATCAGTCCCTCGCCCAGAATGAGCCTGAGGCGACGTTCATCGAGTGTGATCGGAAGATTCGAGACGGGCTGAAGATCGAGAGTCATTGACACCGGTATTCCCCTTGGGCCTGATATTCTTTGCTTCTCAGGGGCGCTTATCGAGGCACGGGTACGTCAGATGATCGCAAAACCATTAAATACATGCCTGAGGCCCCGGTTGCCGAATGAGCCGGAGCTACGCTGGCCCAAGGTGGCGGCGCAAGAAGAAGAAGGACGTCAAGAAGAGGATGCTGAGGATGGGGAACAAGGATCTGTTCCTCTGGGATCTCAACGAGGTACTGAAGGTGCTGCCGGACAGGAGCATGGCTCAGATCATAGCTGCGAACGTGTACTCCAAGGCTTCACGCCTGGGGATCGACGAGGCCTTGGACTACGTGGAGGCGCTGCGCAAGGAGCAGGGCGTCGATGGGGAAAGCGCGGACAAGATACGCGACCTTCTCATGCGCAACAGCATGAGAAGATAGAGGCCCGCAACTCCAAGACACCGGGGCGGAGTCCACCTTTTCAGTCCATGGCTTTTCCGAGGATCGATGTCTCCCCAGGCCCCCCTGATCCGCCCGGCGATGGTTGCCCAGGACCTGTTGGATCGTCTCAACCACCTCGATTGTGGGGCCTTGGTTCAGGTTGGCTGGAGGGATTTCGAGGCTCGTTGCGCTGAGGTTCTGGCCGAGAACGGCTACACGGTTCTGGGCAGCCTCTGGTTTCGCGGGGCAAACAGAAGGTACCAGATCGATGTGGTGGCCGTACTGCTCAGGCAGATACTGTGCATAGACTGCAAGGCTTGGAGGAAGGGCGGGGGCAGCTATCGTTCCAGGAGGGCGGCGGAGTCCCAGAAGGAAAGGACCATACAGCTGAAGGGACGCATCTCCCCAAAGGGTCTGCCGATCGATGATGGCGCGGTCCTATACCCCATCGTCGTCACCCTGAGAAGCGAGGACCTGGCCATTCATGGCGGGGTGCCCATCGTCCCCTTCCAGGGCCTCAACACCTTCGTGGTCGACTTCGACAGCTACCGGGAATCCTTCTTCTGCGTCCGGGTCTGAGGTGTCTATCCGGGGTCGGGAAGATATTTAGATGGCCACGAGGATCGTGGTCCGAGGACCCGTAGTCTAGTTGGACAGGGCGCAGGCCTCCGGAGCCTGATGTCGCGGGTTCGAGTCCCGCCGGGTCCGCTTCTACCTCGGGTGGCTCTGATATTAGGCCCCCATGATGCCCGCCTTCGTGGCAGCGCGAGTCTTCTCCGCTCGACTTCTGGGTCGACGCTTCGGGAGGGGGCAAGGATGCGGG
>CAYVLA010000055.1:0-20844 GCA_964452145.1 Hadarchaeota archaeon (SeqCode)
CCAGTATCCTGGAGCACCGGGCCGATGCCTTGCACCTCTCCCCGGGAACGAGGCCGACGAGCGGCCTGAAAGGATCGGCCGCCCCGCTTCCCAGAACGAGTCCCGTCACCGGCCCTATGAAGCTCCGTGGCAAACGTGGGGAAGCGAAGTACTGAAGATAGCCCATATCCCCCTGCCTCACAACGCCGAGCGCCACCCGTCGAAGCTCGTTTGAGACGATCCTTCTGTACTCCCTTAGGCCGGCCATCACCTTGTCGTATTGAGCCGATCGATCTCCCAGGAGCACCTCCATGACCTCTGCCACAAGGCCCATCCTGGCCGCGGAGTTAACGAAGGTGGCGAACTCGGAGGCGTACTGAAGCGGACGCCGCTCCCCGACCATTCGATACACACTGCCTATGATCATCTTGGGGACGTATCTCGCCACATCAGGAGCCGTCCTAGAGATGCACCGGACCACAAGTTCCGAGGCCAGCTTTCGTCTCTCCTCCTGGCTGAGATCACGAAGGGTGCGGAAACCCCTTTCATCGCTCGCCGGAATCCCGAGGCTTGAGAGTAGCTGCATCGAACCGGACTCCGTTCCCGAGACGCCGGGAATGGGAGGGTCTTGGAAGGACTTTAGGGCCAGATGAAGCGGCCTGCTCTCCCTGCCGTAGAGCAATACGTCCTTTTCCTCCCGAACCAGATGGGCGGCCTTGGCATCGGCCAGTATGGTCCTGTTGGGACCCCTCAGGTCGCCCAGGAAATCCTGCCGATCCGCGACCGCCCCGATGAGTGCTATCGCCGACATCGCGTCGCCTGCGGTGGCCCTCTTGTGGAGAAGATATGCCAACCCGGCCCCGCTGATCTCCGTGGACCCATCCAGGCCCGCGGCATGCGCGTTCACGTGGACGAGGCCCTTCCATCCCCTTCCCGAAGGCCTGTGATGATCCAGAATCAGTACATCCCGGCCTCTGAACCGGGACAGCCCGCCCAGCTGCCCGCTCCCGATATCCACGAATATGCTCAGTCCCTCGGTGGGTCTGGCACTCCGAATCTCCTCAGGCAAGAGGGCCGAGACCGTGGTCTTGATCCCCCAAGCCCGGGCCAGATGGCCCAGGATCGTCGCGCCGCAGATGCCGTCGGCATCCCGGTGGCAGAATATTCTCCCCCTCCGGGCAGATTTCATGGCGCCCTCGGCCCGATCCAGTCCCAGCTGAAGCCTGCGATCCTCTGCCATCACCTTGCACCGCGAGGCGGAGGACCTACCAGAGAAGCTCCTCACCCTTCTTGACTAGCTCGATCATCGCGCTGGATTCGACTTCGTCGGTTCCGTAGCCGATCTTCCCGGCCACCTTGTATATGAAACCGGTCTGGGCATCGGGAGGGATCGTGAAGCCAAACTCCAAGCACGCTGACTCCTCCTTTCGAAGCGGCCCGAAATCCTTCACCATGGCTTCTATCTTCCATTCCTCCGGAGGAGCCAGGGTTACCTTCCCGATAACCTCGTCCAGCTTGTCGTTCACTATCGTGACCTTGTACCTCACCGAGTTTCCCGGGTACTGGGGGCTGGTCTTGGGCTCGATGGAGTAGCGTATGGGGATCTCTTCCTTCTTGCTGGCGCTGATCTTGGTCTTCTCGGACTTCTTCGTCTTGAAGAGGAATAGAAGCACGGAGGTCACCTACCTCAAGAGGCGGCCGATGTTCTATAAATATTACCGAAGTCGGTCGGTCAGAACCCAGCCTATCGCAGGGAACTGGTCATCCCCACTTCCCGGTACAGACGCCGCCTTACCATCAGGCTCCATGTCACGAAGGCGATGACGAACAGAGCCCCCGTGACAACCGACCACTCTACGAGATACATCCACAGAAAGGCCCTCTTCTTCAGTTCCACGGCCTTCCTCTCGATTCCCTGCATGGCCTCGAACATGGAGGCAACGTGGCTTATGGCCTCATCGTACCTCTGCTCGAAGTAGAGCTGCCTCGCCACGGATCGGCCTTCGGTTATGAGCGCCAGATCCTCCTCTAAGGCAACCACATTCGCACCGAATCTGTCTATGAACTCCACAATCGATATCGTCACGGAGCGCAGCAAGAGGTAGTCGGCCAGGCTGGCCCGGAGCATGTGCACCTTGTATATGTCCACTATCGGCTCCTTGCCGACCGACCAGTAGACCATGTTGAGGAACAAGTCGCCCCCATAAGGGTTCGCGGAGCTCTGTCCCCGCATCGAGGAGCCCCACCACGGTTCGTCCAAATCGTTGGCAACGTTTGAAGTCCTAGCTCCCTTGTCCCCGACGATCCAACTCACGAAGAAAGGCGCGTTGTGGGGGACCACCTGCGCCCATATCGTCGATCCGATCTTGGGATATAGCCGCCTGCACCAAGAGCCCGCATACCTTTCGATCCCAAGTGCCGCAAAGGGGGTGAAGATCGGAGGCAGGTCACTTCCCAGATCCACCGCTATCCTGAAGCTGCCCGGCAGGATCTTGAAATCGCCCGCGTAGTCATGTGGCATCAACTCCGCCAGGGTCGTGGCGGCCCATCTCGCTTCCTCGTAGTCCTCGTTTGCCACAGCGTTGAATAGGGCAACTCCCTCCTTTCCCACCGCCTCGTGCATCATCATCTGCTGCTTGACGGTCGTGTACCAGACGAATAGCTCCTCTTCCTCGCATATCACGATCATGTCGTAAAGCTCTAGGAGCCGCTTCAACGTACGCGGAAGATATATGGCGGTGTACTTCACAAGCTCGGCTTCGGAGAGGCTTCGTTGAGCCATCGGTATCTCGAAATAGTCGATAATGAGATCCTGATCGAGCCAGTCATTTATGGGCGATCCCGCTCGCCCGACGTCTCCGAGAAGCAGCAGACCGATGCCGCCCTCCAGGTTTGTGAGGCACTTGCCAACCGGGATGACGATTAGGAGGACCAACATGACCTTGAAGGCCCTCTGCATGATCAAGGGGGGCGCCCATTCCCTGAAAAACCTATCGTGGTTGCCCTTGCCCTTGGCCTGACCTGAGCTGGTTCTAGGTTGTCGGCATCCTCTCAGCGCTGCGTGCTCACACCTGTTAGCATTCAGGCAAACCGGACTGGGATCACCCCAGCCTTTGTCCTTGGGAGAGAGGAAAAATGGCTCTATTCCAGGCGAACCTGTGAAGACGGTGTTGGGGCGGTGAACAAGCATCGTGGCGGTCCTAGCCATCTATCCAGCGGTTTCAGGTGAGGCAAGAACCTGTTAGCGCTCTTCATCGTCGCGAACTGGATTTCGCTCGACCCAAGGTCGCAGCCAGCACGAGGAGCCATTCCCATCGGGGGCTGGGGGTGGGACTTTTATAGTACGAATGTCTAGGTTTGTCTGGGAGTGTGGGCGGATGAAGATTAGCCTCGTCGTAGCCATTCTCTTCTTGGATCTGCTCGGTGTGGGCTTTGTTCGAGCGCAGCCGTTCTTGGTCTGGAACCAGACATACGGGGAGTTGCACGGTGAGTTGACGAGCGTGGTGCCAGACGGGGTTGGGGGCTTTGTCATCGCCGGATACACCAGCTCCCTTGGAGCGAGATATGACGACGTCTATCTGATGAAGATTGACGCTCAGGGCGACAAAGTATGGGAGCGGATCTATGGGACCGCAGAGAATGACTATGCCCAAGCCGTGGTTCAGAGTGGGGATGGAGGCTTTGTGGTTGCTGGTTATTCCAACTGCCCCCTGAGCTACCTAGAAGCGGGGTCCTGCGACATCTACCTCCTGAAGATTGATGCAGACGGCGACAAGGTCTGGGAGAAGATTTACGGAGGGGACCGCTACGAGTGGGCTAACTGCGTTGCACGATCCGATGACGGAGGCTTCGTGGCCGCAGGCGGCTCGGGAGACGATGTCTACATCATCAAGGTTGATGCCAACGGAGACAAGGTCTGGGAAAGGACCTACGCGGCTGGCAGGAAACAGAGAGCCGAAGCCATCACGGAAAGCGGCGATGGAGGCTACGTCTTGACAGGCTTCGGCAATAACGAAGACGATGTCTATGTTTTGAGGATTGACTCTGAGGGCGGTAAGGTCTGGGAGAACACCTACGGCGGATCCGGTATAGATCTTGCGCACGGAAAGGCGGTAGCCCGGTGCGGTGAAGGATTCATAGTGGCGGGATTCGTATCCACCTACTCCAGCCCTTCCTGGTTCCTCTACCTCCTTGGCCTGGATGGGTACGGCAACAAGATCTGGGAGAAGATACACGACACGACACCACGCTCCAACGGCAATGATATCATTCGAAGTGGAGAGGGGTTCACCGTGGTCGGTCGGCTCGGAGAGCGAGCCTATCTCCTCCATATCAACAGCTATGGCGACAAGGTATGGGAAACGACCAATCCCTACTGCAAGGAGGCCAAAGCAATCACCGAGGCGGGCAACGGGGGGTTTGTCTTCGTCGGTAGTCACTTCTATGTGGCAAAGATCGAGGGCACACCTTACCCAGTACTCGAACTCCCCGTCACTGAGATGTGGGTTATTGTGTTGGTGACAGCCTCGATCAGATGCTATCGGAAGATCCGGCGCACCCCCGCTGTGGTCTTAGGTTGCTCGTGATTGACTCCAACCAAGCTGTTGTCGGCGCCAGCATCGTCGTCCGCCAAGTAAGAGAAAGGAGAAAAGCGAACCAAGGGCCACAAGCTCGGACAAAGCCGGGAGCATGAGGAAGAGGCGGACAGGACGGCGCTGAGAGCACCCAGCGCTGCCCCTTCCCTTCCCCGAAACCGTGGAATTGCCTCGCTGCGGCCTTGAAGGCCAAACAGATTTTTCTTGCTCGGTGACCTGGGAAGGATCCATGGACGTGGAGATCGAAGCTATCGCGATGGAGAAGGAACCCGATGACCAGTTGATCGTGGGCATGGCCAACTTCACGATCAAGACCTGCGATGACCTCTTCAGAGCGGTGCTCGCCGCGGTTCCGGGAGTCAGGGTGGGCGTCGCCATGAATGAGGCTGCACCGAGGCTGACCAGGGTGACGGGTAATGATCCTCGCCTGGAGGGCCTGGCCTCTAGGAACGCCCTCGCCTTGGCCGCTTCCCACGCGTTCGTCGTGATCATGAGAGGCGCCTACCCGGTGAACGTCCTTGACAAGATCCGAAACGTGCCGGGCGTGTGCGGGATCCTCGGGGCCACCGCCAACCCCTGTCAGGTGATCGTCGGTAGGACTGCTCTTGGCAATGCGCTGCTCGGCTTCGTCGACGGCAACCGGGTCGATTCAATAGAGGACGAGGCGGGACGTGCCCAGCGTAGGGACCTCGTGAAGAGGATCGGCTACCCGCTGGGCTGATGGGGTGTCGGGGGCAGGTCGAAGACCCATGCCCTCCAGCGCCATACGAAGCCGGGGTCCTCGACCAGTTCCTTGGTGATCTTGCCCGGCAGCGTGAGCCTCACCACGCGGTATGCGTCCAGCTCGGGAAACGAGTCTCGGAACGCAGCGAGGGTTCTGTCGTCCCCTTCGAGGAGGACGTACTCGGGGCGGGACCTGGCCAGTATGTCCCCCGCCACCTCTCCAGCCTCTAAGAGGAGGTGCTTGACCTGGTCCTCCCGGGATCTGGAGAAGCGGGCCTGGCTGGATCCACCTTTCTTGGAGCGGCCAATCACGTCCTTCTCCTCAAAGACCCATTCCCTCACCTTGCCGTTCAAGATGCATAAGGCGTACATGTCCCGGTGAACGGAGATGAGCCCCACAAGCGGACGCTTCAGGCAGGGCTCGATGATCGAGTAGTCGAACGCCTCCCCCAGCTTTCTTTCCTCGGTCTGGACTGGCAGGGGGGGCTCAAGGAAGCATGCCTTGTTCCCACACGTGAAAGCAACGATCCCCCTTCCCCCTCTACCGATCCTGGAGACCCACGCAGCCATCCCCGGGATATCGCCCAGCAGGGCCGCACACCCCGCCGGTCCAACCGCCGCGCTCAGGCAGACTCTGCCCTCTCGGAACTGGACTGCTTGGAGGAAGCCCATGACCTGGCTGGCATCCAGCTCTGTCTCCCGGTCCAGTACCGCAACAAGCTGAACATCCGGGCTGGGCGCGGCAACGGCGACCAGATCCCTGGTTAGCCGCTCCAGCTCTCTTGACTTGTCCTCCAATTCCCTCTCCGCCCTTCCGCGGCGCTCCTCCTCCTCTGCCCTGCGGCGTCTTTCGGCCCCGGCCTTCTCCAAGGCACCCTCCAACTGCCGCGTGACCTTCTCCAGCTCCGACCGGGTCTCGTCGAACTGGTCCTCGAGTTGGGCGAGGCGCTTCCTAGCCTCGCCCAGCTCCTGCGAAACCCTGTCGTAGTCCGAGATGCGCCTCAGTATCCCGGTCATCCGTTTCCCCCCGACTCCGGTGCGTGTATATATCCTTTGGCTGCCCCTCCGTCTCCGTCCACCCGTCTCCCCGACCGGGATGAGACCACGACCCAGGTCATCCCGGCCGCGGCCAACGAAAGGACAGCCATGCAGCCAAACGCGGCAGGCAGGCCAAGATAGTAGTTCACCGTGGACGCTGCCACAGGGCTCATAGCCCCTCCGAGGAATCGTGCCGAACTCATCAGACCTATGGCGGTGCCCTTCTCGCTTCGTCCCTGCGTAACGAGGCTGAATAGCTGGGTGGGCACTGCCGAATGAAGGATTCCCTGCCCTGCCCGCAGAAAGACCAAGGAGGGCAGCGAGATGAGGAAGCCTTGGCCCAATATTGCTCCGGACTGGAGGACCAGGAGCATCGGCATGCCCCGCATAGGAATCCTTCTGCTCGTTATGGGGACCGAGGCCGCAAAGGCCACATCGCTGACGGCAAGGATTATGCCGGTGTACAGAGTGAGGTCGCCCACGCCCACGCCCGCCGACCTCAGATACACCGGGAGAATAGGGCCAAGAAAGGCAAGCGAGGCCCTCACCAGAAGCATGGCCGAGAACTCACGGTGCAGCCCCGCCAAACCTCTGAGGCTAGGCCTCGCGATGCCTCCGCCGCCCCCGCCGGGCCAATCCAAGGCGAGCACGAAGGGAATCACGCAAGCTATTGAGACGCTGGAGATCAGAAAACATGCCCTGAACCCGATGAATGGCGCGGCGAATCCCCCGAACAGAGGTCCAAGCACGCCTCCCAGAAGAAGGGCAGACTGCTGGTAGCCCAGGGCTCCCGCCAGGTCGTCCTTGCCCGCTGCGGACGCTATGGCAGCCATGGCTACAACGCTGACGCCCCCAAGAAGCCCCCTCACACTCCTAAGCAGCAGGATCGTCGGTACATCGGGGGCGAACGCCATCATCCCGGTGATGATGCTGTGGGTAACGAGAACTCTGACCATCATCTTCTTGGCACCATAGCGATCGGTCATCCATCCCCACAGGGGCGAGGATATCGCAAGAAGCGCGCCGCCCATGAAGGTTCCGATCCCCGACCAGAGCGCTGCTTCCTTGAGGCTGGGCACGCCGAGATCCTGGTATATGAAGAGCGTAAGAAAGGCATTGACGAAGGTCATCGACAGGGTGACCACGAACTGGATCAAGCACGAGGCAAGGATGATCCTCCGCAACTCCGATGGCATCGCCTAGTCGGCGTCCGGGCTCCTTGATAATCCTTTTATTCCTAGAGACCCATCCTGAAGCAGGGGGACCAAGATGGTAAGGGGCTGGGCCAAGCTGAAGAGGATCGACGGCGCCAAGGTAGTGCTGAGTTTCCGCGACGAGGAACTTGAACTGGATGAGCCCACGCAATGGTGGAAGGTCCACCTAGACCGGATTGACCAGTGCCTGAAGGCGGGCCAGATCATGGCCTACGTGGACTCCGACCATATCGATAGACTGGTTCTCCAGAACGCTGCAGGATCCCGCACGACCATCTACAGGCCCTGGAGACTCTGGTGAGCTTCCATTAGACAGGGACAGCTATAAGCGCCGGTGACGGATCGGCGAGGTGGTCTGCATGAACGCAAGAGAACGGTTCAACGCATGTATGCATTTCGAGGATACCGACAGGCCGCCCTTCTACGAATGGCTCCACTTCTGGCAGGAGACCATCAACCGTTGGAGGGCCGAGGGCCTCCCGGCCGATGCAAACCACTACGAGTACTTCGGCTTCGACAAGAGGGAGGGCATCGGGCTGGACTTCGGGCCGATCCCGAGCTATGTGACCCGCATCCTGTCGGAAGATGAACGATACGTCGTCACCGAGACCAAAGGGGCAGGGCTGAGGTGGGTGGCCAAGTCCCTGAAGGCCGGCACAACCATTCCCCAGTTCATCGAGTTCGGCGTCAAGACCCCGGAGGACTTCGAGAAGATCAGGGATCGCTTCGACCCTTACGACATGCGCAGATACCCCAAGAACTGGGGCCCCGAACTGATGGATTACTACAGGGAGATAGACCATCCGGTCGGCATAGGCTTTCCGGGCATCTTCGGCAACGCTAGGAATATGATCGGACTCAGGAATCTGGTGCTGATGGTCTTCAGGTACCCCGACTTCGTCAGGGAGCTCTTCGACTTCCTCGCCGATTTCCAGGTCGAAACTGCGAGGAAAGCCCTCCAGGAAGCGAAGGTTGACTATGCGACCATCTGGGAGGACATGGCCTACCACAGCGGGCCGCACATCTCGCCCAAGCAGTGGCGAAAGTTCATGCTGCCCGGATACAAGAAGATCACCGGCTTCCTCCGTGAAAACGGGATCGACGTCATCATGGTCGACAGCGATGGCAACAACGACGCCATCACGCCCTGCTTCCTGGAAGGTGGTGTGAACTGCCTCTACCCGCTGGAGGTCGCCAGCAACGAGGACGCAATAAGGCTGAGAAGAGAGTACGGGCACAAGCTCTTGCTGATCGGGAACATCGACAAAAGGGCCGTTGCGGCGGGCGGCAAGACCCTGGAGAACGAGGTGAACTCCAAGCTGCCCTATCTTCTGGAGGATGGCGGGTTCATGCCCAGCATTGACCACTGCGTCTCAAGCGACATCTCCCTGAAGAATTACTGCAGGTACATCAAGCTCCTCAAGAGCTACTTCTGATCGATCGGCCCGACTTGGCGATCGGCACCCCACCAGGGCTCCCATGCGCGCTTGGAGAAAAGACTTTAAGCGAAAGTGCACAAGGCCCTGTGAAACGGACATGGACGAGGCATCCCCCGATATCTTCAGCATCTTGGAATCCTTCCTGAGGGAGAATCTCGCAGCCAAGTATGGGGAAGGCCTGGAGGAGTTCTTGGAGTATGCTGCGAACCTGATCCGGAACAGGGTCGAGCAGGGCGCCGAGGGTCTCGAGGAGAGGCCGCGGCCCTCACCGCGGAAGCCTGCCTATGAAAGGGAGCCTGATCTTGAGCAGAGACTGCTCGAGTCCCTCAAGACGAGTCTGGACAAGCATGAGGCGAGCCAATGATCCTCACCGGGCTTGCCCTCCGCAATTTCAAGAATTTCAGGGACAAGCAGATGACCTTCTCCCCGGGCATCAACGTCCTTCAGGGCCCCAACGGATCGGGGAAGACCTCGATTCTTGAGGCCATTGAGTTCGCACTCTACGGCTCGGTTTCGGGCAGAACCGGCCTTGAGCCCCTGGTAACCCTGGGGGAGAACACGGCCTCCGTGTCCCTTGAGTTCACGATCGAGGATGCCCCTCGACTGGGTGACTACTCCTTGTCCAGGCAGATAGCTAGGGGCGAGATGGGGGCCTCCACCACGGCGGTCAGCCTCACCAGGGGCGGCGTCCAGATTTCCGATCGAAAGGCGGAAGTGGATCAGGAGGTCGTCAGACTCCTCTCCGTGGACCATGCCTCCTACGCCAATACCTGCTACATCAGGCAGGGAGAGATCAGGGCACTCCTGGAGGCGGGCAAGGAGAGGGAGCGTGAGATCGACCGGATGATCGGTCTCGGCGTCTTCGAGGATGCCTGGCGCGATCTTAGAAAGACCGAATCGGATCTGGAAAGGCAGGTAGCCTCCGCAAAGGAGGAGTTGATCAGATCCCGGGCCGAGGTCGAAAACCTCGGGTCGGTCGCAGACGAGCTGTCGGAGCTCATGCACGAGAAAGCCGAGATAGAGCACAGACTGAGGGAGGCTGAGAAAATGCTGGGCAGCCTCGCGAGCTCAGAGGTCCCAGCAGGCCAGACCGGAGACATGATCCAGATCGAGAGGCAGAAGGCCGCCCAGGGCCAGAAGGTGCAGGGGATCAGGGACCAGTTGGCCCAGATGGAAGATGGAATCGAATCGATGAACGACAAGCTGCTGGAGATCGAGTCAGAGCTCAGGCGAAGGGAGAGCAAGATCCAATCCCTGGGAGAGGAGCGCAAGGCGGTGTTCGACCGTCTCGCCCGGGTGGAGGAGGAGGTCCTCAAGGGGAGCCGGATCGTTCAGGAGCTTGCCTCCGAGGTCCTCAGGCTGGAGGCCGATCTAGAGTTTCAGAAGGGCCTCATCACGGCTCTGGTCCAGATGGAGGCCAAGGGGGAGCCAGTCTGTCCCGTGTGTGGTTCGCAGCTTCTGCCCGAACATGCCAGGGAGACCAGAAGAAGCCTTGGTTCGAGGGTGCGCGAACTCCAGGAATCGGTAGAGCGAAGGAGATCCGATCTGAGGCGTTTCGAACAGTCCCAGGAGGCCTCAGGATCCCGGGCCGACCGGCTTAAGGGCCAGCTGGAGGAGCTCGAGAAGCAGATCTCCCAGGCCGAGGCCGAGATGTCAGGGATACGGGTGTCCAAGGATGAGATGGACGCCGAGCTGGGATCGATCATGCAGCGGAAACGAGACTTGGAGAGAGATCTCCAAAGGGAGGAGAAAGCTCTTGCCGACATGGAGCAGGCGTCCCTTGAGGCGCCAGCCAGCGTCGGAGCGGACCGGCAGCTGGCCGAGGCGCGAGCGAGCTACCTGGCCGACAAACAGATGCTGCAGCGCCTCGAAGCCGAGACGCCTCGGCTCATCGAGAGGCTGGCCGACCAGCAGGTCAAGAAGGCCAACCTCAAGGCCGCGGAGGACAGATACCTCAAACTCAGCAGGGATTTGGAGAGGACGAGGGACGTCAGATGGGCCTTCAACAACATCGGGCCCTACGCCCGGAAGAAGGTCCTCCCCTCGGTCGCCGAGCTGACCGAACAGACGTTCTCAGAGATGTACGCGGGTGGCGTCATAAGACGCATCGAGCTGACCCAGGACTACGATGTCCGAGCGGAGAGCGGGGACGGGGTCTGGTTGTCATCCAAGCAGCTGTCGGTGGGGGAGCGTGTCGTAGCCGGCATGGCCCTCCGCGTAGCCCTTGCGCGGATCGCGCAGAGAATGGCGCGTGGCAAAGCCGGCCAGTCGGGCAACCAGCCCGGTCTTCTCATTCTGGACGAGCCCACCGAGTATCTGGACGAGGCCAACGTAAAGGCGCTTGCCCAGACCATCGCGGGCGTGAAATCCCTCGGCCAGACGATCATCGTCACCCACGACCGCCACCTCATGGATGAGCTCTCCTCGGGATCGCCGGTGAACAGGCTGATCCTCCCGGGCCAGGCGGGCTGATCGCGTCTGCGCCGGGCCTCAGCCCCGCTTGGCTCTGATGCAGCGCTTGACGGCCGATATCAAAACATCCTCGTCGAACAGGACGGCCTTGGCGAAGGCCCCTTCGAGCCGCCGGGAGTCCATATGGTCGCCCGCCGAGTAGTAGACCACCAACAGTCTGCCGCCCGAGAACATGGTGACGCTGGGATATCCGCAGTCGCTGCCCGGACGGTCATCGGCCAGTATGAGCTTGCAGCCGGTCTCCCACGTCCTGCCCATGTCCTGGCTCACCATCCCCTGAACCCCGAAGGGGGGATGTCTGTGTCCGTAGACCAAGAGAACCCAGCCGTTGGAGAGGAGGATTGCGTCGCCCGGATGCTCCGAATCACCCGTGATCCTGACCGGCTCGGTCCAGGTATAGCCACCATCCTCGGAACGCGCCGAGTAGAGTGAATCGGGGTGATCCTTCTCGGACCTCATTATCGCCAGGATTTCGCCATCCGGCAGGACGACGAATGAGCTCTCGTTCATAGGCGAGCCCACCAGTGATGGATCGCCCCAAGTCCGCCCCCCGTCCCGGGAGCGCAGAATGTAGCTGTATCTCCACCCCTGGGTTCGAGGCCTCCCGACCTCAGGCCCATAGATCGGCATGAGAAGATCCTTGCCGTACCTGATCATCCGGCCGTAGGGCGACCTGCCCATCAGCCCGTCGAAACTCAGGGGAAAGGGCTCGCTCCACGTCGCTCCCATGTCCGTGGAGGTCTTGAGCAGCGTTTCGACCCGGTCTCCTTGCAGCAGCCTTCCGGTCTCGTCGTAGTTGCCCTGGTGATGGTAGGCGAGGACCATCGTGTTGTCCCTGGCCAAGCCAAGGGACGGGTTGCGGTCATCCCACTCGCTTTGTGCAATTGTCACCGGCGGGGACCAGGTCTGTCCGCAGTCATCGGTTCCGATCAGCTCCAGCCTGCCCCCTATCCCGATATGTCCCGCTCCGCCCCTGATAACCGCGACGGCTTGGCGCGGGCCTGTCCTGAGTACCACCGGGAAATAGCCTCTCTCCCGGGCAGCCACGATCTCCTTCGATCCTACCATGTCGAGCACGCGCAGATTGCTCATCGCGGATCTCCTCCGGATCCGGCTCCCGTGAATGAACATGCGCTAGACATAGGCAGCCCTGGTCTCGGGGAACTTCCTCCTCATCAGGCTCTCCAGCCCTCTGTTCAGTGCCATCTCCAGCTCCATCTGCTTGTCGGATATGGCGGTGATCGGGCTGCTCGAGTGGTATATCGGCCCCTCAAGAAGTGGCCCCGATCTCTTCGCCTTCCCCAGGGACGTCCGCGGCATGGCGAGCAGGTTCTCTAGGGCACCCATGGAACTGCTCCTGAGGGCCTCCATGAACAGGTCCTTGTCTATCGGCCGTAAACCATAGTAAGGTTCGCCGAATTCAAGCAGATCGTGCCCTCCCATTCCGGTAAGCTTCATGCCCAATCCGGCAAACTTCAGAGGCGTGACCATCTCTCCCTTGATCTGCCAGATTTGGCTACCATCGGCGATGAGCTGGGTGAGACGGCCCTCCCCGTCCCTTCCGACCAGAATGCGCCACTCACCCTCCGGCCTTTTGTCGTACCGCTTCCGAATCCGCCCAAGGATCGTTTCGGCCTCTTCCAGTCGCAAGTGCGCTACCCACCATTACCTGTGCAATGCCGAGTTATCAATGTTCCTGATCGCGCATCCTTCTCCTTGCCATCGTCGCCATCCCCAAGAAGGAGCCGAGCATCAGGACCGCCGCGAGACCGGCCTCAGGGACGCCAGACCTAGCCTCCTTGATGAGGTCGAGCACCATGCCGATGTAGTTCTTCGCTCCGGCATAGTTGCCCCCTTCCATCTGCTTGGTGGCCGCGGTCAGAAGCGTCTCCGCCCTGCTCACAGCGATCCCTTCGGCCAGAGCTCTCTGGTACTCCAATGACGCCTTGTTGAGAAGGGTCTTGCACTCCTCCAGTCGGCAGGAATCCAGAGCGCTCTGAATCGCTACGAGAGCCTCCACGTAACGCTCGGAAGAGATGCTCAGATTGGCCGCGGCAGCGATCTCCCTGTAAGCAGAGACGTTCAGCCCAGATCTCTCCGCAGCCTCGATCGCGGCCGCAAGCTCGGCCAGCTGGGCCCTCGTGAAGCCCCCGCTCGGCACGGTCCAGCCCGATCCATCGTTTGTGTCACGGTATCTGGGCAGGGCCTGCCTATCCTGGAACTTCAGGTTGATACACTCCATATCGGGGCTGGTCGGGAGGCTCACGAACCAGAGGCCGTCCGAAACGCGTTCCATGACTGTCTGGAAAGCCGCTCCCTGCATCGTGTTAGGCGGAACAGCGGTGCTTGGCGGCCTCTTCCATCCGTTGATGCCCCAGACAACGACGCAGCTCGGAGAGTCCATGGGTATCTCGCCATCGACGCCGTGGTAATAGACGACCAGAGCCTCGTCCTCCTTGAAGCCTTGGGGAAGATATGCGGGGCCGACTTTCTGGAGGTCCCTGACCTGAGCCTTTCTCTCAAGCCGGTTGTTCGACTCGAAGACCTCATCCACGGTGCCACCGGAGTCGGCCGCGGCCGCGACCATCCAGTCTCCGCCTTGCGGGGTCCACCAGACGCTGAAATCGGCGATCTGCCCGGGCCCCATTCCGCTGCTTCTGGTTACCGCGAGAGTCGTGCTGCCGACCAGGATCTCAAGATCGAAGGGCCCGGCAGGGGCACTGCCGATGTTCTGCACCTCCACCCGGATTTCGATCCTCTCGCCCGACCTCAGTAAAGCGGAACTCAGATCTAATTGCCGAACAACCAGATCGGGCTTGGATTCAGCTACAAGAAGGGATGTGCTGATGACATTGTTGTCCTCCCTGATGCCTTCCGTGACCACATCATCCAGATCAACCAGGATCGTGACGTTGTAGACGCCGGCCATGGGAGGGGTCCAGTCAAACTCCACGATAGACGCAGCACCTGGGGAGAGCGGACCCAGGGTCTTGGTGGCTACGACCTCTCCATCGATGATGAGACCCACGCCACATTCAGCGCTCTGCGACCGACCCTTGTTGGCCACACTGCCTGCTATGGAGGTCGGCGCCCCGGGAAGGGGGTAGGTAGCCGCTGTCTGAATGGATTCTGGGACCAGATCGGGAGACTCGGCCTTCGAAATGCTAAGGACGTCGAACACGGACTGGTTGAGCAGCCGGGCTTCCATGGTCAGTTCCGTTCCGTTCACGGTGATCACAACGAAGTGATAGTCTCTGAGGAAATGAGCCGACCATGGGCCTAGGGCCACGAGACTCCCCAGCGGTGCCCCCGCACCCCCGGTGACGATGTGGATCGTCCCCGTCTCGGGGCTTTCAGCCACCCAGTTGTCAAACATGGGATGGCATCTCTCGTAGAGGTGGTCGTGGCCGTTGAACACCATGTCCACGTGGTATCTGTCCAGCACGTCGCCCCATGCATCGATGACCTGCTGGGAAACCCCGTGCCCGCCTGAGCTGTACATGGGCCTGTGGTAGAACACGAAGTTCCACGTGGCGGTGGAGGAGGCCAAACATGATTCGAGCCACTCCTTCTGGGCGCCCGTCATGGACTTCTCCGTTGTGAGCGCGATGAATCGAGCATTGCCATAGTCGAAATGATACCAGTCCTCAACGTGTGGAAGGGCGAATTGCTCATAGTACCTGGGATGGTTGCCCTCGTGGTTGCCGATCGTGGGCATCATGACTATGTTGGCAAGCAGATCCCTTCCCTTGTCAAACCAGATGTTCCACTGGTTCTGGTCACCCCCGTTCTCGACAAGGTCGCCGGTGTGCAGGACGAAGTCAGGCCGCACAGCCGAGACCGCCTCGGCGCAGCGACCCCAGACATCCCAGTTTGTGCGGGAGTCGCCGAGAGCGACGAAGGTGAAGGCCTGACTGGGGTCGCCCGGACCGGTCTTGAAGGTCAGGTCCTGGCTCCAGTCGGAGTCCGTTCCGCACCTGTAATGGTAGAACGTATTCGGCTGCAGCCCAGCCAATTCCACATGGTGGAGCGTGCCCGTCGCGCCTTCGACCCTTGACCCGTATGCCTGGTCCAGGCCATATTCCACCACGCTTGGGGCATCGGTGCTAGTCGCCCAGCTCACCGTTACTGTGTTCGACGGGTCATGTTGCCAAGTCAGGTGGATGTTGATGGGACCCGCTTCCGCCGGAGCCAGGAAACCTACCACGCAGAGCAGGGAGATGCAGCTCAAGATCGCCTTCAAAGTTGCCGTTGATTCAGGCCCGATCAAGACGGTCGTACCCCCCCGGGAGTAGCCGCCCTGGAATATAACTGAATGCTGCCTGCTTGCGGGACGCGCTCTCGTCCTCCCCATCGCCAAGCAGCTACCTTCTGGAAGCCAAGGCCTTCTGTCCCCACAGGGGATCCTTCAGAAGGGCCCTCCCAACGGCGACCATGTCAACCCCCCATCGCTCGATCACGGACTCAGCCTCCTGGAGGCTCGCCACTCCGCCCACTGCCACAACCGGCAGGCCGGTGGCATCCTTGACCGCCCTCGCTGCATAGGCGAAATAACCCGGGCCGTGAAGGCCCTGGGGCCTAGAGCCGCACATCCCGCCCGAGACATCGATCACGTCGACACCCTCCGAGGCCAACAGCTTGGCCATCGCCGCACCTTCCTTGGCCGTGTTGCCCCCCGGGGTCCGATCATCCGCCCCCAAGCGGTACCACAGCTGGGCCCGGTCCCCAGTTTCTTGCTTGACCCTCCTGACCACCTCGATCGGGAATCGCATCCGGTTCTCCAGGTTGCCTC
This sequence comes from Hadarchaeota archaeon (SeqCode), assembly GCA_964452145.1. Classification (GTDB taxonomy): domain Archaea; phylum CAYQAE01; class CAYQAE01; order CAYVLA01; family CAYVLA01; genus CAYVLA01. The sequence goes on from CAYVLA010000055.1 coordinate 16,253, forward strand.
CGTAGCCATCAGTCCGCCTGTTCGCCAGGGGGGATGAGAACTGGCACAGCAGGAAGCCGTGCGATCCGTGGATCTCGACGGCATCGAAGCCGGCCCTGACTGCCCTGGAGGCTGCCAGGCCGAAGGCCTCCGTTATCCCCTGTATCTCTTCCCGGGATAGCGCCCTGGCCCCCTCCAATGCCGAGGGACCTACCGGCTCAGTACCGATCAAGGCCGGATCACACCTCATCCCTGCATGGTTGATCTGGATGCCGACCGGCGTCCCGGTCGCTCTCACTGCCTTCGCCAGCGTGCCTAGGCCTTGAACAAGCCGATCATCATGGACCCCGGGTTGTCTGGGAGACAGCCTGCCGTCAGGCCTCACGTATGAGTGTTCAACCATGATCATGCCGAGCCAGGGGGCCCGAGTTGAGTAGTGCTGGATCAGCTCCTCGGTAACCTCGCCAGACTCGGTGGCAAGCTCCGTGTTCATAGGAGGCATTACGATTCGATTCCTCAAGATCAGGCGTCCTATGACCGCGCGTTCCAGAATCCTCACTCATTCACCTTCCTTGAAGCCACCAGGGCGATGGAGATGCCCTGTCGGTCTCCCTCCTCGTTGCTGAAGTATTTTGCCCAACGTGGCATGAATCGCGGCAGTTACGCCTTTGAGTAACCATCATGAAAGCCGGGTGGTCTGTACCCCCCTGTAGTACCTTCTTCGAACCATCAGGCCGTAGACCAGAACCCCGCAGACCATCAGGGTCCCTGTCACGCTCGTCCACTCGACCAGATAGATCCACATCATCACCGCCCTCTTCTCCCTGAGCGCGATCTCCGATGCCTCGTTGAGAAGGTCGAAGGCAACCGAGAGCTGTACGGCCGTGGCGTCATAGTCCTGGTCGAGATACAGCTCCTCGGCCCACGCTCTCACCCGATCAGCCTCGTTCAGGGTGTTCTCGGCACGAACCAGATTGGCTCCCAGTGCGTCCACGAACTCCATCACGGAGATCTGAAGAGACCTTCTGGTGATGTAGTCCCTGAACCGGATGCGCATCTGGTGCACGAGTGCGGCGTCCTGCGGAAGCTCCCAGCCCACGCTGTACCATATGATGTTCATCAAAACGTCCGTCTGCAGATCGCCTTTGATCTGTCCGTAGTACATCCCGCACCAGAACGGGTTGACGAAGTTGTCGCACAGGGTCCATGTTGAACCCTTCATGTAATCATAGTGCATCAACCACGGCGACCTGCTGGGGGAACCTGGGATGTCCACGAAAGCCCCCAAAGCGTCCGCGACCACCACCGAGCCCTCCTTGGGAACGACGTGAAACAGGCCCAACGCCGGGATCTGCTCCAGCCCAAGCGGGATCAGTGGTGCCAGCACCTGATGGGATGCCGATCGGCTGACCTGCAGGCGGTACGGAGCATTCGAGTAGCTGACCTTGCCAGTCTGCAGGACCTTCTCGGCGTCGTTGGCGAAGATGTCGCTCATGCCCGAGCCAACCCAGTACTCGGCATCCGCAAGGTCGTTGATCCCCTTCATTCGCAGGCCGCCTTGATCGGTGAGGGCCGAGCATTCCCCCTCGGCGACGACCTGTCTGAGCCAGGATATCTGCCTGAGCGTCAGCGGGACGATGTACGGAATGGAGTACATGATGAAGTCGTACTGCCTGAGCGTTTCGTAGGTCCGAGGGAAGTACTGGTTCACGTACCGTCTCGCCTCGGCATCGCCCAGTGGCACGGCGTAGCTGCCCGTTGTCGGAACCATCACGTACCTGACTGACGGGTCGGGATCGAGAAAGGTGATGAGCGGATTGTAGGAGGAGACCACGTGGCCTATCAGGAGCAGGTCTATCCGCTCAGCGCCGCTGACGCAGGACAGGGAGACGAGGACAAGGAGCGCTGCAAGCCGACCTCTTCGGGAGGACATGCCCATCTGAGCTCGATGGAGAGTCGCTGGGTGATAAATCTGTAAGCCGTCCGTGACAATGGACTACGCAGCGCTTGGGCTTTATCGGATCCGGTGGCAAGGCTTGACGCCAAGATGCCGGCCTACCAACCCTAGCCCTGCTTGCGCAGGGTGTGCCGTACCGGCCCATGATGGACACCACTTCGCCAGAAGATGTCCGGGAACCGGCACCGTGCCATCCGTCTGCAGCACGGGAAGGATCACTGCACTCACCACCGAGGCGCCAAGTCGAGCTGAACGTATCTCATCCCGCTCTGGTGACCGATACCTCCCTGTAAAGCCTCCTCCTGATCATCAGGCTCCACAGCGTGAATCCGGTCACCATGCACGTGCCCATAACGGCTAACCACTCCACAACGTATATCCAGAACAGCGCCCGGTCCTTCATCTGCAGGGAGTTAGCCGACACTTCTCTGAGGCCTTCGAAGGCCTCATCAATTCGCTCTATGCTCTCGGCATACCGTTCCTCCAGATACAGTCTGTCCGCAACCCTCTTCATCCCGTCGACCCCTGACAGCTCCTCGTAGAGCTTGCGGGTCGAAACGCCGAACCTCTCAACGAACTCTATCACCGACGTGGCCATGCTTCTTTCCGAGTTGTACTTCAGTGACCTTTCCCTCAGCTGGTGGACTAGCTCGGCATCCTTGGGTATATCCAACGCGGCCAGATACCACATCTGGTTTATCCAGAAGTCCACTGCGTAGGGCCACTCCACGAGGGCCGTCCCGTCTATCTTATCATGCCCGGGCAGACAGGTCAGCGAGCGGCCCTTTCCATAGGTCCAGATGATCATCGCATCCTCGCCCTTCGGTTTGAACCTGGCAATGACCGCTGCGCCTTCGCGCGGGTCCTCGTATCCGTAGGTGCCGGAGATGAGGACCCTGTATCGACCCATGTTGGGCAGATCCAGCATCGGATGGGGACGGCCGGTGTCCGGCAGATTCAGGGCATATATGCCCTCCAGAGGACCGGGTATCACGATATCAGGGCGGAGATCGGCTGGGAAGGCCGGATACACGGCCGACGCTATGAACCGGCCGAAGGTCGAGAAGTGGCCCGGATCGTAGTTCATCTCGTACTTGCCAAGGCCCATGCCCTCCTCCCTGCACGACTTCTCCATCCAGACGAACTGCTGGTCGGTGATCACGTCCACCTCGAAGTCGGAAAGAAGGATCACATCGTAGGAGTCCAGCAGCTTGTCGTAGCTGCGGGGCATGTACTGCCTCATGAACTTGAGCACATCCTGCTTGGATGCTCCCACCGATGCGAAGGTTGACTCGTACCAGTTGGCCGGGATGGGCTGATACCTGATCCTCGGGTCGGCCGCCAGAATCAGGGGAAGTGGTGTCTCGGGGTAGTAAGACTCCCCGATGCAGACCACCCTGATCAGGCCGGTGGAAGGGTCCACTTTGCCCCAGGCCATGAAGGGAACCACCAGCATAAGCAAAGATGCGGACAAAGCGAGTCTGGATGGGATTCTGATCTCCATCCCGAGCCAAGGAGTCCCGGGACCTTATAAACCTGACCCAGACGCCATGGGATGTCGGGTTACCTGAGCCCGTCCTAACAGTACCCAGTGGCTTGACGCGCCAGAAGCCACCTTGCCTGACTCCCTCCAACCTCGGCAGGATGAAGCCAGCATAGACCGGGAGATGCCGAAACGCTCTCCTATCGTGCCCGCGTGACCGAGACCTCCCTGTAAAGCCTTCTCCGGACCATAAGAGACCACAGCAGGAACCCGGTGACCATGCAGGTCCCCGTCACCGCAAACCATTCGACCATGTAGATCCATAGGAGCGCCCTGTCCTTCATCTCCACGGCGTTGGTGGACACTTTCCGAAGGCCGTCGAAGGCCTTCTCCATCTCGTCCAAGCTCTCTGCGTACCTGTCCTCCAGGTAAAGCCTGTCAGCCTGCTTCTTGACGGCGTCCACCTTGGATAGCTCCTCGTACAACGTCCGAGTCGAAACGCCGAACTTCTCAACGAACTCGATGACCGACAGAGCCAGACCCCTCTCGGCGATGTATTTCATCGAGTCCTCCCTGACCCTGTGGATGGCCTCGATGTCCTCGGGGATATCCAGGCCGGCCAGGTGCCACACCTGGTTAATCCAGAAGTCCACGACATAGGGCCACTCCTTGATGGCCACTCCGTCTATCTTATCATGCCCGGGCAGACAGGTCAGCGAGCGGCCCTTTCCATACGTCCAGATGATCATCGCATCCTCGCCCTTCGGTTTGAACTTGGCCACAACCGTCGACCCTTCGCGTGCATCCTCATATCCGTACGACCCTGAGGTAAGGATCTGGTACCTGCTCATGGATGGCAGGTCCAGCACGGGATGCGGGCGGCCGGTCTCGGCGAGTTTCACGGCGTATATGCCCAGAAGAGGGGTCGGTATGGTCTGGCGCCTCAACGTGGCGGGGAAGGCCGGGTAGACTGCGGATGCAACGAACAGATCTATGGTCGAGAAATAGCTCGGATCGTAGTTCATCTCGTACTTGCCAAGGCCCATGCCCTCCTCCCTGCACGATCTCTCCATCCAGACGAACTGCTCATTGGTTATGACGTCCACCTCGAAGTCGGAAAGAAGGATCACATCGTAGGAGTCCAGCAGCTTGTCGTAGCTGCGGGGCATGTAC
>CAYVLA010000056.1:0-20386 GCA_964452145.1 Hadarchaeota archaeon (SeqCode)
GGGGTGGGCCTCAGCTCCCCAGCCCAGGAACGGGTTGGGGGTGGCACTCGCCGTCCGCGATGCCCGGGTTGTCGACTCCCCACAGGATCGGTACCTGGATCCCTCAGACCTGAAGGTGCTGGCATTTGACCTGGAGGTCGCCACCGAGGGAGTTCCCAACGCCGATGCCGAACCCGTCATCATGATCGGGATGGCCGACTCGGATGGAACGCAGATCCTCACCTATGGTCGGGAGTGCGAGGGCGCGCAGTGCTGTGCGGACGAAGCTGATATGATCGCCCGCTTCGTCTCGATCGTCAGGCAGGGGGATTACGACGTCCTGTTGGGCTATAACTCGGATTCCTTCGATCTTCCATATCTGAGGACGCGAGCAAGGGTGAATGGCGTAAGGCTCAGGCTGGGCCGGGACTCCAGCGAGGTGAGCTACCAACCCGGCTCCATAATGGGCCGATCCATCGTGAGGGGCAGGATCAACCTGGATCTCTACCCACCCGCCCGGCGGATGATGAATCTTCCCGCCTACACCCTATCGGAGGTCTACGGTCACCTGACAGGAAAGGAGAAGGACGAGCTGAGCCCCCGTGATATCGAGCGGCTCTGGCGGGCCGGCACCAGGGAGGGAATCGGTCGAATCGCTGCATACTGCGCCTCGGATGTGGAGGCCACCATTTCGATAGCCGGGGAGATGCTACCCACACTGGTCGAACTCTCCAAACATACCAAGCAGCTGCTGGCCGATGTCGCCAGAATGGGCCAGTCCCAGATGGTTGAATGGCTGCTGATCAGGGAGGCCTTCAGGAGGGGGCAGCTGGTCCCCAACAAGCCGACATCCCCCGAGCTAGCTAGGAGGCGGAGGGAGACCTACGAAGGCGGCTACGTCCTTGAACCCAGGAAGGGGCTCCAGAACAACATCGTTTCCCTGGACTTCAGAAGCCTGTACCCCACGATAATAGTCACGCACAACGTGGACATGTCCACCTTGAACTGTAGATGCTGCGCGGGGCGCAATGTCTCGCCGACCGGCCACCACTTCTGCGAAAAGTCGCAGGGCTTCATACCCTCGATACTTGCCGGGTTGATAGAGAGAAGGGCCCAGGTCAAGGACCAGCTTGCCTCCCTTGATCCGCTGGCGCCTGAATGCAAGAAGCTAGGTGCGATGCAGAATGCGCTGAAGATCCTTGCCAATTCCTTCTATGGATACAGCGGATACCCGCCGGCCAGATGGTACTCCAAGGAGTGCGCCGAGAGCGTTGCCGCGTGGGGCAGACACTACATAACCAGCACCATAGAAGCGGCAGAGAGGGAGGGATTCCAGGTGCTCTACTCCGATACCGACTCGATCTTCATAACCAAGCCCGGTCTGGATGCAGGATCGCTGGAGCATCGGGCACAGGTGTTCCTGGATAAGCTGAACGCGAGCTTCCCGGGCGTCATCCGCATGGAGTACCAGGACTACTACCCCCGAGGCTTCTTCGTGACCAAGAAGAGGTACGCACTCATCGACGAAGAGGGCAAGGTGGTCACCAGGGGATTGGAGGTCGTCAGGCGGGACTGGTCCCGGATAGCCAAGGAGACGCAGAGAAAGGTTCTAGACGCAATACTCAGGGATGGTGACCCGTCCAAGGCCGCGGAACAGGTGAGGGCCGCCATAAAGGCCGTGTCCGAAAGGGCCGTCGATCTGCGCGATCTGGTGATCTCGACGAGGATGACCAAGACCATAGACAGTTACGAGGCCGATGCCCCCCACGTGGCCCTGGCCAAGCGCCTTGTGGAAGGGGGCGAGAACCTGGAGCAGGGAGTCGCCATAGAATACGTGGTGAGAAGGGGAACGGGAAGGGTCGGAGATCGGGCCCAGCCCGTGGAGCAGGCGAGGGTCCAGGATTACGATGTGGAGTACTATGTGGGTAGCCAGATTCTTCCGCCGTCGATGAGGATTCTGTCCAGCTTCGGGTACAGGGAGGAGGATTTAAGATTCTACAAGACAAAGCAGAAGACGTTGGACGGTTTCGGGTTGGGTAGGTAGCGGATGATCAAGGCCATCTTCTTTGACATCGACGACACCCTCTACAGCAGCACCGATCTATCAAGCAAGGCCAGGAGGACCGCCGTCGAGCACATGATCTCCAAGGGGCTTGAAGTGGACCCGGAGGAGGCGTATTCGGCTCTTATGCGCGTTGTCAGGAAATACGGCAGCAACTACGGGGACCACTTCGGCAAGTTCTTCACGGACGAGCTTGGGAGGCCCCCGGACTACAGGATGATCGCCGCCGCAGTCATCGCATACCACCACACCAAGTTCGTCAACATGAGGCCCTATCCCCACACCGTCCAGACCATACTCGAACTCCACATCCGGGGTTACAAGCTGGGCATAATAACCGACGGCCTCCCCATCAAACAGTGGGAGAAGCTGGTCAGGCTGGGCCTGGACGACTTCTTCCAGGCCGTCGTGATCTCGGGGGACGACGGTGTGGGCTTCGGCAAGTCCGATCCGAGAATATTCGCCATAGCCTTGGAGAAGGTGGGTGTCCGGCCCGAGGAGGCGATCATGGTGGGCGACAAGCTGAACACCGACATCGAGGGAGCAAACTCGGCTGGACTCGCCTCGGTGTGGCTGAGAACCCCCCGGGACCCCGAGGACCTGCCGCGGATCAGCGGCATCCGTCCGGCCTTCACAATCACCGATATCAGACAGGTGCTCGAGGTGGTTGAGAAGCTGGACGGCCCGGACGCTGCTAAGCCCAGACCCCAAGGTCGGTCTGTCTCCCCTTGCGGCTCTTCCTCATCTGATCCAGCGCCCTCTCGACCCTTCGCTCGGAGAACTCGAACTCCTCGCAGAGGAACCTCTTAACGCCTCGTACGTCCGGGGGCCTTTGCTCTATGTCGTAGTCACCCGAGAAGGGCGGGGTGAGAAAGAAGTCGAATATGCCCCGGAAGTCCACGTCGTGGTCCCAGCCCAGGTTCTCCATGATCTCCTCGGGATCGCTTGCCCCCCTGACCGCGACCAATCCCTTCTTGGGCCCGATGCCCGGGATCCCGCCCTGGTTGTAGTCGGTGCCGACAAGCATGCCAAGCATGATGAGCTGTCTCTGATCTATGCCCAGGGAGGAGAGCATATCGGGCAGCTCGACCACCAGGGGCTGGACCTCGACGTACTCATCCCTGTTGGGCAGCTTGCGTCTCCCGGTGATGGTGAGGTTCCTCACCAACCTGGGGGCACCGAATAGGAGGGAGTCGAAGTCCTGGCTTGATGCGGCCCAGACATCGCCTCGAGCAGCCATGACCGCGGCCTGGGCCTCGCCCTCACTGGGTGCCACCACGTAGGGCACCCCCATGTGGCTCAGAAGGGCCTTACAACTGGCCACGATCTCTGATGTCAGCGAAAGGGCCGACTGAGCGTACTTTCTGGCCTTCTTGATGTCCCCTTCCGCGAGCGCCTCCTCCCACATCATAGCCGCCCGGGTCCTCACCTCAGCCCTTTCCCTTATCACCAGCTTCTTGAAGTGCGGGGGAGGCCCGTCGAAGACGTAGACAGGCTCCACCCCCTCCGACATGATGTGCGCGGTCCTGTAGAAGAGCCCCGAGTAGACCGATGTCACCCTGCCCTTGGAATCGCGCAGAGGTTCGCCGTCCGGCTGTCTTATGATCGCCAGGAACTGGTGTAAGGCGTTGTGGGCATCTATGGCGACCCTTTTCCCCGACAGCTCCCTGAGGTCCAGGGGCCTGCCCGGGAAGAGGCCGGCGAGTTGTACCCCCATATCCATCAGAGCCCGGGATCAGGCTGTCTGTCTGAGCTTGCCTCTCGTCACATACCCAGCCAGCCTGTTCCTGTAGTTCTTTGAGATCTTGAAGACTTCGGTGAGTACCTTCTTGTTCTCCTCGAAACTCGTCGTCACCAGGTCGGCATGGTTCTCGAGTATGTAGTTGCCGGTTCTCTTGATGTAAGTCGGCTTCACCCTACCCATCACTTCACCTTCGGGAAGCTGAACTTCTGCTTCATCTCCCTGATAACCGTCAAAGGTATGGCCTTCTTCTCGAACTCCAGCAGCGCCACATCTATGGGGTCGGCCATGTTCTCGGGAACCTCGATCAGGACCGGGGCACCCATGGCGATCTGTAGGGCCCGCGCGCCGATGATGCGGGCTTTCTCGTACTTGGTGTAGATCAAATAGCATCCTCACTGGGTGGGAGAAATCTTTTTCTTCCTCCCCTAAGCGCTTTAAATATATTATCCAGAAGCCTCTTGCTTCGTGGAGCCCGATCTCACCATGTCCGGCCAATCCGCGCTCTCCCAAGTCGTTTCCGCCGTTTGGTACATCTTGCCCGCGTATCTGGCGAATGGGAGCGCGCTGGTGATCGGAGGAGGGCCTCCTCTCGACTGTGGAAGGATCTTGCCCGATGGTCGAAGGATCCTCGGGGACGGGGTGACGTGGCGTGGAACGGTGGGTGCAATCCTAGTTGGCATCGCAGTCGGGGGCATCCAGGGAGCCCTTGCATCCCGCGTCGGATACGGTCTGGCCATCGGTGCAGCGATGGGCTCGGGAGCGATGCTGGGGGACTCGTTGGGAAGCTTCACAAAGAGGAGGCTGGGGATCGAGAGGGGCCACCCGGCACCGGTGCTTGACCAGCTCGGCTTTCTCGTCTTCGCCCTGGCTCTGGCCCACATCGTATCACCCGTATCTTGGGAAACCGTTTTAATCCTGGTGATATTGACCCCCCTCATACACATAGCCTCCAACGCAGGTGCGTACCTATCAGGGATCAAGAGGGTGTGGTACTAGGGGACGACGATGAAGCTCGCTGATCTGATGGAAAGCCAGAGGAGGGTCATAGACTCCGAGATCGCCCGCATACTGCCTGTGGACTCGCCCGCCGGAGAGATGTACAGGGTTCAGCGGGATTTCATCAGCCGAGGCGGGAAGAGATGGCGCCCGATCCTGTGCATCCTGGTTCACCAGGCGCTTGGCGGGAAGGCCGATGCCGTGCTGCCCTTCGCAGCCGGGGTTGAGATGGTCCACAACTTCAGTCTGATACATGACGACATAGAGGACGGCGACCGGTCCCGCAGAGGGAATCCAACGACCTGGGTTGACCAGGGCGTGCCCAAGGCGATCAACATCGGGGATAATCTTCTCAACAAGGCATACGAGTCCGTTGCCGGGCTCGAGGAAAGGGGTTTCTCGGCCGAGCAGACCTTGTGGTGCGTCCGGCTCTTGTGCCGATCGATGGTGCTGCTCTCAGAGGGCCAGGCCATGGAGATGGAGTTCCTGGAGCGCTGGGATGTTACCGAAGATGAATATCTTGAGATGGTGTGGCGGAAGACCGGGGTCTTGGTGTCGGCCGCAGCATCGGGAGGCGCATACCTGGCCGGGGCCAAGGAGGATGTGGTCGAGGCGATGACGGAGTACGGCAGGTTCATCGGTCCAGCCTTCCAGATCATAGACGACGTTCTTAACGTGGATGGCAGCTATGATAGGTACCAGAAGGAGATCGGCGGCGACATCCGGGAGGGGAAGAAGACCTTGATGGTGATCCACCTCCTCGGACGAGCTACACCCACGGAGCAGTTGAAGATCAGGGAGATACTCTCCAAGCCCCGGGAGAAGACCACGACCAGAGACTGCAGCTACGCTACCCGTCTGATGAGGCGATACGGATCCATTGCCTACGCTAGGAGATCGGCCGAGGAGAGGGTTCGCGGGGCCAGGGAGAAACTGATGGTCCTTCCGCCCTCAGTACACAGGGACCATCTGCAGGAATTGACGGCGTTTCTGGTGAAGAGGGACTACTAGGCAGCTGGAGATGATGGTGTGTGGAAGAAGGGCACGTGTGATGAATGCGGAACGGAAACCCAGGTGAAGCGGACCAGGGGAAAGAACCTCTGCCGGACCTGTTATAAGCAGGCCAAGAAGAAGCGCAAGATCGAGCAGATGAGAACCGATGAGAGGTGACCCTAGATGCGGGTCACGCCTACGACCTCGACGTTCTCCACGCCGTCCTGACGCAGGATGGACTCCTCGACAGGGGTTGTGCCTCCCGCCTTGTCCTCCATCAACACGTTGAGGACCAGGGCCCTCAGACCGAAGGCGATGTCGTCGGTCCTGTGAGCCTCCATCTTGGTGTTCTCGGGAAGCCCGTTGGCTATCCTCTCCAGCAGATCGTTCAGGTCCACATCGATGTCCTTGGGCATGACCCTGAGCTGGGCGATGACGTTAAGCTTCACCATGCAACCCAGCTCCTAAGGTCCGGCGAACCCGCACCCCGGGCAGTGATACCTGTTGCTGGTCTGCCTGCATCTCGGGCAGCGGAACAGCGTGACCTCGCTGCACTTGGGGCAGGTGAACCTAACGTATCTGACCTTCGGCGGTATATCCTTCCGGCAGGAAGAGCAAGCTACCATGATTATCAGGCCCTGTGCAACCGGGGGCGTGTGAAAAATGTTTTCAGAAGATACAAACCATGCCGGCAAGTTGTGAAACGCAGCATTGGCGTTTGAGAGTGTCGGATAGACAAGCCTTCGAAGCGGACTACATTTTTATATCCCAGTGTGCCTTCGTTTGGCACTCAGCCGACCGCTCCAGGTCCGGGGTAGGAGCCTTGAAAACCGACCTTCTGGAGGTCTCCAAAGAGGTAGGAAACCTGGTTGGGGCAACCAAGAGGATATACTTCGTTGACACCGAGGCCCTCATAGGCACCCTGACGAACAACGGGACGGATGGGATGGTGATCGCCTCCTCCAAGCGCCACCTCCTCGACCTCGTGGACGAGAGCATCCGCCTCTACGTTCCCGACATCACCCCCACGAGCCCCACGAAGTACGCGGTTATGAAGTGTCTTGATCGGAGATTGGTTGAGGTCGGCGATACGGTCGTGTGCGTTCTGAAGCGTTTCTGCCCCCTTGACACGATCTACATCATACCGGTGGAGGAGTCCCTAAAGGAGGAGCTAGGCTTCCTCAGGGAGGTCGGCATGGAGGTGTTGGAGACCGTCCTCCGGATCGCGGTGGAGCTGGGCAGGGAGGGCAAGGAGGGAATGCCCGTCGGGACAGCCTTCATAGTCGGCGATCCCAAGGGGGTGCTGAGGAACAGCCACCAGATGATTCTTAATCCCTTCAAGGGCCATCCCAAGAGCAACCGCAACGTGCTGAACACCGAAATCAAGGAAGTCATCAAGAGTTTCTCGCTTCTGGACGGTGCCTTCATCATCTCGGATAGGGGGCTGATCGAGTGTGCGGGCAGGTATCTCGATGTCGATGCCAGCGATGTGGAGATCCCGGCCGGGCTTGGGGCAAGACACGCCGCGGTGGCGGGGATAACGAAGATAACGACTTCGGTCGGAATCACCGTGTCCAAGAGCGGCGGAATCGTGAGGATTTTTAAAGGTGGGAAGCTCATCCGTGGGATCGATCCAAAATCCTACCTGAGCGGGTGATCCCACGAGGACCACAAAGAGCCTATGTCCTACCTGCCTGAAGGTGATAGATGCGGAAGTCCTCCCCCATGAGGGACGACTCGTCATAAGGAAGTCGTGTCCCGAACACGGCGCCTTCGAGGATACCTACTGGTCGAGCAGCGATCTGCACCGGAGGTTCATGCGGTATGAGCGGCAGGGCCCCCGGCTTGACAATCCGCGGACAGCAAGGCAGCAGGGATGCCCCTACGACTGCGGCCTCTGTCCCGACCACGAAACGCCGACCGTGCTGGCCAACATAGACATCACGAACCGGTGCAACCTCCGGTGCCCCATCTGTTTTGCCAATGCGGCCCAGTCGGGCTACGTTTTCGAGCCCACCATGGATGAGATCAGGAATATGCTGGTAAACCTGAGGAGCAACCGGCCCTTTCCCTGTCCTGCCGTGCAGTTTTCAGGAGGCGAGCCCACGGTTCGCGACGATTTCCTCGAGATCATCACCCTTGCGAGGGAGGTCGGGTTTCCCCAGGTTCAGGTTGCCACCAATGGGGTCCGGCTGGCGACCGATCCGGCGTATGCGGCAGCCCTGAAGGCGGCCGGGCTTTCCACGGTCTACCTGCAGTTTGACGGTGTGGAGGAGAGGCCCTACATGGTGGCCCGGGGTTACAACGCCTTGCCCCAGAAGATCCGGGCAGTCGAGAACTGTGAGAGAGCCCGCCTCGGCATCGTGCTGGTGCCCACCTTGGTCAGGAATTTGAACGATGACCAACTGGGAGGCATGATCGATTTCGCCATTCAACACGGAACGATCATCCGGGCGATAAACATCCAGCCCGAGAGCTTCACCGGCAGAACCGATTTGAAGGATCTTGCCAGTCAGAGGATAACGATCCCCGACGTGCTGAAGAAGATCGAGGAGCAGACCGCCGGCGAGATCGGCGTGGACGATTTCTATCCGGTGCCCTTCGTGGTGCCGATATCCGAGTTCGTCTCGGCTTGGAGCCAGAAGCATCAGGTCGGGTTCACCTGCCATCCGGCTTGCGGTGCAGCGACCTACATCTTCCTGACGGACGGGCACAAGCTACCCATCACCCGCTTCGTTGATGTTGAGGGGTTTTTCGAGTACCTCAACGATCTGTCGGGGAAGCTGAGACAACACCCGGGGAGGCTGACCAAGTCCCGAACAGTCATCGACATGGCGAGATCCTTCGGCAGGTTCGTCGACGATGACAAGAAGCCCCGCGATCTCAATGTGAGGAATCTGATGATGGGCATTCTGGGTTCGGGCACCTACAGCTCATTGGGCGAGTTTCACAGCAGGACGCTGATGGTCGGCATAATGCATTTCATGGACCCACACAACTTCGATGTCGAGCGGGTGCGCAAGTGCGCCATCCACTACGCCATACCCGATGGCAGAATCATACCCTTCTGTTCGTATAACTCGGTTCACAGATCGGCGGTGGAGGGCAAGTTGGGCGTTCCGATCGGGGAGTGGCAGCCCGGGAAGGGCAAGGAGCGGGAAGTGCTCACGGCTGGGGTTTCTCCGAGCTGACCTCTCTGCGGTAATGATCTACGAGCTCCTCCAGTCCTGAGGTCGCTCTCTCCAGGGCCTCCCTGGCAAGCCTCTTTCTCTCCCTTGAGAGCACCCTGTCCAACATGGCCCTCTCCCCCAAGGCCGTGTCGTCAAGGACGACGATGTTCAGCTTTCCGCAGGGGATGACCGGTATGCCACGGGACTGAATGCTCTGTCGGGCCTGCGGTGGCATCTCGCCCTGCACGAGGACCGCCTCAATCCCCATCTCGGCCAGCGCGGTGGCAACCGAGCTTCCCGTTCCAGAGGGGTCCTTGACGAGGACGAACCGGAAGGCCTCCTTCTGGGCTAGGTTGCCCACCCCCGCAACCGTCTCCTTCGCCAGATCCCCCAAGGCCGGGAAGAACTCCAGCCTTTCAAGGACCCTCCACGCCCGTGACCCGGACAGGGAGTCCAGCTTCTCCCTCAACCTTGCCCTATCCGCGGCCACCCTTGAGAGGCTCTTGCCCAGCTCGGTTATTATCTGGTTTCGGGACTTCATCTCCCTGTCCTTGAGCACGTTCCAGAACTCCTCGGAACGCATCCTCTCCAGCTCGTTTCCCAGCGACCCTATCTTAAGCTCCCTTTCCCCGAGCTTGGTCCTCAACTCGAGGATCTCCCTTCGCATGTTCCTTATCATGGAGCTTTCGATCCTCCGGGTTGACGCCAGGCCTGATTCGGGAGTCGCGGTCCGGGGCTTCGGCACTTGCAGTTGCGGCTTTGGGACTCGTGGGCGTGGACCTGCCTCAGCCGGCTTCATCGCCTCATTGATCGAGTCACTCAGGTTCTTTCCCGATATCACCATGCTCTTGACCTTTTCCGAGAGATCGGAAAGCCCCCGCTCGTTCAGCTTCTTGTCGATCCACCTGAACTTATCCCCGTAGCTTTCCAGCGCCTTGGCTGCTGCTGCGAATGCATCCTTCTCGTGGGAGTTCCTGAAGTAGACATCGACGAGGTACCTCTCCGAGAAGGCGCTGGTTATCTCCCTCTTCTCGTCTATGGTTAGGGAGTGAGTCGGCTCGTAGAGAGTCGCTTCAAACAGGCGGCACACCTTGTCCACGAAGGCGGGAACCGGGTGGACATCGGCCGCCACGACCAGGGGATGTCCATGGCCGATGATGATGTGGATGATGTCCTTCAGATTATAGGTTCTGGAGCTGTAGACTCCGAACACGCTTCCGTCGAGGCCCAGCACCGCCACTCCTGTCGTTGTGCCCGGATCTATCCCGACGATGAGGTATCTCTTCTCTGCCAATGAACGCTGCCCCGATCTTCCTTGGGCTCCTACCCTAGCCACTCCTATGGGATCGGGGTTTATCACTTTTTTGCCGGCCGAGGGCCCCGCCGGGGGGATGGCGAAGGGAGCCCCGGCCCCCAAGCCTGCCGAGGCCTTCCACCAGGTTCCGCAATTCCCCGGAAGGGCGGAGGGCGTATCTCTTCTGGAAGAAGTTCAGAAGGTTGGCCAGATCCCGTCCCATGATCTCCCCGGCCTGGGGATGGGTTGATTCCACCCACTGAGGCCAGTCGATGATGACATGGGTGTCGCCCTCTGTGAGGACGTTGAATTCGCTTAGGTCCCCGTGTATGACACCCATGGAGCGAGCTTCGGTGACATCGCGTAGGATGGACTCAAGCATGGCCTGAGGATCGTTGACTTCCAGGTCCGACAGGCGAAGACCATCAAACCTGGACATCAGGACTGCGTTCCTGTTCTGGTCAAGGGGTTCCGGCACCTTCACACAACGGCTCAGGCGACGCATGGCCTGAAACTCCCTCTCCGCTGCCAAGCGGGCAGCGTAGATCCATGAGAAGTGGCGTCTGGGGCCCAGGTAACCCCTGAGCCTGGACGTCTGGTGAAAGGACGTCATCCCCAGGCGGTGGAGCTTCAGAACGACCTGGCGGCCGCCTTCGCCTAACGCTTCGTAAACCTCGGATTCCTTCCCGACTGCTAACAGGTCCCCGATGCTGTCCAACCTACCTCTCCGCACCAATGCCCTGAGAGCGAGGAAGTCGTAGCCTCTGGGGAAGATGCGGTACCCCTTGTACGGCCTGCCAACGGATTGTATCATGCGCAGCGAGTCCAAGCGTTTCAGCCGGTAGTCAAGATCGGGTAGATCGAGTCTTGCGAAGGCAAGCAGCTCGTCTTTTGGAACGAACTGCCGCTTCCTCTGACCGGCCTCTATCGCCGCGAGGACCCTGAAGTCATCCTCCTGAAGATCCCTGAAGGCGCTGAAGGCTCGCTTCATCTACGGCCTCGGAGGGCGGCGGATTAGTAGATCTTTCCGATGCTCTGGCCCCGCTCCATCTCGCGCAGCCTGCGAATCCTTTCCTCGGTGGGCGGATGGGTGGAGAAAAGGTTGATGATGGAATCCCCCCGGAAGGGGTTGACGATGAAGAGGTGGCTCGTCGCCGGGTTGCCGCCTCTGATCGGCCTTCTTCGGACGAATCCCTCTATCCGGGAGAGTGCGTCTGCGAGGGCCCCCGGGCTTCCGGAGAAGGAGCTTCCTCCCCGATCGGCTAGGTACTCGCGTCCCCTCGAGATTGCCAGACGTATTATCAGGGCGGCAAGCGGTATCAACACCGCAACCAAGATCAAGGCGAGCAGGTTCCCTCCGCCCCGGTTTCTCCGGTTTCCTCCCATAAGGAGGCTCCATCGAGCCCAGAACGCGACGTAGCCGATGGCTCCGGCAATCGCTGCGGCGAGGACCATGATGAGGGTGTCCCTGTTCTTTATGTGGCTGATCTCGTGGCCCAGCACTCCCTCCAGCTCCCTTTCGGAAAGGAGATCCATGGCACCGCTGGTGATGGCAACGGCTGCCGAAGAGGGGCCTCTTCCGGTCGCAAAGGCGTTGGGGACCTCGCTGTTGATTATTGCCACCTTGGGCTTGGGAATGCCAGCCCTCTCTGCAAGCTGGGCCACCGTGTTCTGAAGGTGTATGTTCTCGCCCTCGTCCAGCACCTTGGCTCGGTACATCTTCAGCACGATCCTATCGCTGAACCAGTAGGTGCCAAGGTTGACCAGAAGGGCCAGAACTAGGAATGCCAGTATGATGCTGGGGTCGCCGCCCCCGATCAGGAAGCCCACCAGCATGAGCAATCCTACAAGAAAACCCATGAGCAAGGTGCTTCGAAGATCCATCCCCTATCGATCTATATCGTCCTTCTTTCCTTTAAAATGTGTTCAAGAAGCCAGTCCCTTGCCTCCGGAGGGTATCTTGCCCCCGATTCATGCACGCTGATAACCATGTTCACGGCCTCCTCGGGGGACATGTTCGTCGTGTCTATCTCGCTGACCTTGGGGCCGTGCATCCGAAGCGCTTCCGAAAGGATGATGTCGAGGGCCTCGGCCTCCACGTTCTCCGAGATCTTCCGGGAGGGCCAGCCCTTGGAGGCCAGACGCCTCTCGAGCACCGATGGCCTGGTCCTCAGAACGATTACTGAGGTCGGCTCGGTGAGATTGTGGGAGAGGTGCCCGACGAGGATCAGGTTAACCTCGCCACCGAGGAAGGCGTCCAAAGCGTGTGCCAGTTGCGATTCGTCGATGACCAGGGTCTCCCCGTTCTCGATGTAGGAGTAGATCCCGCGGATTCTGCAAAACGTCTCGATCTCTAGCACGTTCAGGCCTTGATCCTGAAGCATCCTGGCCAGTGTGGACTTGCCCGTGCCAGGGGTGCCCGTCAGACAGGTTATCCGCCTTTCCCGGCCGTTTGGTTTCAACCCGGCCCTTGCCATCTCCAAGCTGGGGGAAGTATTCGATAAAGCATTTATATAATCTTTCAGGGCCAGTTCTGGCAGCGAATTCGAGCCGATACGATTTCTTCTATCTCCCTGCAGGTGTGAGTTGTTGACGAGAGTGAGGGATACTGCAGCTCCAGAGAACAAGCCCCGGGCTACAGAATCTCGGAAGGGATCAGGATCCACCGCTGAGAAGGACTATCTGCAAGCGGAATCCACTGCCGAGATACAGATCCCGGAGAAGCTGGTCGATCAGGTCATAGGGCAGGAGGGGGGGGTGGAGGTCATAAGGACCGCTGCCAAACAGAAACGCAACGTACTTCTGATAGGCGACCCCGGAACCGGCAAGTCCATGCTGGGCCGGGCGATGGCCGAACTCCTTCCCGCCGAGGAATTGGAGGACGTTGTCGTATTTCCCAACCCGGATGACGAGAACAACCCTAGGGTCAGGGTGTTCCCGGCCTCGGAGGGCAAGAGGCTTGTCTCGGGCTACAAGGAGAAGGCCAAGAAGGACGCCGAACTGAAGAACATGATAGTCCTGATCGTGATCATAATAATAGTCGCGGTGTCGATAGTGCAGGGAGCCTTTCTCCCCGGCATAATCGCCGCCGTTCTGATCCTGATTCTGGCGCAGAGCATAAGGCGCAAGGAGGCCCTGGTCCCCAAGCTCCTTGTGGACAACGAAGGCAAGAAGTCGGCGCCTTTCGTGGACGCCACAGGCGCCCATGCAGGGGCCTTGCTGGGGGACGTCAGGCATGATCCATTTCAGAGCGGTGGCCTCGGAACGCCCCCCCACGAGAGGGTGGAGTGCGGGATGATCCACAAGGCCAACAAGGGCGTGCTTTTCGTCGACGAGGTCGGCACCCTGAAGCCGAAAAGCCAGCAGGAGTTACTCACCTCCATGCAGGAGAAGCGGTTCCAGATAACGGGCCAGAGCGAGCTGTCAAGCGGGGCAATGGTCAGAACGGAGCCGGTTCCCTGCGACTACGTTCTTGTTGCCGCGGGAAACGTTGAGACGATAAGGCATATGCACCCCGCCCTCAGATCGAGGATAAGGGGCTATGGCTATGAGGTGTACGTGAGGGACTCCATGAAGATAACCAAGGAAAACACAAACAAGCTCATCCGGTTCATAGCCCAAGAGGTCGCCAACGACAAGAAGATCCCCCACTTCAACCGCAAGGCGATCAACGAGATCCTTCTCGAGGCCAAGCGCAGATCCAGCAGAAAGGGTCACTACACCCTGATGCTCCGTGACCTGGGGGGGCTGATCCGAGCCGCGGGGGACATCGCCCTCAAGTCCGGCGCCAAGGAGACCGACGCACGGCATGTGGTCATGGCACGCAAGCTCTCAAGAACCTTGGAGGAGCAGATAGCGGACAGGTACATAGAGAGCAAGAAGGAGTACGAGGTGGTCAGGACCTCGGGCTCCAAGGTGGGTCAGGTCAACGGCCTGGCCGTGATCGGCAATAGCGGCATAATAACGGCCATCGCGGCCGAGGCCACCCGACCTCTCAGCAAGCAGGGGGGCAACATCATCGCCACCGGCAAGCTCGGCAAGATGGCGAAGGAGGCCGTGCAGAACGTCAGCGCCATCATCAAGAAGTACGCGGATGTGGATCTGAGCCAGTTCGATCTTCACATCCAGTTCCTCCAGGCCTACTCTGGGGTTGAGGGGGACAGCGCCTCGATATCCGTGGCTACAGCGGTGATCTCGGCCATCGAGGGAATTCCCGTCGATCAGACGGTGGCGATGACTGGCTCCCTTTCGGTGAGAGGAGAGGTCATGCCCGTGGGAGGCGTCTGCCCCAAGATCGAGGCAGCTGTTGACGCGGGGATTCGAAAAGCCATAATCCCGGCTGCCAACCTGGGCGACGTAACTCTGGAGAAGTCGAAGGTGAAGAAGATCCAGATAATACCCGTTAGGACCATCGATGAGGTCCTGGCAAATGCACTCACCGGCGAGAAGAAGATGGGACTTGTGGAGAAGATCACGAAATTCATCCCCGATTTCTCCATCGATGTGCAGCCCAGCCTTTTCCCGAGATGAGAAAGGGGCGGAACCGCGGCTTTGCTTGGATGAACCCGCACATGTTACACTGGGCAGAGGACTTCTCAATGCTCATTCTGTGTAACCACGGCGCTACGGTCCGCATGGTGTGCCGAAGGACTGGGTTGACTTCCTGAGGCTTCTTCTTCATAGGGGAAAGAGAGGACTCAACCAGTATCCCGAAGCCTTTGTTCCAGTTTATGCGAATCGATGATCCATCCCGATATGCATCTCCTGGTTGAATGCCGCCGAAGCAGGAGGGCCGAAGAGTGCAACATATGTCCCTTTGCTCAAACCGCGGCTTTACGAGACATTTATAAGAATTCTGCCGGTTTCCTTCACCTCGCCCGGAGGTAGTCCGAATGCTTACGAGAGGTGGGTCTGTCATCCTGTTCCTATGTGCTTGCGGCTCGGCCATGATCTTGTCAGGCTGCATATTCCCCAACGAGAAGGTAAGCATAGACATCTACGGACCCGATCAAATAAACCCCAACGTCACAAACCCGAAAGGCCTGAGGATCAGGATCGACAACAACGTACAAGAAGACTTCAACGACATGCTGGTGACGATCACTGTCCCGGAGAACATCATCTTCTCGGGGTATGTGTCCGGCAGGCCGCTGAACAAGACCGTCGAGGTGGAGGCGGGAAGGATCCTCTGGGTCTACAGATTCACCGCTAGCCTCGCGGCCGGGGCCACCTCGGAGTACCCCTTCTCCTACACTGCGAACATATACGAAGCCGACTTCAAAGGCAAGGATGAGTACAGCTTCGACATAAGGGTCATGGTCCGCGATGCTGGAGGCGTTTCTCTGGGCAATGTGACTGCGACGTGGCGCGTGACTAGGCCCTACTAGGGTGAGGACTCCACAGCCGCTCGTGCCCTACCGGGTCCGACTCAAATTTATATACCGATTCCGGGTTCCCTATCTTGGCATGGTGGACAGATGGGCACCGAGAGGTTTTACCCCCTACTGAAGGTCAAGAAGGGCCAGGAGGCTCTGCAAAGCTTCGGGCCACATATGGAATTCATCGTTCAGTGCGTTGAGGGGGTCAAGCAGAACGTGGCGGCTCTCTGCAACGGGAGAACGGAGGACATTCAGAAGACCTCACAGCAGGTGTTTGCCAGCGAGCGTAAAGCCGATGTAATCGCCCGCGAGATGATGAAGAACCTTTCCGTGGGCGATCTCAGGCCCAAGTTCCGGGAGGACCTCCTCAGGATTCTGTTCTACCTGGAGCAGATCGGCCGATACGCCGAGGAATGCGCCTTTGAGACCTCCATAGTCGATGTCGGCTGCTTGGACGACGAGGCGAGGTCGGTCTTGAAGGCGATGGCCGAGAACTCTTATCTGACGGTCAAGGAGCTCTCCAGGGCCGTGAGGGAGCTCACCTACAACCTGGACCTTGTTGTGGAGCACGGCAATAAGGTGGCCGAGTTGGAGGACAGGGTCGACCATGACAGGCGGAAACTGGTGGGGCACATCACCGGCATGGGTGACTCGATCAAGACCAACGTGGCGAACTTCCTCTCGATCAGCCGACTTGTGGATGCCTTGGAGGAGGTGGCCGACTGCGCCGAGGACACGGCCGACCACGTAAGGGTCCTGGCCATATCCTACATCTAGTACTCCGCCCCGCGACGGCTACCAGAAGACCCTGTATCGACCGCCCCGCCTTTCCACGTACTTGGTTGTCTGGGGAGATGCCACCTGTGGCCCCGCCCCTTTGGGTGCCGGGTACCTCTCTTCAAGGAATCCCAAGATCCTGGCATAGGGTATCCGGTAGGACGTGCCGGCTCTCGAATACGGCATGACGGGGTAGTCGGTCAGCTTCGCGAAATCCTCTTCCAACTTCTCATCGACCAGAAGGAGGAGGTTCTCGATGCCCGCCTTCCTCAACTCCTCTAGCTTGGCCTTCTTCTTCCTCCTGTATTCGGGCAGCCAGAATCCGATCACCTCTACGAGCACCTCGGAATTCCCCCTCGTTAGCTTGAAGTCTGGTATGAAGACCGTCCCGGTCCCCTCGCAGACGACGGGCGAGGGTTCGCGTTCCACCCGCCAGCCCCCAAGATCGACGGCCCTGAAGGTGCTGAATACCTTGGCCTCGACCTTGCTGTCGAAGAGCTGGAGCTTGAGGTCGCCTACGTTGGGCCACGAGAGATCGGGCAGATCCGAGATCCGGCAGGCATACTCCAGGGCTCTCTTGGACTTCCTGAATAGGATCGAGAGGTTGCAGTCGAAATCCCTCCTCAGGGCGAGCTGACGAAGCCTGTAGACCAGAAGGGTGTGACGGTATCCGAACTTCGAAGCCCTGCCGAACAGGCCTAGGGGCCCGTCCACCTCGAAAACCAGGCCGCCCTCGGCCTTGACTAATCTGTAAAACAGGCCGTAGAGCCGCAGGGCGCGAAACGCAAACTTTGCGGGCAAGCCCTGCCCAATCGGCCCAAGGGTGGCGGCCTGGCTGTTGCACAGGATCGCAGAAAGAACCTCCAGGTTGTAGGCTCCTTTGAGGCTATCCGGGGGAGCGTCCGACAGCCTGACCAGTGCCCTGCTATCCCCCTCGTCCAGCCAGAGCGCCTGCTCCAGGGAGACTGCATCAAGGCCCAGTCGAGCGGCAAACTCCGCCAGTGCGCGACCCCTTTCCTCGGTGCTCATGAACCCTGAATACCTCTCCGTCAGGAACTCGTACAGACGAAGCCGAAGTTCCATGCAATCGTTGATGCCTGCTCTAGAGAGGCTTTGGAGGACCGAATCCTCGAGCACCTCGTTCAGCTCATGACTGCGGAAGGAGTAGTATCTCGTTAGAACCGATAGGCCGATCTCGGCAGTTTTCGGGTTCGAGAAGCATCGCCTGAACTCTTGCTCATCGACATCGCCCCGCCTGCTACCTAGCTGCGACTCGAAAAGGTCCCTCGCCCTCGCCATTTCCATCTCGGTCCCATCATCAGCAAAAGCGGGGTGGGCCCTCCCCTTCCTGATCGACATCTTGATCTGGCTCAGCGATACCGTGACCGATCACCTCCTTGGCTCCCGGGGCGCCCGGATGCCGATGGCCATGTGGTCCTTGTCAAAGGGTTCTAGGCAGACCGTCTCTGCCACCTGGATCCCATCCGACCTGAGTCGGCCAAGCTCTATCTTGAAGATCTCGGATGGCCTCTTCGCGACATCGACGCTTCTGGCCTTGAGCATGAGCAGTCCCGAGCCTTCATCCCTCAGATAGGCACGAGCATTGGAGCAGAATATCTCGGCCTGATTGGGTTGTGCGACATCCTGGTATATGAAGTCGGCCTCGGCAACGATGTGGGCATAGTCCTCCGGTCGTCTGGCGTCCGCCAGGACCGGAACCATGTTCCTCCTGGCCGCGCATGTCCTCAGCAGTTCCTTCATGGGTCGCGGCGCGAACTCGATGCAGAACACGATCCCCTCGAGGCCAACGATGTCCGAGATATAGGAGGCGGTCGTACCCGCAGCTGCGCCAAGGTAGAGCACGGTTGTTCCTCTCCTCAGCGCCAGGCTCTTGAGACCGTTCAGAATCGCTGCGGATAGCTTGCTGCGATATGGGGACCATAGCCTATACTCGACGCCCTCCAGGCTGAGAAGCCGCTCCCCCATGAGTTGGTTTCCGGGGACCAGATTCCGCGTGGCAAGATACCAACGTCCCCCCTCTTCAAGGAGGCATACTCCTTCGAGATCTTCCGGCAGTCCGTGGGACAAGGCCTAGCCCTTCCTAACGATCGGGCCCTTGGGCGTTTCCTCCCTGTGGATGACGCCCTCAAAGGTGGAGATGTGCGTGTCCTGATCGATCCAAGCCGTCAGGGGAAGGCCGGCCTTTCTGCAGGTCTGGGAGAGAAACTCCTCCGCGTCCCATCCCTGTTCGACCGCTACCTGAGGCAGCAAGAGGCCCTGATACCACCCCTTCCTGACGATCAGGCCATGTCTGCCCACCTCCACCAACTTGGGTAGGTCGGAGGATTTCTTTGCCTTGATCACTTCGGGAGGCGTCAAGACGGTCACCTCGATGATCAGGGCGTTGAGCTCATCCCTGCGAACCGGCGGAAACCTCGGGTCCCGAGAGCAGGCAGACACGGCGGAGTCTACGATCGCCTCGATCAGCGGTGAGTCGGGGTAGGGGTGGCCGATGCATCCCCTAAGCAAGTCATCCGGATGGGTGGTCAGGGTGACGAATGCCCCGGCCTTGGCTCTCAGTTTGGCCGGGGTCTCAGCCGGAACGGGCACGATCTGTCTGTGCACCACATGCTCCTCGACGGCCTTCCTAGCCGTCTGCACCAGGAACCGGCCTTCCTCGAGCGTGATCTCCATGGTCAGGGCCCCTGACCAAGCAGGCGTTGGCATCATTAATCTTTTTCCCAATGTTGTCCCAGTGCCTTCCCTGCCAGTAGATCTTGCCGCAGTGTGAGCAGATCCAGAAGTCGGATTTGTGTCTACGCACCTTCTCGGGCACCTTTTCAAGCTGGCGCGTGTCAACCACCGGTGCCAGCTCTCCATTGCACAAGGCGCATCTCGATACCGTCGGATCCAGACGTACGACCTGTTTTCCGATCCTGCTCAATAGCTCGACTAGTTGTTCATCCAGGTGAGAACTCGATAGATGGACGCAGTTGATGCCCATTCTTTGGCCCTGCTCTACCAGCCTTCTGTCCCGCGTGAGCAGAACCCGGCCCTCCTCAGATGCCGTTCTCAAGAGCTCCAGATCATCCCGGACGTCGGATCGCGTGTCGAAGCCCAGGAGCCTAAGCCACCTAGACAACCGTCCCAACATCACGTCAGCAACGAAGCGCATTTCGATCAGGTCTTCAGGGCACCAGCCTGAGGCGGTCCCTCGGGAAGAGACAGACCTCCCGGATGTTATGCCTTCCCGTGAGGACCATCATCAACCTCTCAACTCCTATTGCCCATCCCGCGTGGGGAGGCATCCCATATCGGAACGCCTTCAGGTGGTAGTCGAAGTCACGGGGATTCAGTCCCCTCTCCTCCAAGCGTTTCTCCAGCAAAAACCTGTCATGGACCCTCTGTCCCCCCGAGGCGAGTTCCAGGTGCCGCCACATCATATCGAATCCTTCGGAGAGCCCGTCGCCCTTCGGCTGGATGTAGAAGGGCTTGAGTGAGTCCGGCCAGTTCACGATGAAATACGGGCCTCTTATCTCGCTTCCGATCTTCTTGGACGCCACGGTGCCCAGATCGTCTCCCCAGCGGACCTTGGCGCCCTTCTTGGAGGCAATGCTTATCGCCTCGTCGTATGTGAGGACGAGGAGGGGAAGGGATATGGGCCTGAGCTTGGATCCCGACAGCTTCAGGAGCTGGCGATCGTTGCGGAGAACCTCGCTCACCACTCTGGCAAGAAGCCTTTCCGCTACCCCCATCACGTCCCTGCAGGATGCGTAGGCCTGCTCGATGTCGATCGACATGGACTCGTTGAGGTGTCTTGTGGTGTTATGGCTCTCGGCCCTGAAGATGGGCGTGATCTCCCACACCTTCTCAAAGACCGGAACCATCTCTTCCTTGTAGAGTTGGGGGCTCTGTGCGAGGAAGGCCTCCCGCTCGAAGTATGCTATGGGGAAGAGCTCGGTGCCTCCCTCGGACGCCGATGCTATTATTTTG
>CAYVLA010000057.1:0-19979 GCA_964452145.1 Hadarchaeota archaeon (SeqCode)
GGCTTCGAGAAACTCGCAAGGAGGGCGAGTCAGGACTGCAGAGTTCACGCGCCAGAGGTTCTGTCTATCATTCAGCCCTCCGCTCGGAACCATTGCATGCAATCAGATGCGCGGTTAATAAGCCACGTGTGGGTGGTGATTGCGGGCGATGAAGCCAAAGTCCGTCGAAATCATCTGCGGGGCGACCGCCCTGATCATCGCCGTAGCTATCCTAGGCGTACGGCTTCCGGCTTCGGGGAACAGGACGGTCACGATTGCGACCACCGGGTATTCCGGCGGCACGTACCTTCCGATTGCGTATGCCTTCGAGAAAGGCATATTCCGCGATCACGGCATCAATGTGACGCTTATTCCCATGAAGGACTTCTACACCGCCATGCTCGCCTTCTCGGCCGGGCAGGTCGACGTTGTCTCCCAGTCGCCCGGCATTGCTGCCGTCTCCCTTGCTCAGGGGGACAGGTTCAAGATCGGGATGTCGCTGCGGACGGCTGATGACCTCATCCTCATAGCTAAGCCCTCCATCACCGAGGTCAACCAGCTGAGGGGCAAGACCCTTGCAACCTCCGGCAGGAACTCGGATGCCTACCGCACGATCAGCTGGTACCTTGAGGGCAAGGGCATGGACATAGAACAACACATCCAGGTAGTGGAGATCAAGAGCCCGGCAACGATGGTGACCGGGTTCGAAACCGGACAGCTGGATGCAATCATCGTCTCGGCGGGCTATGCAGCCCGGGCCATGGCCTCCGGAGGCAGGCCTCTCGTGAGCTGTTCTGACGCCTTCAGGGAGATCAGCGGCCATCCGCTCCATGCTCCCCTGCTTCTGATCAGCGAGAAACTTCTTGAAAGGGAACAAATGGCAAGGCAGTTCCTGAGGGCAATGAGGAAGGCCTGCAGCGAGGTCGATCTGAACAGGGATGAGGCAGCACGGATCTGGGCTAGTTCGTCCAACCAGGCCCTGGACGACATTATACCGATCATGGAGATGACCCACATGGTGGGGGATCTGGACGAAGATGTCAGAGAGGATATCATGGCCTTCTTCGAATGGGGGCTGCGGAAGGGATGCTTCGAGCAGATACCCGGAGAGGATGTGTTCTACGATGACTGGAGATAGGATAACGCCAAGTAGGCGTGCATAGCCGGCATTCCGGGCGGTTGGGAATCACTCGGCCAGCCATTCAGGCGCTTCCGATCCGCCGACAAGTGCCCCGATGACGAGGAAGAGGAGGGCTCCAAGGCCAAAGACCCAGACAACCCCCCGTGCAACGAAGTAGGAAACGGGCACCATCACAACGCAGACCAGGAAACCTACCGCCGTCGCCAATGCCCCTGCGTATCCCGCCACACAACGACATAGAGCTCATCCTCCATATTACCTTTGAGACCGGGCGGCAAAGGACGGTCTTCAGGGCTTCGATTCCCTGCCGCATGGAGGGGTCCGTAAGGCAAGAGCCGGTCCGCGTCGTCGGGTCGGATGGACACATCTGACCCCGGACCGGTCGCAACCGTTATCAAGGTCGGTGCCCGCCATGTCGACCATGTGGAAGGGTCTGCATCCCCCTCAGGCGATCTTCTCTCGGAAGAAGTTTGCCGGGATCGTGATCGATCCCCCCGAGCTTGAGCCGGGGAACTGGTGTGGAGCGGGAAAACTCTGGATCGATCCCGAGAACTCGGAGTACTGGCTCACCAGCAGGCCGAGATCGGGCGCCGAGCGGAGGGGCTTCGCCGCCGAGATATACCGGTCCCATGACGGCTGCACCTATGATCTGGTGGCATCACTGAGCAAGGAGGATATCTCCGGGGTCGCCGGGAAAAGGGTGCAAAGCATAGAGAATCAGCAGCTTCTGAGGGACCCGTCCACCGGAAGATACCACCTCTACCTATCCCTTGACGTGCACGGTGAGAACATCGCCGGGCGGGCCGAGAAGGTCCACGACTCGAAGTGGGAGACCTTCCTTCTGAGCGCGGATGATCCCGCCGGTCCGTGGACGGGAGAGGGCTTCGCCCTGAGAGGCGATCACGCATACGACAGTGCGGAGGCACGCGACGCGACCATAGACATCATCGACGGCAGGTACATCGCCCTCTACAAGGCCAGAAGAAAGGGGAGCTCCGTGGTGAACATGGCGATGGCAGTCAGCGGAGACGGCAAGGAGTGGAGAAAGCAAGGACTCCTGGGTCTGAGTGGGGGCGGGCAGCCCGACTTCTTCCTCCTTAATGGCTCCATCCTGCCAGGCTCAGGGGGCCCGGTGTTCGTTGGCATCCAGACAACCGACATCATCAGAGGCGCGGCCCTCAGCAGGCGTTTCGCCGCGTACCAACTTGACATGAGGGCAGGCGAGCTTGAGCCGATCTTTCTGGCTGATTGGATCCCGGGATCCCAGTACGAGCATCCCGTCTATCCCATCCACACATACTCCACTCTGGCCGAGGACCCATCGACAGGGAGATGGCTGCTGATGATCGAGGCGGTTGACCCCACGCACAGCGCCGAGCCCGGGCTCAACACGGAGATCGACAGACTGCTACTGTATGTCTCGTAGCGCCCTGACACGCCGACCCCCGTCGGACCGGCAATCGCATCGACTCTTCATCGACTGGAACCGTGGGCCCGTAGTCGACTCGGCTTCCTGCCCTCGGGGCGAAGTCCAGCAAGTCTTCGCCTCGACCGATCTCACCGAGCCCTCGCCTCAGCCCATCGGGATATCAGACGCGCCATCCGGACGGCGTCCTCCTCGTTGACCCGGGGATGGATCGGCACGGCAACGATCCTTCTCCAAACATCCTCCGTCACGGGAAGCGGGGCTCCCGGCGACACCCCCATGTTCTGAAGGTGCAGTGGGTAGTACCCCCAAACGGTCTCGTAGCCGTGGCCGGCCAGGTGACTGCCCAAGTCATATCGATGCCCGCAGTCCACGAGCAGAGCGAAGTAGAGATGCGCGTCCGACTCGGCCGACCGGGCAGTGAGGCGTATTCCGTCAACTCCCTCGAGTTCGGACCGCAGAATATCGTAGTTCCTCTTCCTGATCTTCAGCATATCGTCCAGCTTGTCCATCTGAATCGATGCCAGCTTGGCCTGTACGCCGGCGATGTCCTTCGGCATCGCCTGTCCGGCGGCCGGGTCGCCTCCCATCCTCCGGGATTCTGGTGTAGGATGCATCATCTTCCTCCCGGTTGAGGCCATCTTTCTGGACAGTTTGATGGCAGGGACAAGCCCGCAATGCCTGATCGTCCTGCCCACATGCAGGACCGTCCTAGTCTTGACTTCCATCGGTCTCGGCCCTGCAAGGATTGGCATCTCAACCGGGGCCCGATCACCGCAAACTAGGGCCCCACCTCCCACCGAGGACGCGATCTTTCCGTACCCGAAGCTCAGGACGCCCACATCTCCGAGAGTTGATGCAGGACGGCCATCAAACGTCGAGCCGAGGGCGCCTGCAGCATCGTCTATCAGCCGCAGCTCGTATCTGGCGGCAAGCTCACGGAGTTCGACCACCCTGCAGACCGTCCCGAACATGTGGACCATCAGGATGGCCCTCGTCCGTTCTCCGATGCACCTTTCCACGCTTGTAGGATCCAGGCACAGCGACTCATCGACGTCGGCGGCAACCGGCTTGAGGCCTGCCTTGATGAAGGGTTGGACAGCGGTTTCGCATACAAAGGAGGGGCAGATGACCTCATCCCCGGGACGCAGCCCGAGAACCGCGGTGGCGAGGAGCAGCCCATCCCTGCCCTGGAACACGGGCACCGCGCTGCAACCTGTCAGGCCTTCCAGCTTGGCCTTCAGCTCCTCGGCGGCTTCCGGGAACTCCTCGCCGGCAAGGAATTCGACCAAGGCCGACCACTCGGCCCGATCCCAGCATGGGTCGAAGGCTTTCACCTTGGGAAGAAATGCCCGAGGCATCCTCCGATGGTCCTTGCTGCCTGGCTTCGCGAGGCTGCCTTCGGGCATAGCCCATCCATGGCAGCCCGGGTAGATAAAGCCGAAGACCTAATAGTTCAATCGATCATCCCAAGGTCGGTGCCCCGCCGACGCCATCTGGATGCCTGCTGGGGCGTTGCTCGGATGAAGCTCGTCACCCCGAACTCGGGAGACCCTTCTCGACGCGCAGATCCCCAGGATCTTGCGCCTCGAAGCCCGGTGCGAAGGACCTTGATGTTTCCGAGAACGGCGCTCCAACAAGTGGTCGTCGGAATCCATCGATCCCCAGCCTTCCGGGTGTAAGATGACAGACGGATCAAGAGCCAGGCTCGGGAACGAACCTTATTATCTTCGGGCCTCATCCAGATCCTGTTGACCGACCTGGAATACTTAGGATCGAGCAGGTCCATACGGATCGGTCGCGTGCCATCTCGGATCGCTGACAGAGATTCACCGTCCGTCCATTCGATGCAACGATACAAGCAGCGAATCAGGGCAGGACCATGGTCGACGCGGGAGGAGGCAGTCCGGTTTGGGCGATGATGTCGGGGATACCGATCATACCAACCCCACACGGACCTGGGCTCGGCAGCGCGTAGGAACCGGAGGAATCGCATCGCATGGATCCGACACCCTCAAGGCGGGTTTCGCGGGTCCTGAAACGACACGTGCAGCCACTGTGGACGGACTCTATCGCCTGGGGGCCGGACCTTGAGGGTTGAGATCCTGTCCAGCGCAGACCAGCTAGCGGATGCAGGGACGGATGCCTTCTGCCCCGAACCAATGCATACCTCATCGTATCTCAAGGTACTGGAATCGCTCCCTCACATCGGGAGACGGGAGGCCCGTCACCTTGTGGCCTACGACGACGGCCAACCGCTTGCCTATCTCCCATGCTATCTCCAACACACCAGTCTTCACGACGATCTGAGAACCGTTCTTCTGACCGCCGGGGAGCGACGTCTGGCAACCCGAGCAGTCAGAGCGGGGCTGTTTCCGCGCCTTTCCCCAGCCCTTGTATGTTCCTCCCCTGAATCCTTCTACTGCGAGCTGATCCATCGCCCAGGGATAGATCCGCCCGGAATTCGGCAGATCGCGTCCAGCCTTACGGATGCCCTCATCGAAACCGGAAGAAGGGAGGGCGTCGATCTTGTCGGGTTCATGAATCTTCGCCGCAGGGACGAGATGCTGTGGGGGCACCTGCTCGGCAGGAACTATCTTTTCAGCCCCAGAACTGCCTCGGCATACCTCCCGTTGCCATGGGATGACTTCGAGGCCTATTTTCGTTCCCTCAGCAGAAGCAGGAGGAAGAGCATGAGGAGCGACTGGTCTAGGATGAACAGGACCGGTATGAGGGTCCACGAGGTCCTCGACATCCAGCGGATCGCCGATGTACTGGAGAGGATAATCGACGAAATGTGGCGTACGCGCGGCAGGCGATGCCCCTTCAACCGTGACTACTACTCGCTGGTGCAACGGCACATGGGGGCCAATTCCAAGGTCCTGGTCGGCGCGATCGAGGGCAAGATCCAAGGCTTCACGCTGCTCCTGAGAACCGCGCGCGAGATGTGCGCCTATCAGTACGGGGGCCTCCCGGAACCGATCACGCGGGACTCGGCCCTTTACTTCAACCTGTGCTTCAGGGAGACGATCAAGGATGGCATCGATTCCGGCGTTCGCGAGATCAGATACGGCCCGGCCACGCTGAGGCCCAAGATCACAAGGGGTTGCGTAACCGAGGATCTTGGCATCTTTCTCAGATGCCTCCACCGAAGACATCTTCCAGTCATGAAAGCGGTTATGACAAGGAACAGGAAAAGGCGCTCATCGCCCACAGATGGAAACCCCTAGGGAATGACCAGACCGTTCCATGACCCATCCAACCCTACATCCTCTGATCGGTCCGCTAACGGCCTTCGCCCAGAACAAGGCGCAAACGGTGAGCATCCCGATCCCGGACCGAGACCATGGACGGGGATCATCCGACGCGGGCAGAGGATTCCGCCGAGGGCCGTGCGTCGCCGGAGGCCGTCAAGACGGGCCCTGTCGCCTCCTGCCAGCTCCGGGCGCATAGGCGTTGAGGGGCGTTTCATACGCCGCACGATTGCCCAGATCGAGAACGCAGGCCTCCCATCGCGAACTAGGCGCTTGCCCCATGCCTTCTCCTCAGCAGCAAGACGATTCCTAAGAAGATCAAACAAGGCAACCCCAGGACCAAGAGCGGTATGAGGGGTATCAGGAAATCCGGAAAGAACGGCAGGAGAGGCTTGGCAAACGGAACCAGGAAAGGGAAGGTCTTGGAGAATCAGGACGGAAGCCATTTTGCACCATCGCCGTCTTCCTTGGAGCTGGAACCACAGACGGAAATCGGGAAACCGAACGTCCCGCCCATCACCTGGGGATCAGGGGGAGGGTAAGGTGCGATGCATGGCGAGAATCGTGATGAATCGTCTGCTCGGCGACCTGCATCTCGGTTCCGGTCCCTGGGGGTTGCCCGGTGTTGAGGTTCCGATCCCAGAGAGGGAAGTTGCTGCTGGTCAGATCCAGGCGGAGGCGGTGGCCAGCTAGGAAGAGATTGCTCGTTGGCTGGAGCTCGATGAGGTAGTCCAGTATCTTTCCGGGCTGAACCGGCCTAGGGATTTCCCAGTTCCTCTCGCGAAACCGCGCCCTGATCACCCCCTCCGTGATGTTGATCGATCGGCCGTTGGGATGGACATCGGTCAGGCGGGCCACGAAGTCCGTGTCCGGGGCCGAGGTTGAGGCGAAGAGATGTAGGGCCACCGGGCCCGTGACCTCCATGTCGCGTTCCAGCACGTCCGTGGTGTAGACCAGGAGATCGTCCCTCCTCTCGATGGGGCGCTGGTCGTAAGGCCCGGGGAGGGCCAGTTCGTACAGGCCAGGGTTGTAGGGCCCCACCGAGTGATTCCCGCCGAGGGTCGGCACCGGGTCGTCAGGGTCGTACGCGTAGCCGTCCGGATCCTCATCGCCCGGAGCGGCTGTGGAGAGGAGCCCGTCGCCCATGAGGCTGTTCGCCCGCCCGGAGGAGTGCAGATAGAATTGGCTGAAGCGGGTCCGGGAGAGAGGCCACTCCCGCTCATCTCTCCACCGGTTCTCACCCATGACGAATATCCGGATCGGAGCTGCCTGGTAGTCGGCCGGGCTACCGCCCTTCAGGATGCATTCAAGCCAGCGGATGGTGCAGTCGTTCTCGCGTAGCGCCTCCGGGCCGAAGTCGACCTGGCCTAGACGGGGGCCGGAGCCGAAGCCGTGCGTCCAGGGCCCAACGATCACGCGGTGGCCCTCCGCCAGGGCCCGGGTGGGCGCGGTCCCGACCAGGCTTACGTAGTTGTCGAAGGTCTCCCCCGCATAGTAGTCATACCAGCCCCCGACGAGCAGGACGGGTACGGCGAACCGTCCCATCTTCTCCCGCACGTTGAGCGCCTTCCAGAAATCGTCTAGCCGGTCGTGGGTAACGTAGTCCCGCCAGGCCTTCACGCGGCCGCATCCGCTTTTCTCATCCAGGGCGATAAGGGGCAGCTCGCGGAGCAGCCTTGAGACATCAAAGGCGGTGAGAAGTCCGGCACCGCTTGTGCGCGAGGCGACCTCGAAGCAAAGCCAGCTGAAGGTCAGCGCCAGGCTGAAGGCCCCGCCGCAGTAGTAGGCATTGCGCCAAAGATCGCCCGACATGAAGCGAGGGTTCAGCGCGGACAGGTGGGGGCTTTGGGTCGGAGCAAGGCAAAGCTGGGTCGCGGCCAGGTAGGAGTCGCCGAACATGCCGATCTTCCCGTTGCACCAGGACTGGGCCGCGATCCACTCCAGCGTGTCGTAGCCATCCTGAGCCTCGTTGGTGAACGGATACCACTCCCCCTCCGAGCCGTACCGGCCCCGGCAGTCCTGAACCATGGAGGCCATGCCGCGCGATGTGTACTCGGCCCCCGAGATGTTTGCCCGGTTGTAGGCCGTGCGCACCAGCACTACCGGGAACGGCCCCGGGCCCTCCGGCAGTGCTATCGTTGCCATCAGGTACACCTCGTCGCTCATCGGGACGCGGACGTTCTGGATCAGCCTGCCTTGACGGGTCGGTATGGAGGCCGGGTGATCGGCCCTCTCTCCTCGAGGCGAAGACATAGGTGATCACCCTGACCGAGTGCAGGTGAAAATGCTTTCGAATGAATGCGGAATGCAAGTGCGATCGGGATGGGGCTGACGCCTTCCTCGAGCGGACAGGCCCTGGGATCGGCTGCTGAAGATGCCGACCATACTCATAGACATCGTTCGGTTATCTCCAAATAGGGGGCTCAGATCGATCGAGATCGGCTGGTTGCTCGGCGATTTCCCGCCCTCGCGCGTGGAGATAGGATTCCCGCATCTATTGGGGCACTGTGACCAGGAAGTGGGTTGATCCTTTCCTTGTGCACTGCGCTCTGCCGTCGGTGTCGAAGTAGAGCTGGGCGTATCTGGCATTTCTCCTCTCGGAGATGGTCGGGTGCTCAGAGATGTGGACCAGTACCGGCCTGGGGTATCCACGGCCGATATGGTTCGACAGATCGGCCGGCATGCTCACGCGCCCGGTCGAAAGCCTTGCCAGCCTTGAGGCGATCCTTTGTGCCGAAGATCTGGCTCCGAAGGGGTTGCCCCATCTGTGCTGCTTACCGTTTGCAGATCGAAGCAGACGGCTTGCCTCCGTTCTGATCGTCCTGGGATCGTGCCCGACAAGACGATTGGCTCCGATGGCAACGGTTTCCGGCCACTCGGTATTGTTCCTCAGCATGAGGCAGGGGGTCTTGAGCAGGCAGGCCTCCTGCTGGATGCCGCCGGAGTCCGTGATCACCCCGGCAGCTGATGAGATAAGGCAGAGGGACTCCGCGTAGGCCACCGGTTTCATTACGGATAGCCCTTGGAGGAGATGGGAGAGACCCAGAGCTTCCAGAGCGTTCCGCGTTCTGGGGTGAAGCGGCATCACCACGGGGAGGCGGAGGCCGCCGAGGGCCGTCAGTATCCCCTCGAGTCGCTGGCGATCAGTTGTGTTCTCCTCCCTGTGAAGGGTGGCGTAGAAGTATCCCCTTGACGGAAAGCCAAGTCGACCGACGGTTCCCTCGACATCCAGCCTCCCGACCAGCTGATGGACCAGGGCTACGATGGGATGTCCCAGCATGTGAACTGACCGCGGCGGGATGCCTTCCCTGAACAGATTTATGGCGGTTGTCCGGGTTGGCGGAAAGTGCTGGCTGGAGCATCTGGAGATCACCAACCGGTTTCGTTCCTCTGGCATGCGGCCATCAAACGACCTGCAGCCTGCCTCGATATGGGCGACCAGTAGGTTCATGCGAGAGCCCGCTAGGGCTGCGGCCAGGGCGGAATCGGTGTCCCCTTCGACCAGGACCATCTCGGTGCCTGACTGCTCGAAATGGTCGGAAAGAAGCTCAATCATGCGAGCGAGGCGAGGCACGACGCCTAAGGAGTTCACTCCCAGGACACGCGTAGGGCGGGGAACGCCCAGCTCCACCAGGTGGCGCTCGCTAAGATCCCATTCATAGTGCTGGCCGGTGTGGATCAGGTCGAAATCCAGGTTCTTCCCGGACATCTCCCGCATTAGGGATGTGAGCTTGATGATCTCGGGGCGGGTGCCCACGACGATTGACATCTTCATACGGCTGCTCCTCCGGCATGGTGGGAGCGGCGGTATTTCACCTTCCCATCCGTGGGTTTGGAATGGTTCTGAAGTCACGTTTGCTGGTAGGACAAATAAGCAGGCAACCTGAGAAGGCGTCGTTGACCGAACGCGTCGCTGCAATGCAGATAGATCTGGATGGGT
Source organism: Hadarchaeota archaeon (SeqCode) (assembly GCA_964452145.1). Taxonomy (GTDB): domain Archaea; phylum CAYQAE01; class CAYQAE01; order CAYVLA01; family CAYVLA01; genus CAYVLA01. The sequence continues at coordinate 9,741 of CAYVLA010000057.1, forward strand.
CGTGGACGTACTCGGCTTACCTTGGAGAGTCCGTCGACATCCGGCGGGACCCTTTGTACGAAAAGGCTCTGCCGGTCCTTCTCGACCTTCTCTCATCCAGAGGGATCAGGGCGACTCTGTTTCTGGTCGGCCGCGATCTGGGAGTGGACTGGAAGGTTGAGTTGCTGCGTCAGGCGGTGAGGAAGGGCCACGAGATAGCGAGCCACTCAATGAACCACGTCCTTCGCTTCTCCAAGCTCAGCCGTGGCGAGAAGTCGGACGAGATCGGGATGGCGAGGCGCCTATGCACCGAGCTGCTGGGGATCGAACAGATCGGGTTCAGAGCCCCGGGCTTCGACATCGACTGGGAGACGCTAAGCCTCCTGGAGGCGATGGGCTTCGTCTACGACTCGTCCATCATTCCGACCTATGCATATCCGTTCCTGCTGAGGGCGGACAGGATCGGCTACCTGCTCAGGCGCAGGAGGATACCCGGATGGGATCATGGCCCCAAGTTGGGCTGGTTCATGGCACCGGAGGGACCCTACCGCCCCTGTCCGGGCCGGCTGATCAGATCGTGCCGAGGATCGGGCATCGTCGAGGTCCCCGTATCAACACATCCGGTTCTGCGCCTGCCGTTCCACCTAGCCTTCGGGCTGCGGATGGGTCCGCGCCTCTTTGACCTAGGCCGGAGTTCACTGGATGCAAAGGGATTGCCTCTTGTATACCTGATCCACCTGAAGGACCTGAGAGATTTCGTGGAAAGGGGCGACCGGCGCCCGATCGCGATGATCGAACACGTACTGGACATCATCGCGGGCCGGTACGATGCGTTGACGACCAGCGAGCTGGCCCGTAACCACGGAGGGCACGAGCTTGGGTGAGATCGCTAGTGCGCGCCGCGGCGAACGAAGGCCCCCGCCACGGAGAGGGCTGATCACCGTCCTGCTGCCCATGTACAACGAGGAGGAGGGGGCCCAGGACTCCGTCAATCTCGTCATCGACTGCCTGCAAGGCATCGGCATCCAATGGGAGCTGATCGTGGTCGACGATGGAAGCATCGATCGCACCCCCATCATTGCAGCACGAGCCGCAGAGGGGCACGAAAACGTCAGAGTAGTCTCACATGAGCGGAACCTGGGTCTCGGAGCTGCTTTGAGGACCGGCGTCCGTGATTCCAGAGGCGAGGTCGTCTTGGTTCTGGACTCCGATCTCTCCTACGGCGTTGACTGCATTGACGGCCTCTTGGAAGGGGTGAAGAAATGGGACGTTGCGGTTTGTTCGCCCTACCTGTGCGGCACTAGGGTCGACGGGGTCAGCCCCGTAAGGATACTATCCAGTAAGGCGGTGAACGCTATCTACAGGGCCCTGTTCGATGAAAGCATACGATGCTTCACGGGCATGGCCAGAGCCTACAGATCTCAGAGCCTCAGATCGATCCAGTGGTCGTCCAACGGCTTTGAGAGCCAAGCCGAGATACTGGTCAAGCTCGCATTGAGGGGAAGCAGCGTCGGGGAGATCCCTGCCACGCTCAAGAGGCGTACCTGGGGTCGATCCAAGTTCTCGCCGGGGCGGGAGATCCTGCCCCACATCCGGCTCATCTTCAGCTTGGTTGGCACGATGAGGACTGATGGGGCCACGCAGCCCGGGCCGTTGCTCAGGTCGCGTCCAAGTAGCTGACCGCCAGGCGTGCTGCGTTGAGGCCCGACTCGACGGCCGATCCGATCGTGGGCATATTGGGATAAAGAAGGTGGGCTCCCGCCTGGAAGATGCCCGGAGGCAGATCCTCGTCGGATACCAGCAATCGGGAGAACCCTTTGGAGAACACCGGGGATGCGTACATGCTCCTCGAGATCCTGCCATCGACCGCGCGGCCTTTGAAACCCGGAAAGATGGGCTCGAGAGCGTCCTCAATCGTGTGCAGAACGTCCTTCTCCTTGCCGAGATAGAGAGGGTCCGAGGGATCGAGATAGCTGTACACATAGACCAGGGAGCGATCTCCTGGGCCTCCGTACCTGTCCAGGAAGTGGTGGATCAATCCACCGAATGGAGAATCCCCGTACGGAAAGACGATGCTGGCGTGGCGCTCAAGAAGCGGGGCGTTGAGCACGAAGCATGCGTTAACTATCGCCTTGTATGCCACCATGGACAGTCGGCGGTGGGCCATCCCTGAGAGGGGCAGGATATCTGCCATCAGCGGGGCCGGGAGGCAGACGACCACCGCGTCGCAATCCACCGTTTCCTCCCCGCCGCGCCCTCGGAGGGTTACCCGGTACCTTCCGTCTTTGGCCTGAACCGAGCTGGCCTTGGCCATGGTCCGTATGCATGCCCCGTTGTCTCGCATCCTCATCTCCATCGCCTTCACGGCTCGCCTGAGGCCGCCGCCCAGTATCGCGGTTCGGTTGCCCATCTTAGCCGATTTGACGAACCTGTCCCACAACCAGGAGGCCGAGATATCACCCAGGCCCTGTTTGTACTTGACCCAGCAGAGCGGCTCGAAGAAGCCATCCGTGGCCTGCGACCCTATCCGGGACACCAGCCAATCCTTGGCGCTGATCCCCTCCATTGGTCCCTGCGGGATGTTCATCAATGCCTGAAGGGACAGGAGTCCCAGGCGGAGTCTGCCCCCAAGTGGGATGGGACCGAGGGACAAGATCCCTCTGGGGCTGCTGACGTCCCAGAGACGTTCCCTCGAGCCCAGCAGCGTATCGACCCTTTCCCACCTTATCGACCCTTGTAAGCCGAGCTGGTCCCAGAGCTCGATGGCCACCTTGTCGGTGGAGAGGAGGTTGTGGCAGTATCTAGGTATGTTGAGGCCTTGGAGCTGGAAGCTTGAGCACAGCCCGCCGAGGTCCTGATCCTTCTCAACAAGGAGCAGGTCGTGCCCGGCCGAGAGCGTCAAGCCGCAGGACAGCCCGGCCATTCCGCCCCCGATGACCACGACATCCATCATACATCCACCTGCCCCGGGACAGGTGCCCGCGATGAATCCATCCCGCGGCTTGGCCAGATCGAGAAGTGAAGGCCGGGCTCCCTTAGGAAGACGAGCATCTCCTTATCAGGCAGATCCATGCATACAACCTGGGCGAAGCACTCGCCGAGATAGGCCGCGAGTGGGGCCAAGGCGGGGGTTCCTCGGATTCGGGCCCAGTTCTTAGCCTCAACCATCACCACCGAGGTCTCTTCGGCCTTGATAGCCTCCGTCCAGAGGGTGACCTCCTCTCGCCCCAGGATGCCGCTCTGGAAGATGTGGGAGAGGATGAACAGGGGGATCGGCGTGGCGCGTCCCTGAATGTTCAGAACGGGCGTCAGGCTCCCGGGAGGAGGATGCTGCCAGAGGAAGTAGTATCCCAGCCAATCCAAGCACACAAGGCCTGTGCCTGGCTGCAGACTCCTGGTGAGTGATGCAAGTGCGGCTTCTCTGTGGAGCGTTGGAGGGGGACGGGAGGTCGAACCACCGGCCAGAACCGATGAGACAAGCAGACCGACCAGCGCGATGACCCATGCCTTGCCTAGGGAATGCCAAACCAGGCCGCTGGGAGGGAAACGGAGGATTCCGTGGAGCCTCGAAGCACCAGCACCGGCGAGAAGGGCGATGATGGGCAGGAGGGATATGAGGTAGTGGCTTGACCATGGTTCGCGAATCAGGACGAGGGCCGACCCACCGCCCAGGGCCAACCAGGCTTGGAAGAAGGCGTATCTTCTCCTCCTCTCATACACCGCGAATGCAAGGCTGACGCACACCAGCGTGGCGACGGCCATGCCCGCGTACCGCTGCAAGACCGGAGAACCGCCGGGACCCCTGACGAGGTGGATGAGCGATCTCCAGACCACGTATAACCTAGTGGAGCCCGAAACCGCGATGCCTCTTGCGCTGAGGATGGCGGGATACTTGAAGACGCAGTAGATGAACGCCTCAAGATCGCCCTGGATGGCTTGGATCATGATGGCGGGTAGCCATACGAGTCCTGACCCCGAGAGGATGAGAAGGACTGAACGGGTCCTGCCGAAAGGGGGCCTGGGCAGGCCCACCCTTTCGAAACCCAGCAAGGCGACGAGAACGAAGAATGCCAGGATGCTGACCCCTGGCTGGAAGGCGAGGAAGGAGAGCCCGGCGAAGATGCCGGCACCCAGCAACGAAAATGGCCGGAGGCAGCCGCGAACGCATAGCAGAATCGCCATCGTCTGAAGGAACAGGAGAATGGTAGATGTATGGACCTCGGAGCTGTGGGCCAACAGAAGGGGATTCAGCACGAAGATCAAGCAGGCGGCAAGGCCCCATCCCCGTCCGATGAGGTCCCTAGACAGGATGAAGAGGGCAACGGTGGTCGCCAGAAAGGACGCGGCAAGCCCGATGCGCAGAGCCACAACCGCTGCGGTGCCCTGTCCGAAGAGGGCGATTCCTAGGCTCAGATAAGAGTAGATAAGGGGAGGCCTGCCGCCCCCGACCCCGACTCGGTATGGCGAAGTGCCGGACAGCCACTGCTGGGCGATGCAGAGGGTTCCGCCGAAATCGATGCCGATTCCCAGACCCAGTCCGGGAACCAGCAAAAGGCACTGCAGGGTCAAGATCAGAGTCAGGCCTACGGCGGTGCGTCTGGTCTGTCTCAGTGATTGCCCCGGTAAACGGAAGGCCATTTCGGGGAGCCAAAGAATCGCAGGATAATAAGCCTACCTAGCCGGTACCGACGCTGCCCGTCCCAAGATGGCGGGAGCATGCGACGCACCGCGCGTTCCGCACCGTTGGTTTATGGGCTCTGGAAGGCCCTAGGGTCGACCGACTGGGGACACATAACGCCAAATAGAGCCACGCATGATCGCGAAACGACCAAGAGCATGGAAGATGTCATTACACCGATGGTGCTTAAGCCGGATCTCTTGACGCTATCGGATTCTCTCCATCTCCGCGGCCAGATCCGAGCTGGTCCGGAAGAAGACCTCCCCGCCTACGGGCTTGACGCGTCGCTTGACTCTGAACATCCTCTTGACAACGGCGGACTCCGGTCCACCCATGAAGATCCTCGCCTTGGCCCTTAGACCCATCCCGGTTGAGAGGCGGACGAGGTACGAAGCGGAACTGAGGAAGTCGAGGCGTCTCGGCGGATCCCCGTCGCTGAAGAGGGCCTTGGCACACTCCAGTATCACGAGGAGTCCGGGCGAGAAGGCCTTGTATTCGAGATCATATGATGTCTGGAGGAGGTAGGCAGTCTCTCCGTACCTCAAGACCAGAGCGAAGGCAATGGGCATTCCGTCGAGGCTGAGCGTGTGGAGATCGAGCCATCCTTCGCGTGCCATCAGCGCAATGAGGTCTTCCCAGAAACCTCCCGACGGCAAGGATCTCCCGCCTTTCCAGCTTCGCCTTGAGACGTGATCGATGGCTGCCGAAGCCCTGCCCTCCGGGTCCGACCCGCGGTACCTCTCCGTTGCCACTGCTCCCTGAGCCTTCAGCTGGGCTGAGGCTCTTCTGATATTCTTCCTCAGCTTCGGGCTTCGCGTCGTCAAGTGGGAATCCCACGATCCCCGGATGTCCACGAAGGCATTCCGCCACCTGGGCGAGTAGGAGTACTCCATGCTCATCCGGGTCCCCTGCACAGCAGATTCCAGAAGAGCCAGGGAGGGGGAGGATCCGCTCAAGGCGAAAAACTCCGCCACGGGGACGTCGACCTCGTCCCTTAGGGAGTTGAGCGCGGCGCACACGATCTTCGTGTCCGGTCTTGTCATCAAGAAGTCCACCTCGAACCACGGCCTGGCGACGATGAACCTGGCCCTTCTGAACTTGACCGTCTTGCCGGTCTCCAGAATCTGGAGCGGCGCGAGGGCCGTCAAACCCGATGAACCATGGAAGCCTACGACGAAGAGATGGTTAGGCGCGTCGTGGTGCTTCATCCATAGTTCGCAGAAACCGGGATGGACGAAGGGATTGGAGGATTGGCACCTCCCAAGAAGGTCGAGCCATGCGTGCTTGATCGGCTCTGCATCTTCCCAGCTTCTGATCACCTCAACCCTCACGAGCCTTCCCCGACCTTCTCGATCCATTTCCATCCGACCTAAAAACTGCATTTCAGGTCGGGCGCTGAGGGCGGCACGCTAATGGCCGCCACCGTCCGATACCGTGATCCGACGCATTCAAACCCCTTTCCCGCGCCCAGGACAGGTAGAAGGAATCCGTCTTGCCGCACACGACTGCGTTGCATGCCCCCGGCCATAACGAAAAGCTTGGGACTGCCCCACGACCCTTGACAAGGCGAGACGGTAGGCTGGTTGAAAGCCCTCCCGGCTCCCGCTCCGATACTGACGGGCAGGGACATGCTTGCCTCGGGATCGAACGGATCGATGCCCCGAGGCATCTGCACACACAAGTGCGGCGAACGTGAAACGACTTGCAGCATGCCCTGGCCATGCTTGGTCCGCCCATGAACCTGCCCCAACACGGCCTGACCGACCGGTCGTGGCGGGGCGAGAGCCATCTGCTTCCCCCAATACCTGCACGGTCGGACGTCTCCCGTTCATCTTCTGGAATGAGCGGTTTGTTCAAGCAGCAGCACACACTGCACGTGACGGTCGATGGCTGCCAGGCCCCCTGCGATCTCCTCGGCGCGGACTCGCGGGGGGTTCTCCCGCGTTCCGGCCTCGTGACGATAATCCTCCGGCGAATCCAGCGTACCGATCGTGGGCCCGTGCCTCATCGAAACCCATCAGAAGCATCCGGAAGACCCTTTTTTGAACAATCGATCCGAGAGATCCGATCAGTCCAAAGACCCTGTTCCATCGTCCTTCGCGGCTCTTCGACGGAGACCGTTCCCATGGACATGTCTCGGCCGGGGTCAAGGATATAGGAGAAGGTCAGATGAATCTCTACGACAAGAAGACGGAGACGGCCTCCCCGCGTCGGATCCGGGAAGCCCAACTCAACGATCTCAGATGGACCCTCTTGATCGCGAAGAACTCCGCTCTCTACCGGGACAAGCTCGCCGGCCGGGCCCGAATACGCTGCCTTGACGATCTCCAGAGGCTTCCCTTCACCACAAAGGACGAGCTCAGGCAGGCTTACCCCTACGGCGCCCTCGCCGTCCCCCGCGAGAGGGTCGTCTACTACTGCAGCACCTCGGGCACAACGGGCAGGCCGACCGCGGTCCACCTCACGGGGGCCGACGTGGAACGCCTCTCATACGCCCAGGCGAGATCCTTCTACTCGGCCGGAATCCGCAGCCGGGACAGCGCCCAGCTGATGGTCCACCCCATGATGGGCTTCCTCTTCGAGGCGGCCCTCCACCGCATAGGCGCGATGTCGATCCTCACCGGGCCTGGAAACGACGCGGGCCAGGTGGCCCTCATCCGGGAACTCAAAGTCACGACCCTCTTCGGGGTTCCCTCCTACCTCCTGCATCTGGGAGGCATCGCGGAGGGTGTGGAATCCGTCGAGCGGGTCGTTGCCCTGGGGGAACCCCTCACGGCAAACATCAGAGAGAGACTGGGGAAACAATGGGGAGCGGAGGTGTACAACGACTACGGATCGGTGGAGACAGCTGCAGGGTTTCTGGAGTGCGGCCAGCACGACGGCCACCACATCTTCTGGGACCACTTCCTCATCGAGACCGTGGACCCCGAGACCCTTGAGCCGACCACAGGCAGGGGCGAGCTGGTCATCACCACCCTGAAGAGAGAGGCCACCCCGCTGATCAGGTACAGAACCCGCGACATGGTTAGGATCGACTACGATCCATGCGCATGCGGCAGAACCCATCCACGCATCTACCCGGAGAGAAGGCTCGGCGAGATGGTCAAGATAAAGGGGACCGCGGTCTATCCTTCAGCCCTCATGGAGGCCGTGGCGGGGATCGGGGAGATAAACAGCTACCAGTTCATCGTCCAGAAGGAGGGAGACCTGGACACCCTGCTCCTCAGAATAGAGGCCGACAGACCCAGCCCCGAGCTGGCCAGGCGGACGGCCGAGACGGTCAAGGCGGCATCGAACATAACGCCCCGCGTCGAGTTTGTGGAGGAGGGCTCCCTCCTAGGGGAGAGGAAGGCCAAGCACTTCGTTGACATGCGTACGGCCTAGGACGGCCGGGAGAGGTAGCGGTAATCCTTCCGCTCCCTCGTCGCGAGGATCCGAATCCTCGATTAAGTTTTCTGGCGACGTTTTCTTTGAGTTCGCGATCAAACGATCCCAGCCGCCGTTCACGGCCGTCTTGACCCCGCCCCACCCACGCCAGGCCTGCCCGCAACACCCCAACGTGCTATTAAAGAGATCGGGTGCCCGGCTCATGGGCGCTTGCCCGCCGAGGCAGCGAACGACTGGTGGGGATATGCATATGCCCAACTACCCTGCGTCCCTGTGGACCCAACTCGTTTCCTTGAGAGCCATCAGAGCCTGGGGCCTAACCGCATTTCTGGCCCTTTCTCTAGCATCGCTGGGGCCTGCGTGCCGGGGCCTTGACCCGCCCTCGACCTTTGTCTACGTCCCTGCAGATGCAGACCCCGGCCTGGTGCTGGATCTGAAGACCGACATCTGCGTCCTCTACGCCCCGCCCAGGACGTGGAACCAGACCCAGAAGGAGATGAGCCTCTATCTGGCCGCCAATGTGCGCGGCGCGGGCCGCAGGGTCTACCTAGTGGTGGGCCACAACATGAACTCCTCGGATGCCGTCGGGACCTACGAGACCGTCAACGGCTCCATCACCGACTTCCTTCCGTACCTTAGCGGCATCATAATCGGAGACGATGTGATGACCAACGGAAACATCACCACGCTGAACACGGTTGCGCGGTGGGCCGCGGGAAACTGGAGCAACGTCTTGGACATCGGCCTCGGCCTTGACCCACAGGGCAGCGCGCTCCCCCTGGCCGCCCTGGACCTCAAGCCATACCGCTTCATCTGCACATACTACTATACCCAGGTCAACATCACCTATCACTACGCCCGCCAGCTGCTACAGAACCGGACCCCCAATCTGGTCGTGGGGCACGGATCGGATCCGGGGAGGACGGGCAAGCTCGTGGAATGGGTGAGGACCATCAAGCAGTTCTCGGGCGAGCATGACATCGATGTCTGGTTCATGTTGGCTGCGTTCTCCGACGGCGACCTCACCTCAACCATCGGACAGATGGAGATCGATCTGAAGGTGGCAAAGGAGGCGGGCTTTGAGGCAATCGGATGGTTCACGATAAGCAACGTCGGCGCCAAGAAGGCCGCGGTCTTCGTGGGCGGCGGGCTTGCGGCGGGCGCCTATGACTGGCTCACGTACGGCCACCTCAAAACAACCCTCGTAGAGGAGGCGAAACGGCCCACCACGACCCAACTTCGGGATGAAATCTGGCTCTTGGCGACGGAGATTGCCCGCCTTGTCAAGAGTATGAACGAGACATTGCTCCAGCTCAACGCCACCGCCGACCTGACAAACCGATCCGCTCTCCAGCTAGCAGCCCTAGACCGATCGCTGACCTCTCTGAACTACACCCTTTCCCGGCTGGGGGACGGTCAGACATCGATCGCATCCGACCTTGATGGTCTGAGGCGGGCCCTCACATCGCTGGAGGTGGTCGTGGGCAGCCTCGCACAGGGTGCCGCATTGCGTGACCAGTACCTGCAGGATGACATCGATCTTCTAGCAGGGGTTGTGAGCGGCATGGACATCCGCCTCAACTCCACCACGGACACGGCATCAGAGCAGAGGGTACGGATAGACGGCCTGAACTCGTCCATCGGAGCACTCGGACAGGGCATATCTTTGCTTGCGGACAACCAGGCATCGATCACCTCCACCCTGAGCGGGGCGGCGCAGGCCCTGACCTTGCTGCAGGAAGCCGTCGAGAACCTGGCAGGGCAGGTCGCCACGCTTCAGCAGGATCGCGACGAGGCTCAGGCAGGCCTGGATAGGCTCGGACTCGACCTGCAGGGACTCGCCGAGAGACAGCGAAGGGACAGAGCACGGACCCTGCTTGCCATCTCGATCCTGGGCGCCGTCTTCCTTGCCCCAGGCCTGTACCTTTCCCTGCGGGGAGCGAGAGGGAGACAGCGGGGAGAAGGCTCGGGCTAGCTCCGTCATCTCGGGCCGCCGGTTGGGAGGGCCGGGGCGAAGCTGCGAGCGCGAGGACCCCAGGCCTTCCTTCAGCTCACAGCAGGCCGACCAGCCAACCAGGGGACTTTGCGATGTCGAGGATCGCATCGCGCTTCGATCATGCCGGGCATCTAGAAGCCGAGCTGGCTAAAGCACCGGGGGCCACTCGAGAGAGAGAGAGAGGAGGGGGAAGGATAGG
>CAYVLA010000058.1:0-19715 GCA_964452145.1 Hadarchaeota archaeon (SeqCode)
GATAGTTATGCATCCCTGACCCACCGAGTAGCGATGTCTGATGAGCACTCCTTCCCCTGCCTATTGCTTCTGGCGACCATCGTACTGCTGGCAAAGCAGGCCTGCGCGATAGAGGATGGGCGAATTGGGGTCCTTTACGTCAGCGATCCGATCAGATCGCCAGCTGCAGATTTCTTGAGGAACGAGCCGATGTTCTCGCTCACCTTCGTCGCCGCCTCTCTGAGGGGCTTCGGGGGCTGGCAGATTGAGGACGTTCACAGGGCGATAAGACTCTACTTTCCCCGCCAATACCAGGATCTGATCCGCCGTTTCGACGTCATAACGCTGGACAACGCCAATCAGATCGCTCTCACGCCCCAGCAGATCGAGCTGCTGGCCCGCGCAGTGGGCGAAGCCGGGACCGGCCTGCTCATGACGGGGGGCTGGGAAAGCTTCGGGGGAACCGGATCGGGCCAACCCTCATGGGGTCCCACCGCCGTCGGCGACCTGCTTCCGGTTGAATGCGTCGAGAATACCTGGGTCATGTCCGGAAGGCTGGTCATCGATGATGAGGACGATGAGTTTGTGGGAAGCCTGCCATGGGATCGGAAGGGCCCCTTCATGCAATCCTTCCACCACAACTTGGTGACCGTGAGACAGGGAGGAAGGCTCCTAGCCCATACCGATCGCAACTCCTTCCACATCGGCGGCGACCATCCCATATTCATTAAGTGGCAGGTGAGAGACGCCCGGATCTTTGCATGCACCGGCGAGATCGTCCAGATGGCGAGCACGTTCAGCTACGGTGGAACGAACTACTCACCCTGGGATTACTACGGTGACTTCATAAGCAATCTGATGATATACCTGGACTGGCGTTCGGTTCCCCAGGACGTCGACCTGGTCCACGCGGTGAGGTTGCAGATATTTCGGACCAACACGAGGATCTCCCTTCTCCTCAGCCTCGCAGACTTCATCGAGTCCTTTGGGGCCAACACGAAGCAACTGATGAATTCCTTCGATGACGTGAGGGACGCGATTGCAGAGACGAGGGATGTCTACTTGGAGCTGCGCTTCGAAGAGGTCCGCGAGCGGTACGACTCCATCGGCGGGATGCTGGACGATCTTGAAGCGCAGGCCATTGACCTCAAGAACAGGGCACTGATGTGGGTCTACCTGATCGAATGGATGGCGGTGACGGGAACGGCCTTGATGGCAGGTTTCGTCCTCTGGACCATCATGGTTCGACGGAGCCTCTACAAGGAGGCGACGGTCACCAGAATGACGATCCTGTAGGACCATCCTCCCAAGACAAGACGACGGGGACATCTTTTTCAAACCGGGCCGGGTCCTCTGAGGACCATCGGGTGGAGGCTGAGAACATGGACTCCAGAGATAGGATAACGGCTTTGCTTAACCTCGAGGAAGCAGACAGGATCGGATTCGTCGATGGGCCGTGGCGTGAGACCGTGGAACGATGGGAGAAGGAGGGCCTTCCAATTGGCACGTTCATCAACCAATACTTCGGCATGGACATCTACGGAATGGGCGTTGACACATCACCCAAGTACGATTCGATAACATACGAGGAGGGCGATAACTGGAGGCTGGTCCGCGACTCCAGCGGAGTCAAGCAGAGGGTGTGGCGGAACAGGTCCGGCGTTCCCCTGCCCGTGGAGCCTGCTGTCAGGAACCTGGAGGAGTTCGCCCGCCGAATCGAGCCGATGCTTGATCCGGATGCCCCGATAAGGATATCGAGTCCGGACTACCCCTACAAGGGCGATGTCCAAGGCGTGGTGGAGAGATTCCAGAAAAGGTTCTTCGTCACCGCCAACGTGGTCGGCCCCTACGAGTATGCGAGGCATATCTGCGGCGGGCACAAGGGCGTCTTGAAGGCGATGATGACCGACCATCCTTTCGCCAGGAGGATGTATGCCGAGCTTGGCCGTTTCCTGTCGCGGATAGCCTGTGGCCTTCTGGATGCCGGGGTTGACGGGCTATGGGTTTTCGACGACATCGGCTTCGTCAACGGCCCCTTCTTCTCGCCCAAGGTTTATAGGCGATATCTCCAGCCGGCCCACAGAATGATATGTTCGCCTTACAGGAGGAAGGGTCTACCTGTGATACTTCACACCGATGGCAATGTGGAGCCACTCATACCCGACATCATAGACGCGGGGTTCACGGCTCTGCAGCCCCTCGAAGCAAAGGCGGGGATGGACGTTGTGAAGCTGAAGGGCCTGTACGGCGACAAGCTCGCCTTCATGGGAAACATTGATGCGAGAACCCTTTCAACGAACGACCCCGCCCGAATAGAGGAGGAGGTCAGGCGGAAGGTCGAGGTGGCCTCACAAGGCGGTGGTTACGTCATGAGTTCCGATCACTCGGTCCCCCCGACCGTGTCCTTGGAGACCTTCAGGTTCTTCTCGTCTCTGCCGGACCGGATCGGCAGGTATCACTAGTGGAAATGTAGCGCAAGCACAGCATTCTTGAGTCAAAAATGCAGAAGGCCCGGCAAGAGACTGTTCCTGTCTACCATCTTACCACTCTCTTCGACTGGTGGACGTTGACGTTGACACTTCAGATTAGTGGTCATCCTGCTCGTGCCGATGTTCTTCCTCTGAGGCCCTGCCAGGGGCAGTTCAACTACGAGGTATGCATGCATCACACCAAAGCGCCTCTAACTGTACCCACATCTCTAACCGTCCAGATCCACTATGGGTGTATCACTAGCGATGCTAGGCAAAGGGACTTATGTCGGGGTCCCGCACGTCTCGGTCACTGAGGCAGACTGCGCCGGGAACCTGTGAGTCGCCATCCCGGCGACGGATGGTTCCGCAACAGGTGTCCCGGTTGACGAGTTGGCCACTGGACATCTCCGCGAATCAGGCCAGCGCAACGAGTATCGCGCCTGCAGCCATCAGGGCTGTTCCCAAAGCAATCTGCAACGAGACCTTCTCGCCCAGGAACAGGGCAGCAAGGACGATCACGAAAACGACGCTGAGCCTGTCGATCGGGGCCACCTGCGATGCCCTGCCATGATGAAGGGCAAGGAAGTAAAACACCCAAGAGGATGCTCCAGCCAACCCGCCCAGCGCGATGTATGTTAGCGGCTTTCTGGCCAGGGCCGCAACGCCCCCGATCCTCCCGGTGGCCGCCATGAAGGCCAGCGTTGCAGCGAACATTATGCCGGCTCGAACGCCCGTCGCCGTTATCGAGTCCACGCCTTCCAAGCCGATCTTGGAGAATATCGCCACGAGCGCGGCGCAGATTGCTGAGAGCAATGCGAATGCTAGCCATTCAATCATCGCGTTCACCTTTGGCTTCGACGTGGGGCCTTGCCCTGCCTAAAAATCTCGTCGTCAACGATCGCGCCACGAAGATGATCGTATGCTGTCGGACGCGTGCTCTGAGACGATCCGCACCCAGATTGCGGAGACAATGCCGTTGACCACGTCCGCGGATGTGCAGTGCCTGCCTTCTATGATTGCTGAGATACCCAGGTGCCTGCCTGACGCTCCGAGCTTCCTCACATTCCTGGCCCCTCGATTATCGGGCCTGTTCACTTGCATCCTCTGCCGGGGCTCGACATCGCGGTGCCCGGGCCCAGCATGGGGGATCTGAATGGCCGGATTCCGTCACCTCGCCTCGTACGGACCATGGACGGCCTTCACTCGATAGCTCTCCGAGGAGTCGTCCAGCACCATCACGCCGTAGTCATCGCCCCCGGGCTGGACACGGACCAGTACGTGGCCTTGGTCGCTTGCCAGCTTGTCTATGCTGGGCCCAATGACGATCCTGGTTTCCTGTTTCATGTTGGTTGCGAAGATGTCCCTTGGCCCCGGGTAGAGTCGCGTAGACAGCATGCGCCACAGAACGGATGGGGCCGGGTGGCTTGCGCACCACACCTGGATTACGTGGACGCGGGGCCGAAGGGAGGCGATGAGGAATGCGTTCTGAGCGGTTAGATCCCCATGGTGTGTGGCGACGCTGACGTCCACCGGTCCCACGGCTTGGGCGACGGGGGTCTCCACATCGTGCCAGATGGGGGCAACTCCGTGCTTGGCAACGCCGATCAGGTCGCCGCCGGAGAAGTAGTCGAACCTGCCGTAGCTGATGCGGAGCGCGATGCTGCACATATTCTCCGTAGGCATGTCGTCCGGCGGAAGGTCTTGGAGGGGCGGAAAGAGGTTCCTGGTGCTTGTCCCCACCCCTGTCCATACCTCTCCATTCGCAGCTATGTTGCGCACCTGGAAATCTGGGTATGACTCCGGCTGGCGTGATAGTACGATCTGGTCGCTGCGCCCCGGTTGGAACCTCTCAACATCGATGTCGCCCCGAGCCCGGTGGTGCTCCAGAAAGGCTCGGTAGTTGCTGACGCGAGGGGAATCCAGAGGATGGGGATAGTCGTAGCCTGGCCATCCCGCATCGATTATCTTGCCGATCGGCACACGCTCGCCGACCTCGCTTATTCCGGTGAGTCGGTATGCCCCCGTCGTGGAGGGCCTAGAATCCTCAAGGACCTCGCCCAGGTGATCTGAGTGGAAATGCGTCACTACCACATAGTCCAGAGCGACCTCTGTCCACCCTGAGAGGACATGCTGCACGTATCTGGATATCCACTCCCCCGGGGTCCGCGAATCGTCCGGCCTTGAAGGGGTGTGGCGGGGATTCCCGGGTTTGTTGGCCCCCGCATCGATCAGCATGGTCGTCCCGTCCGGCATGATGCATAAAGCAGAGTCCCCCCTGCCGGTGTTGATGTGATGGATGTCCAGCATGCCGGGGGACCACCGTTCTAAGGCCTTGCCCGTTACTTGATCGTCCTGCATACCCTTGGCGAACTGGCCCGATCCATAAAGGTTTCCGGCCCGGGTTTCTCAGAGACCTTGCTCGTGGATGTGTCACTTATGAGGGTCAGCGCAAGGTGTCCGGACCAGACTCCCAGTGATCGAGTAGTCGCATCGGCCTCCCGTTGGGCACCGGGCTGCTAACTGTAGATGAAATATGCAGTCGCGATGCAACCCTGGTCAACGGCTATGCGTATCCAATGGGCCGAGAAGGCGGTGGGGAACTCGTGATGGACGTAGTTCCCCGGTGGAACCCTGAAGGAATCGTACACCTTCCATCTTCCGTTGCCCAGAAAATCGACCTCGACGGTGAAAGTGGCCTCGTGGGGCGACTGCTGAGACATGTGCAGAACCTTGTTGTCAAAGCCCGTCATCAGAAATGGGTCGGATATATCCCCAGCCTGCACGGGATCCTCCCACCAGGGACCGCCCCAGCCGCCGGGCTTTCCCATCCCCCAGAGCTCATCGATGCTGCCGAACCATAGGCCGGACTGTGGCTGTCCCTCATCGTGGTCGATCTGGTCGCCCGCCATCACGAACAGTCCCCTCCAGTAGCAGAAGTCGGGCACCAAGCGAAGGTGGGTGCAGATCGGTCGGACCCCCCATATCGTCCCCGCGTACGAAAAGGGCGGAAGCTCGTAGAACATGCCGTGCAGATCCATCAGGTAGCGCTCGGTCTGAGCGTGTCGAATCCTCATCCATTCGGTGTTCCAGGTGTGGTCGAAGGACTGACTAGCCTTGGGTAGCAGGTACCGGGACCACACGCCCCTGCTGTAGTGCCTGAGGATGGCGGATGACCTGCACCATCCCGTCGCGTAGATGGACGCGCCGCCGTAGCGGGGGCCTCCGCCTCCCCCGGCGCCGACGAAAGGGTTTCGCTCGACGACCGTCCAGGCGTCCCCGTCCCAGCAGCCCAGGCGGCCCGCCTGCCGCTCGCCCAGAAATTCCTGCTCCTCGTAGGCGTTATGGGTGACCGCCAGTCGATCGGCAGCCGAGAATGCGTCCTTGAAGTGGGCCTGAGCCCCGGGCGGGATGTCGAGCTCCTTGACCAGGTCAAACAGGAAGGTGGTCTTGAGCGTCGTGACGTCCACCTCGTACAGTCTTCCCTCCATGGTCAGAAAGTAGACCTGCCCCTCGGGATTTGTGAGGTGGGCGGCGGTGGCCGCGAGCCTCTGTCCTTTGAGGGCGTCTATCGTCCGGACATGCCCGTCTGCGTCTATGGCGTGAGGGCCTATGAAGGCCTGGTCGGAGGGCCAGTGGGGAAGACGGTTGGCGAAGGTACCGGTCACCGATGCCGGATGGCGACGCATGGACATGTCCTCGCCGATCTGGTAGAGGCCAAGCCCGCGGCCCTGGATGTGTGAGACGTACCCGATGGCCCAGAGCTTGTCCGCCCAGGGGATGAGCGCGCCGAGGCCGGCCTCGCTTCGGCTGCCGACGCCCCTGGCCATGGCGGTGATGTGGGGGAACACCCCTTTGATCTGGATGTGCTGCCGGCGGCTTGTTCTCGGCGGCTTGATTGCTGCATCGTGCATGATTCTGCGTTGTCCCGGTGTGGCTTTAACTCTTTGTTGTCAGTTCGCAACCGCGGGACTGGACCTGACGATGATCACGCTGACCATCGATCCCTCAAAGGTGAGTATTGTGAGTCCTCATCCTACCCTGGGGCGCGTCTTCACTACCTCTCGGCAAAGTCTTCGGCGCACCATCAGCGTTCACGGCACGAACCCACAGGCAAGGGAGGTCCCCGTAACCGCGACCCATGTGACACGGATCCAGAGAAGCGCCCTACCCTTCAGGTCCATGGCAACGTCGGTGATGGGCGTTCGGGAAGACGCTGGAGACTCGGGTCCGACCTAGACGCCCAGCCTGGTCGTCGAGGGCCTCCTGTAAAGCCTCCGGCGAATCATCAGCTGGTCGAGAGCGAATCCGGAGATCATCAGAGACCCGGCAACGGCCAGCCACTCGATCAGATGGATCCAGAACAGAGCCCTATCCTTGAGCTTCATCGCATCGTGCCCCAGGTCGACCAGCTGGGAGGATGCCCTATCCGACGCCCGAAGGGCTTCCTCGAAATCTCCCGCCATATAGGAATCCCGCGCCGATGAGAAAGCAGCTTTGGCGTCATCGAGATCCTCAAGCAGAGCATTCGTATTTGCCCCGAAGAGCTCGACGAAGTCGAAGATCTCCCGCAGAAAGGAGAGTCGGTTCTGGAAACCTGCAAAAGACTGTCTGACCGCGTGAAGAATCCCGATATCTCTCGCATACGGCCTACCTGCAGCGTCGAGGAGGTAGTTGATGAGGATGTCTTGGCCATACTCGTTCCGTGTCGGGTCCACCATCGAACTCCACCATGAATGGCCGAAGTAGGCCTCTAGGGCAAGCCCCGTGCCTGTGCCGTACTTCCAGATCACCGCGGCAGCCGGCCGGTAGGTCATCGTACGGCCCCTCAGGGATTCCGCCTCGGTCCATGCATAAACGGTGGAGCCCGGGCGAGGACAGATCGTTCTCGTGCGCCCCCCGACCATGCTCTCGATGCCAAGAGGGATGAAGGGAAGCAGCGGGTTGCTTTCCAGATCCCTATTCACTCTTACGCGGAAGGGCTGGTCGGTCGGGAGGCCCGATTCCCACATGGCCTTGACCGCCAGGACCTCGTTGGGAAACACCTCCCAGATGCCCGAAGCGATCCAGTCGGGGTGAAGAGGCACGCTCATGCCGCCCATATCGGTGACGGCCGCCGCCCCGGAGTCCACCGCCCTGATCATCATGGCGATCTTCTGGGGTTCGAAGAAGCGGACGTCTCCGCCGCTGAAGATGAGTAGGTCGTAAGAAGCCATCTGCATATCGCTTCTGGGGAAGTAGAGCCTTAGCATCCGCCGGGCCTCGTCGGGCCTCATGGCCTCCGTGTCATACATCCTGGTGGGGACGAGACTGACCTCGAAGGCCAGGTCAGGCAAGAGCCAGTGGGGGATGGGTGATTGGCTCGGATCGACGGACCCCAAGGCAAGAGCGCGGAGAATGTCCTGTGCCCTGACGCAATCCGTCGGCAGGATACACATCAGGAGAGGGATGATCAGAAAACATCTCGCAGGATTCACGCAAGCAGATCAGATAGCCAGTTCTATTTATCTCTCTGCCTAAGTCGGAGCGACTTCCCTGCTCGAACCGGAGCCTAGCTCACGGGCGGAGGCATTCCGATGGTTGTGCATTGCAACGCGGTTCTAGTAGGTTCCAGCGAACACTTAACTGGCGTTGCAGACTCATCCTGTCTCATTTCACACGCAGGAGATCGTATGAAAGACGAGGCGATGGAATGGTGAGAGGAGGAATTCCTGTAAGGGCCACCGGTAGGCTTACCCGGCGAAGATTGGCAACCCGGCTTTGGGCGCTTCTCCTCGCTATGATCCTCCTTTGTGCGGCGGCGACCGGTGCATCTCTGATGTCGTGGGGCATGCTCGTACTGGAGAGAGAGAAGTCGGCGAATCTCTCCCGGCAATTCGCGGCCTTGGGAGAGGTGGTTGCGGATCTATCCGACGAGCTGTTCGATTCACAGGAAGCAGTGGTGAGACTGTCTCGAGAATTGGCAGAGGCACGAGAAACCTCAGCAACCCTCTCCCAAGAGCTTTCCGAATCACAGGAAGCGGTGGCAAGCCTGTCAGAGCGCCTGGCCGAGTCGCAGCAAGCATTGGCAAGAGAGACCGACCATGTCAAGGCACATGCAGCGCTGCTCGAGAACTACCAGCAACTTGTCCGAAGCTACCAAGAGCAGATCCTCAAGATCAACTTGACGACCAATGCGACGCCCGTCTCCCCGGTTACGAAGAGCGCGTGGCTGATCGCCCCCGCCGTCGTGGCAGAGACTGTCGGACCCTTCCAAGTGCAGTACAGGGGCATAGCGACCAACTTGAGCTTGGAGATGGTTCCCGGCAAGGGAAGGGTTCTTGTCAATACGAAGCCCCTCATGGGCGAGGTGTTTCAGGACACCGCTGTTCTGGCCAAGGAGACGGCGGAGCAACTCTCCGGCATGAGCCTTGCGGACCGCGATCTGATCTTCTCGATCAAATCACCGGTCGAGATTCCGGCGGTGGATGGCCCGAGCGCCGGGGCGGCGATGTGTCTACTGGTCCTGTCCCTTGTTGAGGGCAGATCCCTGGAGCCGGGCATTGCCTTGACGGGAACCATTCGCTCCGATGGCACGATCGGCGCGATCGGAGGTCTCTTGGAGAAGGCCCACGCTGCGAAAGACGCGGGTTCGACCATCCTCGCAGTCCCACTCGAAAACTCACAGATGACCATCTACAAGACGGAGCAGGTCACAGTGGGGCGCCGGGTGTACAACGTACTGGTGCCCGTCCAAGTATCCACAAAGGAGTACCTAGAGACCAATGTCGGAATCCAGGTCGAACTTGTCGGAGACATGCAGGATCTGCTTCGCATCTCCGGCATGCCATAGAGGTTATGACCCTCGGGGCCGGTGGCCCAGAGCCTCCCTGGCTCAAAGGCCGCGGCGGGGAAACGGCCGGAGCCCGTGAAGCGGAGTCCTTGAGACCGGAGAGCCAACCCACTGATTCGGCCTTCAGGTGCAGCGTCATCCCGTCCGATCCGACGATTCCCGTGCGCTCTTCCGGTTCATCCGATTCTACCCCGTGCATCATCATCCGTATGCTCTTCGCCTCTGGGAGGCTACGGAGTCCCCTCCTAGCACAACCCCCACCTGTGATGCTGATTGGATCCAAATGCAGCTTGCCGCTCTTCCATGCATCCGTATGTATCCGGGGGCCGGTCCTCGGATGCTCCTCAGATGGTAGGATGGTGATCCGGGTTCGCTGGGCAACGATCAAGTCCACGAGACGTAGGCGGCCCCGCTGCCCTTTGCTCATCTTGATGGCTTCGCTGCCCAGTGCTCCTCCCGGTTAAGGGGGGCGACAGAATGGATTCGCCCAAGGAAGCTATGTACATCACCATCCAGGGCACCAAGGGGAAGTGAAAACGGCTGATCCCGATGGTCACCAAGCACACAAACGTGAAGTATCCGATGACAGCTAGACCGATCGCCGGAGGTGCTGAGTTTCGACGTCTGGGACCCATGAAGACGATCACAAGGTAAGCAAGAAAAGCAAAGATGATGCAGAGGTAGTAGTTCTGGGCGAGGCCGGTGAACCACCAGAGGAATATCTCCATGCCCGGCCCGATTCTCTCCAGACCCTTCGCATTCCACGTGACCCCTTCGACATCCTCGTTGTAAGTGTAATACAGCTTCGCCGGCCACAGACCGATGGTGCGGACAGGATTCCTAAGCGCGTAGTCTACTGCGTATCTGCTGGCCTGCACATCCCTGGAACGCTCATCCAACGTCGGGCCCAGGAGGTGTTCCAAGTCCTCGATGGGGATGTAGGTGCCATTTGCATGCGGATTGTTTCCGATGAAGAGTGTGACCCCGCCGTTGTTTGATATGTAGAACAGGTCACCGAACACAACGTAGTTCCTGGCGATCCACGGCGAAATCGTTCCGAGAATCGTTGCGTAGACGATCAGCACGCTCCCTCCGAGCCTCAACATGGAGACATGTCGCGTCCCCCGAAGATGAAGCATCGTAATCAACAGGAGGGGTACCGGGAGAACCTGCGGCTTCACCAAACATGCAAGCCCGAAGGCGGCCCCGGCAGCGATCGCCGCACGCGGCCTTGGAGGGCAGCCCAGCACCATCCAGACACCCACCAGCAGCAATAGCAGGAAGAGGCATTCGGTGGAGAGGAGTGAGCCATAGGCGATCTGGTTCGGATGGAAGGCCAGCACGAGCAGGGTGAGCCTCCCCGTCAGTTCGGACGAGAACACATTCCTGGCGATGAGGTATGAGAGGATGAGGATGCCGATGTGCATCAACACGTTCGCCAGCTTGGCTGCGATCAGATGGGGCCCGAACGCGTAGAAGACCAGACCGAGGAAGGCGGGATACCCGACCGGCCAGTAAGCGGTCGGGCTGCCGCCAACAGCAAAGCCCCCTCCGCCGGCGATCTCCAACCCACGTTGGTAGTACCAGCCGAAATCGCTGACCGGCACCGACGGCACAAGTCCGACCCATAAGAGCCGGACAACAAGGGAGGTGAGAAGACAGAGAGGGACGAAACGCCCGGATCGTAGGATGCCTGACAACCATGATGCCGGTCTTGCCAGCAAGCCCGCTGCTCCTTGGAGGGCGATCATGCCCTGCAACCTCTCGCGACCGATCCTCCTTTCAAGCAGTCCTTGAAGCGTATTTCGGCTGTAAGCCTGGTTATGGAGGTTGTTATCGACAAACAGGCACGGGTTGTGATTCCGAAGGAAATCAGGGAGAGATACGGCCTGTCTGTCGAAGGCAGGCTGGGGCTTGTCCCCCGCGAGGAACCTCAGACCTCTTCCCGGCTCTATCGCGGATAGCTGCCCGTGAAGATGACTGTGGGGTTGGTGTCAGTGCCTTGCGACTTGCGGCAGCACGGTAGACGATTCTCGAGCTGTGCGGTTACACTTAAATACGTTCATTACCATTGAATACAAATGCGGGTCGTCAAGCTGGACGCATGCTCAGCGATCTATGCTGCGAGGTGCAGCCTCATCGATATCCTCAATCAGGTCTACGACCAGGTGATGATGACGAAGGCGGTATACAGAGAGGCCGTCGAGCGAGGCAAGGTGGATAACCACGCCGATGCCTACGTTCTGGAACAAGCCATACAGGACGGCAGGATCTCGGTTCTTGAGATCCAGCCCCCGGACAGGGAAGCGATCAGGAGAATGCCCCTTCTGGGAAAACTTGGAAAGGGAGAGGGCGAGACGATATACGAGGCTCTGAGAGAGGGATGCGTGGCCATCCTTGACGATCGCGATTCCCGGACCGCCGCTTCAACCCTGAAAGTCCCCCATCAGAGTAGCGTCTCGCTGTTGGTCGAGGCCCTTCTTGGGGGAAGACTGACGGCATCGGAGTTTGACCGGTATCTAGAGAGGCTTGCCGCGGCCGCCGGGATTCCCGCCGACAGGGTCCACGAGGCAAGACGCATTGCCAGGATGAGCAGGGGAGGATCCGATGCTTGAATCCGTGGTGACGGTACGGATAGAAAAGAGGTTGGTCAAGGAGATCGACGAGATCGCGAAGAAGGAGAGAAGCGACAGGGCCGCAGTGCTGCGGAGGATCATTTCCGACGCGTTGGATCGCCACAGGCTGAGGATGGCCATCCAGATGTACAAGGACGGCAAGATAACCACCGAAAGAGCAGCACAAATGGCTGAAGTCTCAATCCATGAGATGATCGAGTCACTTCGACGGGAAGGCGTGCCCAACCAGCTCACCACGCAGGATATCAGACAGGACGCGGCGAGCCTTCTGAGGAGGATGGGCAAAGCCGAGCTTGCCGATAGGATCGAGCAAGGCTAGTGCATTCGTTCCCGCCAATACCCCTTTGAACGCGACGGCCACATTGCACGGCGAGCGCACAGATGGTCAGGTCGGGTGCACGCCCTGCACCAGGGTGGTACGACAACTGGGACCCCCGCATGCGAAGGTGAGGTTCCCGGATCCCTCCAATGCCGGCCACGATCCCTTCTTCAGCACGAGCACGTTCCTGGTCCCCGGGCTTCGGTTTCCCGATCACTTCCAACGTCATATGGTCGTTGGCCAACCACATCGCCCCCTACCTGTATGCGTCTACCCGGTCTCAACCCCTTCCAGAGCCGGGATGGACTGCATCGCAGAATGTCCGCTCGAGGAGAACTTCGAAGATGAACATGGTAACTACATGGCGAGAACGGGAGGTTCCTGCCAAAGCACGGTGGGTGATGCATCCCACAGTCCCGGTTCAGCCTAAGCGATGTCGCACTCTACACATCCTTCCTGACGGCAAGGCGGATATCGGCGATTCCTTGAATGGTAGGACCCCGTCTATGTTCAGGATCTCCCGCTCTGGGATCCTGATTCATCGTAGTCCATCAGGGTGATCTTGGCCTTGCCCGGTCGTGCCTCACCTTCGCGGGGCCCGACGGCGGCTCCTCACTGTTCTTCGGGGGGTTGTACTGCGCTGACATCGTGATCACCTAGAACCGGAAGAATTCAGAGTGCCCACGACATCTGAAGATGCAAGCCCCATCCCAACAGCTGCAAGGAGCAACGACAACACCACGAAGAAGAGCAACCGATCTCCTCTTGGAGAACTTGATTGGCTTTCATGGCCAGTCTGTTCAACTCGGATCGTCGGGGAATGGGAAGATGTCTCCGCCTTCCCGCCCTGCTGTTCAGGAACTCCTGTTTCCCGATGCGGTTTCACCCGGCAGATCCCTTGCCCCCAAGACCCACACCACGGCGCTTCGCCCCCGATCACGACAACGTTTGGGCCATGCCTCTACCATGGTCCGGGGCAGATGGCGGGAATGCACACATAAGAGCCGGCTTGCGAGTGTCTGACCCGGGAGAGTAGCCAACTGCGAACCGAAGCAATGACCCCGAGGGAGCGTTGGCTGGCAGTCCTCCAACGCAAGAAGCCCGACCGTGTCCCCATGGAGCACTGGGCCACGGGCGAGGCAAACGACAGACTCGTCGAGTACCTGGGCTGCGGGGACATGGATGAGGCGCTGGAGACCTTGCATGTGGACCGAGTTGCCAGCGTCGGCGGCAGATACGTCGGGCCAAGACTCCCGAAAGGCCAAGACGTGTACGGCTGCCGTCTCATAAAGGTCAGGTATGCCACGGGGATGTATGAAGAGGTCGTCCACAGTCCACTTGCAGAGTACGACAGCGTACGGGAGATTAGGGACAACTACGAGTGGCCGGATCCTGACTGGTGGGACTACTCTGACGTGGAGAGGCAGGCGGAGGGAAAACAAGATCTCCCGATCCGGGCCGGCGGCTGTTGGATCCTGATGTATTTCCAAAGGCTCCGGGGCCAGTGGCAGAGTTATGTGGATCTCATCCGCCACCCGGAGATAGTGGAATACTGCCTAGACGAACTCCTAGACATTGCACTCGAGGACACCCGGAGGATCTACGAACGGATACCTGGGCAGGTGATGATGACCCAGGTTGCTGAGGACCTGGGACACCAGTCCGGGCTCCTGATCCCCCCGGCCCAGATCAGGAGGTTCGTCATCCCCCGGGTGAAGAAGATCATCGACATCGCCCATGAGGAAGGCGCGTTTGTGTTCCACCACGACGATGGGGCAATACGCGAGATACTCCCAGACATGATCAAAGCCGGAATCGATATCCTCAACCCCGTACAGTGGCGATGCAGGGGTATGGAGAGGGTAGGCCTGAAGAGGGATTTCGGGGACAAGCTCGTCTTCCACGGGGCGATGGACAACCAGCATACCCTCCCCTTCGGCTCCGTGGCGGACGTCGAGAGGGAGGTTGTCGAGAACATCCGAATCCTCGGAAGGGGCGGCGGCTACATTCTTGCCCCCTGCCACAACATACAGGCCAACACGCCACCGGAGAACGTGGTGGCGATGTACAGGAAGGGGTACGAGGAGGGTCTCAGGGCTCGGTAGAAGGAGCAAGTCCAGTGCGATTGCGGCCTCAGCCCGGCAGGGAACAGAGAAAGCCACACCAAGGGATAACCCCATCGAGAGATCCGACCGGCAACCTGCAATGTCACCAGCACAACCCAGCTAGACAGGCGGGAGAAGTGTGAGATATAAGAGGTCGTGTTGATCGCCACTGCCTGAATTGGCGGGCCGAGTTCACTATGCTGATAACGGCATGAGGGGGAGGCCGTTCCGCACCAACCCGAAGCTCATCAGGAGCGGGCTTGCCTCTGATGAGTTCGGGGAGATGACGCCGGTCCTATTCCAGGACAAGCTTTGCCTCCTCGGCAGCGCCAACGAGAGGGCGGAGGCCAATCCGTACGGTAATCGTTGCCTGTGGGTGGAGGACGTGGCCACGGGGAATGTGATCTCAACTTTTGCTGAAGGATATGGGCTTGGCAGTGCGTTCGTCGATGGCGACACGTTCTACGCGTTCGCCATACCCAACGACAGTCGCGGGGCGCAAAGGATCGACTGTTTCAGGACTACTGATTTCCGCTCTTGGGAATGTCACACGGTGCTCGAGGCTCTCAAGGGAGAAGAACTGTTCAACGAGAGCATGTGCGCGGCCGACGGCCGATGCGTCATGGCATATGAAAGCCGGGATGCCCGCTACCCGCCCTTCACCATCTACTTTGCGGAATCCGCCGATCTGGTCACGTGGCGAAGGATTCCCGGCTGCGTTTATGGAACGGACCGATACACCGCATGCCCGACGATCAGATACGTCGGCGGCATGTACTACATGATGTACTTGGAGCATCTGAAGCCGCGCTGGTGGTTTGAGACCTTCCTGACACGTTCCCGTGATCTGGTCCACTGGGAGCAGAGCCCAAGGAATCCGGTGCTCGATCCCGAGGGGGTGGAGGACATCAATACCAGCGATGTCGACATCGTGGAATACTCAGACAGATCTCGTGGGCCGTGCGCTCGGGTGTATTATGCCACCGGGGATCAAAGGACCTGGGGCACGGTAACATGGGCCGAGTTTGAAGGCACACTGGAGCAGTTCTTCAAATGGTACTATCCTTGATCGCCAGGTCGTGGACATGCCTGGATGGAGCCACATGATTGTTTCCGCCTGCATTGGGGGGCGTTGCCCTCTTCTCCGTGAGAGATGGCACCGCTATCGCCGTTGGGCGGTGACTCGGATGGGGAGACTAGTATCAATCATCTCGGACGCCCTGCCTGACCACAGTCAACATGACAGGGCTATTCACCAACGGCCCTCTTGTACGCCTCGTCCTTAGAGTAGTCGAACGATGCGATACGTTCAGGCCTGACTACCATCTCTACCCACCTGCTCAGTCCCAGGAGACCCTTGGCGTAGCTCTCAGCCCTATCCTTGGGTATGTATTTTTCGCACAGGTGTGTGAACTCGCCCAGTGTGAGATCAGTTGCCTCCAGTTCAGCCTTGCCATAAACCGTCACGCCCTTGGGCCATGCCCCGCGGGTCTCGGAGTCGTCTATCAGGACGGTGACGTTCTTGTTGCGCCTCACGTTCCTAGCTTTGCGGCTGGTAGCGGGAGTTGCTATCACAATCTGCCCATCCATGTAGGTGTACCACACGGGGACGGCGTGTATCGTCCCGTCCGCGTTCAGGCTACAGAACCTAGCAACCTTGGCCTTCTCGATGAACGACTCGATCTCCTGCTTCGTTAGGTGAGGGGACTGGGTGTATGCCACTTTCTCACTGCCACCTTCTACATGTTCGCTGGCGTATTTCAACCTTTTGCGATCTGCGACCAACTCATGTCCGTCTGTGAATGATCAAAGGAGACCGGGGTTTTCTGAGATCAGGACCCTTGTGGCGGTCGATGCTCAAGTCGTGGCCCCGTTCGTCATCCCCCGATATGCTGGGCAACCCATCTGTCCCTCCTTGCAGTATCTGCAGTAGATCCTTGGTCTCGGGCATAATCCTGGGACTACCGACGCAATCACGTAGATGATGACGAGGGCCAGGGACAGCCAGGAGAATCCTGAGACACCCAAGGTGACGGCCAGCGTGTCCATGCCGGAGAAGCATCGCCTCCCGTAGTAGTAGCAGAACCTGCAACGAAGGTGCATGCTCAGGAAGAATGCGAAGACGACCAGAACCTGGTAGGCCATGGGCACGGGTGGCTTAAGAGCAAGAGGATCCATGTCCCGTATGCATGCGATAGGACGCCCAGCAGGTTCGACAGGATCACGGTCCGGGATGGGTAGCTTTCGTGGCAGGTGTGGACTTCCACGTCCGCCACCGCCCTTATCGCGTCACTTAGATGGCATCGCTCGGGACTTCACGGGCGTCTCGATTTCGCCCTTCGACTGGGCCACCCTGCCGCTCGTATGGCATTCCCACGGGATTTGCGTTGACCGACCCGTACACCCGATGGCCTGGAACAACGGCCCCGGGCGCCGGCTGGAACCGGAGTTGGCATATTGGCCGCAATCCCAGCAGCTTTTTCAACCGTCCGGCGGGTAGCAGTAGGCGAGGTTCCGATATGGCGAAGGTAGCAATAGAGATGGTGAAGAAGAGCGGAGTAGATGTGGATAAGCTCGTGGAGCTTCTGGTGAAGAATGCCGCTGCGGAGCTGACCACATATTACTACTACACGATCCTCCGTGCCAACCTGATAGGCCTGGACGGGGAAACCGTCAAGGAGATCGCGGAGGTCGCCCGGATCGAGGACAGAAATCACTTCGAAGCCTTGGTCCCCAGGATATACGAGCTCGGCGGTGCGCTGCCCAGGGACATGAAGGACTTCCATGACATGTCCGGGTGCCCACCCGCGTACATGCCCAAGGACCCGACGGAAATCAAGGCCATGCTCAAGACGCTCGTCGAGGCCGAGCGCTGCGCGGTGAGGCAGTACACCAACATCTGCAACCTGACCGCCGGAAAGGACCACCGCACCTACGACCTAGCCCTGGCGATCCTTAACGAGGAGATCGAGCACGAGTCCTGGTTCTCGGAGTTCCTCGGCGAAGGACCTTCCGGACACTTCATGAGAAGGGGCGAGTCCTCTCCGTTCGTATCCAAGTTCCTCACGTAGGGCCCCCTGCAACCCCCAGGACGCCCCCAAGCGGGCCGTCATCTCTTTTCAGATGGGATTGGACGATATGAGGGCGTTCACCAAGGACCAGCTTTCGAGGTACGATGGCAAGGATGGCAGGCCCGCATACGTGGCCTACCGGGGCAAGGTCTATGACGTGTCCGCAAGCTCTCTGTGGAGAATGGGGAAACACCAGGCTTTCCACGCTGCCGGGAATGACCTGACAGCTGCCCTGGCGAATGCTCCGCACGGCTTTGAGCTGCTCCAGAAATTCCCCGTCGTGGGCATTATGAGCCAGGTACCACCGGGATGATCGGTCCATTGCATATTCAGTCGCAGGAAGAAGCCGGAGCCCGTGGCCGGGTCTCAGGTTTCGTGGAATGGCAACGTAGCCGATCGGCTACTGAGGACGGTTGGGGAGGATCACGCAGGACGCGATCCGGCTAAAAGACAGGGCGCTCGCCTGGATCTACATCAGCGAGTGGCTTGCCGTGGCCGGAGCTGGGATGGTCTGCGGCTTTGTCCTGTGATCGATCATGGTCCGCAGGAGGGTATGCCGAGAGGTTGAGAGCATCAAGCTGGAGCGTTTCGGTGCATGATCACAAGTCCCTCGCCCCCATCGGCATGAACGGCAGCGTGGCCTCCTTCGACGAGTCGCTCAAGAGGCACGGGATGAGAATGGAGATCGCGTATCGCCGTGGGAACGACTGTCCGGGATCCGAGTTGCGGTTCATCGTCCCTGGTTCCTGTGCTTCAGCAGCCGTATGGTGCGGAACTTGGCGCGAGGTTTTTATGGGAGTTGCCTCTAGCCTGTGGGTGGTGCCAGAATGGGTCGAAAGGGAACCTCATGGATTGTTGCGGGGTTCATGCTGGCCAGCATGCTGACGGCTCTGTCAGATGCCGGGCTCGAGACAGGAGCTCTTGGAGCCGAGAGCGCAACCTTGGTCCATCGCCGGCCTTCCGATGTGATCAATGAGATAGGCGGGGTCCGGCTTGCGCCCAACGGCACCCTGTACTTCTGTGACGTGGGCAACACGATCATCAACCGGATTTTCAGGCTGGTCGGAGATGCTGAAGAAGTGATATACACTCGTCCCAAGCCGACGATACACGACATCGCCTTCTCGCCGGACGGAACGCTCTACTTCGCCGACTCAACCAATAAGGTATACAAGCTCATCGGTTCCGCGGAGGAGGTGGCCCACGAATCGCAGATCTG
Source organism: Hadarchaeota archaeon (SeqCode) (assembly GCA_964452145.1). Taxonomy (GTDB): domain Archaea; phylum CAYQAE01; class CAYQAE01; order CAYVLA01; family CAYVLA01; genus CAYVLA01. The sequence goes on from CAYVLA010000058.1 coordinate 18,630, forward strand.
GGGCATCCTGGCCATAGCATTTCATCCAAATGGGACGATGTACTACTCCACATGTGACTCACCCGGCCTCGTGTACAGGGCCTCCGCAGCCTCCGATGCCGTCATCTACAGCAGGACGGGATTCTTGGGGCATATAGACTTCGGGGCAGACGGATCGCTCTTCTACACCGATGGACCCATGGTGGCGACCTCGAATTTCTTCAAAGCCGTGGGGGCCCAGGAATCGCTGGTCTACACCACGGAGAGGGAAACTGTCCGGGGCATGTGCATGGCCTCGAATGGGACTCTGTATTACACCGCCTTCGTTTCAGGGGCGGGGTGCATCTACAGCGTTCCCATAGCTGAGGTCAATCACGGAATCCTTCTGGGCCTCTTCTCCCTGATCGTCGGCGGGCTTGCACACAATGGGTACGGACGGCATTGCATAGAAGCGTTGGCCCCATCCGGCGGCAGGGGGCAGGCGTGGAGATGTCTCTGGTCTTGTGCAGACCCGAGCCGTGAAGGCCGGCATTGAACCGGCTCTGTCGCCATGTCGTAGGCTTCATCCTGATGTCAGCCTCGTCAAGGAGAGAGCACCTCTATCAGTCCTATGCCGGTTCGAAGCCAAGATGGCCAAAGATCGGCCGGCGCCTCCTCCACGCACCGGCCTCACAGCTGCGGGATTCATCCGTCATGTGCTTGAGCCCGTCCGGCAGAAGGCCCGGCCCCGGCCCAACAAGAGAGCAGCCCTTCAAGGAGGGGTTGCAGCAGTGGGAGGATTCGTTACCACTTATGCCCAAGTGGTACCATTCAGGGCCCTGGCCGGGCTTGGGGAACTGGGCTAGAACCGGAATAGGGACTGTGTGCCTATGCTCCTTCGACAGGTTTCCGCACCAACCGGGCAATCGACCGGAGCGATCCTGACCTACCCCACAATCGCCTACAAACAATGCCGGGATACAGGCCCGTGCCTTCGCCGGCGTCCAGCCGGCCCTGCAGGTGGCACTGCTTCCATATGGCGTTCCCTACTCCGTAGAAGGCCAGGGACAGCATTGAGCCTTCGGACAGGACGGGAGGTGCCCTGGCTTTCAGGCGTCTGACCAGCTC
>CAYVLA010000059.1:0-19714 GCA_964452145.1 Hadarchaeota archaeon (SeqCode)
CCCAGAGGACCAGGCCGGTGATGACCAGCAGAACGCCGACCATCATGGTGAAAAGCCTCCCGTGCGGATTGGACGAGAACCAGTCGAAGAAGAGCATGTAGACCGGGATGCCTGTCACAGCGGTGAAGATCGTCCCCACCGCCAGGAACCTTGCACTGATGCTTGCCTCTTCAATTCCCAACGGTCTGGACAGAATAGACCTGATCATTTGCGCGATCTCGTTCCTGAACCTGACCAATATGGCAAGGAGAGATCCGAAGTGGATCCACAGGGCGGTCGAGAGAGCTTGCACCGGCGTGGCGCCAGCATTCTGGAGGATCAACGAGATCTGGCCCGAGCTGCTGAGGGGAAACCATTCCACGAGTCCCTGGACCGCACCGAGAACGGCATAGAGAAGCAGGCTCGGTTCTGCCACGGCCTTGGCATCCTGCATGCCCTTATATCTCCTATGTAACAGGTAGCGGGGAGAGGAGCGCGAGAAGCTGGGAGGGACGGTGCCACCCCTTCAGATCGATCGGAGCCTGGTCTCGCCGATCTCTCGGTACAGCCTGCGCCTCACCATTATAGTCCAGAGGATGAAGCCGCAAAGCATGCCTGTCGCCGACACAACCAGCCATTCTGTGATGTAGACCCAGAGCATGGCCTCGTCCTTGAGCGCGTAGGCCCTATCAGAAGCGGCACTGAGGAGGTCCAAGGCATTCCGCAACCCATCGATGCACTCATCCATCTCTGCATCGAGATAATGCCGCTCGGCCGCGCCCCTCGCCTTCTCGGCATCGCCCACCATAGCCTCCGCGCGCGCCATGTTTGCCCCGAACTTGGAGGCGAACTCCACCACAGCATCCAGCGTCAGGCGCAGATCACGGTACTGATTCATCAGCTGACGGGCCTCGTAGACCCGCTCAAGATCGTCGGGGAGCCTGCCCCCGGTGATGTAGATGGCCAGGTTCAGGGCGTAGTCACCGTAGTGAGGCCACCTGAGGAAGTCCCTCCCCCCGGCCGGCGTCCAGTCCGTGGTCTGAGCGTATGAGCTGCCGGCTCCAACCTCCATATAGCAGAACAGGGGATGCCTGTCACCGGTAGGCTGGGTCCTGTACCGGGCAATGAGGACGGACCCCTCCTTCGGGATGACTATGTTGCAGCCATAGAACGTGCCGTATGGGCCGATCTGGTCGAACGGAAGGGATGAAGCTAGCGGGTTGGCCCCATGGGCTATCTCCAGGCGCCCGGGCTTCTCCTCCCAGCGATCGGTCAGACACTCAACTGGCAGAGCCTCTGCAACATGGGTATCCCCCCAGGAACCGGGGGTGTAGATCGTGGCACCGAACGTCTCATACCCCCCGATCATTATGAGGGCTAAGCCATCCTGCACGACAGCGTCCCGGAACCAAGACGTGTGTTCATCGGTGAAGAACCTCCTGCTTGCGTCGCTGATGACTATCATGTCGTAGCTGTTGACAAGGTTTCCGCGGGTTCTGGGCATGTAGAGGCGCATATACCGCCTAATGACGGTGGTGGGCTGGGTGAAGCCGATAGCGATGACGGGGACGACTTCGGTCAGAGGATCCCTGATGTAGACCGGATATGGGCTGCTCGGACCCGGATCTCCGATGTAGAGGATCCTGATTCTGCCGGTCACCGGGTCACGTCTCTGCTCACGGCATTCCCCCGACCCAAGAAGGAGGCAAGCTGCCAGCACCAGGGTCAAGGAAAGGCAGGCCGGTGGTCTCCTCAAGTCCCTCGAACCTTTACGGATATAGCCTGACTTATATCCCTTTCCAGCCCCAGCCTCATGCTCATGGCATGCCACGACGAGTTTGTTTTCGTAATGAAAAGGTTGGGGCTGCGCTGTCGGTGCATGGATTGATGCGATCCTCGCTTGGCGATCTGACCTATGGGTGTTTCAGCGGCACGGATCCAATCCCTCAGTTTGCCTGCATAACAAGAATGGGTATCATCACCCGACAGACCAACATCGAGAGCCACGATTGCAGGTCTTGAGATCAATGTGCCAGAGTCGGGGCAATCGTCGCTCGAACACGAATGCTCCATTGCCGAAGGCCTCGGACGCCTACCTTTTCTGTAGGCATCGCAAGGTATAAGAACTGGCATCACGTCTCCGTGTCTGTGGACGGGGAGGATCTCTCCCGAAGGCGGGTCATCAGCCGCATAGCTGACTCCGTTCATCGGCTTGATCTGAAGAGCGGCCTCCAGACGGAGGTCCTGAGAGAGATCGTTGAGGGTCCGCGGACAGTCCGCGAACTGGTCCAGATAATCTTTGGCGAAGACCGTGACAATCCCAGCTTCGAAACCCACTATGCAAGAACAAGGAGAGCATTGAAACAACTGGAAGCAAGAGGATATGTTTCCGCAGCCCTCTTCGGGCGTGAGAAACCCTATCGATTGACAAAGCATGGAGAGAGATGTCTTGCCAGCCTGGCGATCGGATTGCCAACGCCAAGCGTCGCCCTCCCCACCGACCTAGGCCTATTCGGCGCAACCTTGTTTCTCGGGATCCTCAATCTGGTGGGCCAGGCTCTAGGCGGTCCTGCGACATCCATTGTCCCATCAGCATTCCTACTGCTACTGGGCCTGTCTCTGTGCAGAGCCTTCACGATCCTCCGGGAGGTTCGATAGTTGGCCGATGCCGAGGAGGATTTCTGGGAGGACGAGCAAGGCATGCTCGTGTTGTCCATGAGGGCAAGGATCGCCACTCTCATCAGCGGTCTGTCCATCCTAGCTGCGGCCTCGGCCCCCAAGGCGGCGCCTCGCATCCATCTACCACCAGAATTGGCCGTATTGTCTCTGGCTGTCCTTGTTTCTCTTCTGGTCTATCTGGTTCCTGTGCGCAATAAAGTCAAAGAACCACTTGCGGCTCCACTGGCATCTGACCCGTGCGAAGAAGGAGCGAGAGTGAACCCGGGAAGACTCATTTTCCTCCTATTCGGCTTCCTGGGACTATCCAACATCACCCAGATTCCGGTTGCATCGCTTCCGGAGGCCTTGTGGCAGTGGAGTGCAGGCGGGATTCTGGGGCTCGTTCAGATCTGGATAGGATTCTCACTGTTCTGGAAGAAGGGGCAAGAAGTGCTGATAAGCCGACGAACATGCTACCTCTGCCTCAGTGCCGGTCTGTGGGCCATCGTTCCGCCGCTCCTCGATCATCTCGGCAACTGGGTCCTACGCCCGGGCGGCTTGTTGCTGGACTGGTCGGCTGTGCCGCCCGTCGTTCAGGGTCTTGGGCGGCTTCCCTTTCTCTCTGGCGTTGTTGGGTGGGCTCTAGCATGTTCTGCCTTATACCTCCTTTGGAGGTCGCGGCATGAGGGGCCAACCGTTGACCTGGCACGCTTCCTGCGGAGTATGGCCGAGCCCATCGGCATCTGTCTGTTGGTCATCGGGGTCCTGACTTCGCTGGTTTTTCTTGGAGCTCTTTCATCCGACTCGATCTACGGAGAGAATATTGGGGCTGTCGGGTTCCTTGGTGTCTGGGCGCTTCTCTCATTCTTGGTTGCCCTGCCTCTTTGCAGGGGTCGAGGACCCGAGTCCTTCAGGTGGAGGATGGTCGCCTACCTGTTCTGCTGGATCGCTTTTCTTTCTTACTTGTTGATCGTGTCGATATGGTATCGGTTCTGGCCCCTTCTTCCTGCTTTGGTTAGACTCGCTGAAATTAGCCGGGTCTTGAGTGTAGTCGTGTTTCTGTTCATATTCCTGTCGATCCTCGTCGCTCTTGTTGCTAGGCCCCGATGGATCAAGAGGCGTACCTTGGAACTTGTCGTCATCTCTCTTGGATTGCTGTATGTCACATGCTGGCTGGCGGCAATCGTTGGGTGGTCACATCCTTCCCGCTTTCTGGTTCGTGACAAGACAGTGGTTTCGAACGGGTACGGGTCCTTTGACGTGGATATCTCTTTGGAGGTTCGCGGGCTTCCAGACGAGCACACCATGTTGTGGGCTGAGGTATCCGACATCGGCTTCACGGATAGCAAGCGGCCAATACCTCCGAGCTTGGTTGTACGCCCAGAGCGGGTTGACTTTGGATGGTTAGAAGAGAAATCCGAGTTCGGAACCATCAGGCGGCTCAACCTTTCGGGCAGCTTTCGGATCTACAACCTCACCGAAGGGCGTTACCGGGTCTGGATCGCTCTTCATGAGGAGGTGCACCGAGAAGATACGGCCCTTCAGAATGTGGTGGATAGGCGTCGTGTTCTCCTCCGCGTCGGCCCCGCCTGAGGGCCGTGGCCAGGCTTGGGCAGATCAAGATCCACCAGCTGAGCCTGACCCTCCGGAAATCCTTGATGTAATGATCAAAGTTCTCCACGTTATGCCTGGTCTTCCTGGCTATCTCCGGCGGCTGGTACCCGTGCAGGTGCATACTAACGATCTTCTTCTTGTGCGAGGCCTTAGAACCCACATCGTGCACCGTTCCCCTTGGTCAGCAGAACCGGGTCGGCACTCCCCTCATAGCTGGATACGTACTTGGACACGGTTCCAAGGGACAGACCGGGCAGGGCCGACACATCCGGGACTGTTTCTGTCCTGTCTCGGAAGGCACGGATGGGAGAGTCATTAGCAGGAGGTGAGATCGAGGTTGATTGTCTGGAGGTGTGCAGAGGTCCACAAGAACACCAAGCCGGAGTACCATCTCTGGGTATTGGCCTCGAAGCGAGGCATCCAGCGCCATGCCTCAAAACCTTTTTCTTACCGAGGGATGACGCCGTCAGCGGATGATCTCATTGAAGAGCATCAAGGGAACGCAGACGGAGAAGGCCCTCCTGGCGTCCTTCGCAGGAGAGTCCCAGGCAAGGATGCGTTACACGTTTTTCGCATCGAAGGCCAGGAAGGAAGGCTATGAACAGATAGCTGCGGTATTCCAGGAAACCGCAGATAACGAGAAGGAGCACGCACAGGTCTTCTTCAAGCACCTGAAGGGCGGAGAGGTCGAGATCACGGCATCCTATCCTGCAGGCATCGTCGGGACCACGGCTGAGAACCTCCTAGCCGCTGCTGAAGGGGAGAAGATGGAGTGGGGAACGCTCTACCCGGATAACGCGGAAGTGGCGAAGAAGGAGGGCTTTCCCGAGGTTGCCCGCAGCTTCACGGAGATCGGTGAGGTCGAGGAATACCACGAGAGGAGATACCTCAAGCTGCTCGACAACGTCAACAAGGGGCGCGTCTTCAAGAGGGGAAAGCCTGCGAAGTGGAAATGCCGCAACTGCGGCTACGTGCACGAGGGCCCAGAAGCACCCAAGGTATGCCCGGCCTGCCAGCATCCCCAGAGCTACTACGAGCTATGGGTCGAGAACTACTGAGTTGGCACGGTCGAATTCGAAGATAATGTTTAAGAGCCAGCCAACCCCGCGCCCTTCGTCTTGAGACCGGCCTTGGCTTTCGTTCTTGGCCTGATGCTCGCTGTGTCAGTTGGACCTGTCGCCGCCCAGAACCAGCCCCGGTTCATAAGGGTTCTCGCCATGGGAAAGGCATCGAGCACCCCGATCATCACCGCATGGCTCACCGCCGAGCCTTCAACCGATCCGACCATCATCGCAACCCGGGCATTCGGAGAGGTGACTGGCACCGTCATCAGGCGGTACATGAGGATCTACTTCCCAAGAACCTACAGTGATCTCTTGGCGTATGAGTTCATCTTCCTGGCCCAGGTCGATATGTCCTTCATCAGCGCCGAACAGGCCAAGTGGATATACTCTGCGCTCAGAGACCACCCGAAGGCCGCCTTGAATACCAGAAGCATCATGAGCGCGGTGTCGACCTATTATCTGGCCTGGCACAGCAGCATCCTACCCGAAGCCTTCCCCAACGACATCGACGCCGTCATCGAAGACACAGCCAACTTCCAAGGCAAGTCCGGACCACTCATCGTGAAGGACGATCCATCTCTGCCAAACATCATGAGACCCTACAAGAGCATGATCGAGCCCGTTTACGGGCTCTACGGCGGCGTGAATACGGTGCCTAGGCCGGGGTCGGTGATACTGTCCTACACCAAGAACAACGTCGGCGTCGGCTCACCGGTTCCAGGCCAGATAGCGCACGTCTTCTACTGGAAGTGGCACAAGTCCACCACGTTCACTTTCAGGGACATGGTTACCGATGCTTTCTGGAGTTCGCCGGCGGGCAACCCGTACGCGCTGGACATCATCATCAACGTGATCTGGTGGAGCACCGGCAGGGACCTGCCCCAGGATCCGCTCATGGTCCACGATTACCGAGGTCTGGTGTTCACGTACACCATCCGGAGATCGCTTCTGACCAGCCTGCTGGATTTCGCCGAGATCTTCGGGGCGGACTCGTCCAAGATCTACGCCAAGACCGGGGAAGCGGAGGAGCACAGAAACAGGGGCGCGCAGGAGTACCTGGACAGGGATTTCGTTGCAGCCTACAATACGATGAAGACGGCCATGGCCGAACTGGAGAGGCTGGAGGATGATGCCATGAAGCTCAAGGACAAGGCCATGCTCTGGGTGTACGTGGTTCAATGGCTCGCCACGACCGGCGTCTTCCTGGTGGCCACGGTGCTTCTTTGGTCCCTCATGGTCCGTAGGTCTCTCTACCGAGAGGTTTCAAGCACCAGGCTGGCTGCCTAGCATCCTCGTGCGAAGCTAGGCCCTGGGTTCGGATGCTGTGAACATCCGTGAAGGCGGCTACACGGACCAGATTTGAACCTCAACGCCCTTCTTGTCCTCGCCTGCCTTCCCGCAGATGTGGGCCGCGACGGCGATGTCCTGTATCGCGAGGCCTGTTGAGTCGAAGACGGTTATCTCCTCATCCGACTGCCTGCCGGCAAGCTTGCCGCAGGCTATCTGTCCAAGCTCGCCGTGAACCATGTCCTTTGTCAAGAGCCCGGCAGCCACGGCGACGTTCATCTCTCCGCCATGGGAGGCTTGCTCCCAGCTGTCGGGGACGACCTTGCCACCAAGCAGGATTTCGATCTCAAGCTCCTGCTTTCCGGGAGCGTCCGCCCCGATCGCGTTGATATGGGTGCCGGGATCGATCCATTTCCTCTTCACGATCGGCTGGCGGGAGGGCGTGGTCGTCACCAGCACATCCGATCCTTTCGCTGCGTCCTCCACGGACTTCGCAACCTCGGCTCGAATCCCCCGACCATGAGGAAGCTCCAGGAACTTGGCAGCCCTTGCCGGGTCTATGTCGTAGACCCTGACCATGCGAATGCCCGGCACGGTTTCCATCAATGCCTCCAGTTGGGCGCAGGCCTGCACTCCCGCCCCAACGAACCCGGCAACCTCCGAATCCCGCCTAGCCAGGTACTTGGCGGCGAGGCCCCCGGCTGCGCCGGTTCTGATCGCCGTAAGGGTGTTTGCGCCCATGAGGGCCTTGGGGAGGCCGCTCTTCGGATCGACCAGGATCAGCGTCGCCATGACGGTGGGCAGGCCGTACCTCTCCCGGTTCCTGGGGTGTGAGTTGACGATCTTCACGCCCGCGGCGTCCCGATCAAGGATGTAGGCCGGCATGATCCTGAGATCGCCATTGTAGTTGTCGAAGAACAGGTAGCTCTTGGGGGGCATCTGGGCCCTGCCCAGACCGTCCTGCCTGAAGGCATCCTCCACGACCTCGAGGGCTTCCCTCATCGGCAGAAGCGAAGCCACATCCGCGTCTGACAGAAGAAGGGCCAATTCCTCATCACCAACCCATTGTCATCTGCTTGAATCCAGTTGACCGTGCAGGGCGCTCCCTGCACCATCTCTCTTCCTTCTGAAATACACAAACGCCGCTCCAAGGCCCGCTGCGGCGGCGATGCCGAGCGGAATGAGGTATCCTGGGGAGGTACCGTCCGCTTCCCCAGGCGGCGGGAGGTACGGGACCAACTCATCCTCAGACATCTGGGAGACGTCGAGCACCTGTGATCTCAGGCCTTCCACCGGGCCCAAGGCATACTCACTGGAAGCGATGTCTATGTGGGTAACGCTCGCGGTCTGGATGCCCAGGAGGCCGCAACCGTAGGCATCGATGCTGACGGGGTTCTCGCCGGCCAAAACGCAGTTGGGTTGGATCACCTTGCCCGGTCCGCCCGGCCCTCCGGTCTGGAGCACCCTTATCGCATCGACCACCACGAGGCTTCTCTGCCCGGAGGAGTCCTGCCTGGAAAGCAGGAACTTGGTCAGATCGGCGATGGACCTGTGGAGGCCGTGATCGTGCATCTTTCCCCTGTCATCGACCAAGCCCATCAGGTTCTTCATGGAGATCGTGGCAACGGCCTCGCTGTGAACCTTGAGCTTGGGCATGTTCACGAAGACATCCGCCTCCAGCACATCCTTGGAGAACCCGATCTCGCCAACCGAGCCTCCCACCGCCATCTTCTCGAACTCGGAGGGTTTCTTGTTCAAGACCTTGCACTTCACGGAATCCAACTCTGATAGCTTCCTCTCTATCTGGCTTGACCTCAGCCCCAGCTCGGGTGGATTGGTCAGCGTGTTGTCAACGACCCGGATCTCCGAGGCACCCGCCTCCAGACACATCCGCACGACGGCTCTCACCAGATCGGGATCGGTGTTGGCCGCGTTGGTTGGGGAGTTGGGCATGCAGTCCCAGGAGAAGTTCGGCTTCACGACCACCAGATCGCCTTCCTTCACGTACTTGCCGATCCCTCCCAGTTCCTTCACGGCCGCCCTTGCCAGGTACTCGGGCAGATCGTTCTTGGCAACAACCAGATCCGGGATCTCTTGGGCCAGAACACCTCCCAGCCCGAATAGCCCCACTGGTAGGCACTTGACGAACTCCCTTCTCGACAGATGGCATGGAACTACCAAGCGCCCATCTCTCTTCCGGTGAGAAGGTCCTTCCTCTTCCCATTCATGGAGGCGAAGGGGACGGCCAGAACCTCTGCGCCCAGGAACTTGATCGAGTAGCTTATGGATTTCATCTTGTCCGGTTTCTCGGCCTCCATGCTCAGGAAGACGAAGTCCGCGAAGCCTTTGGCAAACTGCTCCGAGTGTACGCAGCCCTTGAGAGGCTTGCCCCTGCCCTCCACCGTCTCGTAGGTCGGCTGCCCACTGGTGAGATCCATGCTGAGCTTCTTGAGCACCTCCAGAGGCGCGTCGAAGCCGGGGATGTAGAAGGAGACCTGGCCCCCGGTGCCTTCCTTTCCGAAGATGGACGAGAAGAACCCGCCGGTGGCCGACCTGGAGGTGATGGAGACCTCAGCCCGGAGAACCCAGAACGGATAGTACTGTGTCTCCCGACCGGGCTCGACAATCTTGGCCGAGGCGAATTTAACGGGGACCTCCTTCAGCTCCCCCTCCACCAGGGCGTATCCCTGGCCGCAGTTGGCACAGTGGAAGACGGAATCGCGTTCTTCAGATTCCAGCAAGCTTCCGCAGCTCTTGCAGCTGAGGGGAACGACCTGGAGACCTTCGTCTTGCACTCTTCTTCACCTCTCCACCATATCTGAACTTCCAGAATCCGGCGATCATCAGTCCGATGCACGCCGCCGCTATGATCGCAATTGCCCTCAGGTCTATGTCCAACCAGACAACCGTGGTGAGGACGAAGTTGCCAGCGAACATGGTTCCCACAAGGGATATGACCCGGAAAATGGTGCTCCCCGGAGCCCTGCCGTACAGAAGCTGGTTGGTCGCGCCGTCGGTCAGGGCCTGGTAGGTCCTGCCCTTGTAGTCGTACCTCAACACCCAGAGAGGATAGTAAACGATGCTGGGCTTGGTGTCCACGACGTTCAACTTCTCGAAGGTCACCTCATCCACATCAACGCTGCCACGTGCCCAATCGACCATCTGGGCCCGGGCCTGTTTGAGAGCATCGGTTCTGGACTTCGTCGGTTCGAAGACCATCCCATCCTTTTGGAGCTGCTCCCTGTTGTACATCGAGAGATCAGGGGAGGGCATCTCGACCGTGTCGACACCGAACTCTGAGACATCGCAGGCGGCATCGGTCCAGACGTAGCTCTTCATCACCATCCTCTCCACCGGCTCTCTGACCGTGCGGACCTCGGTCTTGTTTCCCCTCCGGACTGTCTCCCGCCTGACCTTGTTCCCGAACACCCCTCCCACCACCTCGCCGCTTATTCTCCAGAACGGAAGGTATACCAGGAACGGGGTCTCGAACGCGGCAAGCTTTCGCAGATCACGCGCCTTATCTACGCCCCAAAACCATTTGCGGACCGATTCCACCGCTTGCCCGCCATCAGTCTTCCTAGTCTGATGGTACTTCAGCGTCCCCTTCTCGCCCCGCACAAGGAGCGACACGCCGCAGTATTTGCACTTCAGGGTGTTCATGCCCTCTCCCAGATCCAGGGACCCCCCGCATGAGGGACAGGATATGCCCTTGATCACGGATTCCGCCAATCACACCCTCTCCGATACAAGCGTCGACACCAGTATGAGCGGCACGGCCGTGATGATGTACGCGAGCAGCTTGAGATCCAGGCGCACGATGATGAGGCCCTCGATCAGGAAGATCGCGAAGGCAACGGCCGCAACCGCGTAGAACGGCGCCTCGGCCTTCGCGGGGTATATTGAGGAGTAGACGTTCCCGGATGACGCCTCGACGATGGAGCTGTACGTCTGGCCGTCGTACTCGTACCTGAAATGGTACACCGGGACGTGGACCAGGGCGCTCTCGACGACCTGCTCCGGCGCGATGCCCTCCTTGCCGAGCCACTCAAGGGCGGCCGAATACAGCAACTCGGGCTCCTTCATCGTCCGGGCCTGATGCTGCTGGGGATCGTAAAACTTTAGATCCCCTCCAGGCACGCTCAGCCTCTGCAGGTCCACTATCGGAGTGCTCGCGGCGAGGCGTGTGTGAATGCTTTCGTGGCCATCCTTCTTGGTCCGGAAGTACCAGACCGGAAAGTGGAAGAACTCCTCCTCGACGATCTTGGACTTCTCCCCAAGGCCTTTAACCGTCTCGTTGCCCGCCATCCAACGCTTAAGGCTTGCGCGCGCGTTCTCCGGGGAGATGGTGGTGGCCAAGACGTAGTGGAAGACCACCTTCCGCTTGTCGACGTAGATCGCCGAAGCACAGTGGGGGCAGTTCAGGAAGAGTTCGCCCTCCCCGACCTCAATCTGGCCCCCGCATTGGGTGCAGCTGACCTGCAGATGCGCCACCCCCTATTCAATCTTCGTGCCGCAAGCGAGGCAGAACTTGGCCCCCGCGGGCAGCTCGGCATTGCATTTGGCACAGGAGAGCACCAGCTTCTCACCGCAACCTGAGCAGAACTTCGCGCCTTTGGGAAGCTCGGCGTTGCACTTGGGGCAGTTCATCGTCTCAATGAGCTTCTCCCCGCAGCTCAGGCAGAACTTGGCCTCCAACGGCACATCGGCGTTGCACTTGGGACATTTCTTGGTTGCAGCCTTCCTTTCCTGCGCCTCCTGTTGGGCCTTCTGGATCATCCCGGGCATCATCATGCCCAGCCCCGCGCCGACACCCAACCCCATGCCAGCCGCCGCGGTGCCTCCCTGACCCGTCCCTGCGGGCTGAGTGGCGATATCCCTCATGGCCCGCGCGGCCTGGTACTGGGTGAAGGCACCCACGTCGCCGACCGCTGCCATCTCGGTTCTGGCATCGATCATCTTCTGGACCTCCTCGGGAGGAGTTATCGCGTTGATGAGCAGATCCACCAGCTCAACGCCGTACTTGTCGAAATCCTCCTTGACCCTGGTCTTCAGTGCGGCTGCTATCTCGTCGTAGTACTTGGGCAGGTCAAAGATGGTGCTCAGCATCTCGCCCAGAAGGTCGTTCAGCCGTGCGACTATGATCTCCCTGAAGAAGCTCTCTATGCGGTCTGAGGTGTACAGGCCCTGTGTGCCGACTATCTTGTTGATGAACAGAAGGGGGTCCAAGATCCGGGGCGAGAAGATTCCGAAGGCCCTCAGCCTCACCATGGCCAGTTCCTTGTCCCTGAAGACTATCGGCTGGGCCGTGCCCCACTTCAGGTTGGTGAAGACCTTCTGGTTGACGAAGTAGACCTCGGCCCTGAAGGGACTCTTGAAGCCGAATGGCAGGCTCAGAAAGCCGGTTATCAGCGGCAGGTTCATCGTCGTCAGCGTGTGTCTCCCGGGGCCCATCACATCGTAGGCCTTGCCATCCCTGAAGAAAACACCGGCCTGGGATTCGCGCACGATGAGCTGAGCTCCGGACCTTATGGCGCCCGAGCCGCTCGCTGGCCAGCGGACCACCATCTCATTTCCCGTCTTGTCCAAGGACTCTATGACTTCCGGCATCTACCTGATCCCCCTGATGAGATCGTCTCTTCCCGTGATCTTCTGTTCCACCTCATCCACCAGCGCCTCGAGTTCCTCCAGCTTCTCCCTCGCGCGGTCTTGGGTGTCCAGGGCGGAGCCCAGCTCGCCGATCTTGTTCTTGAGCCTGTCCGCATCCTCGAGGAGTGATGCGTCGAACTGGTAGAGCTTGTCCAGCTCCTCCTCCTTGACCTTTATCAGGTCGAAGAAGCCCGCGTACCCGTAGCTGGCGAACCGAACCTTGTCCACGATCTTCTCCAGACGTCTGACGATCCTGTCTGCGAAGCCGAGGGAATCGAGATACCCCTTTGCGGCCATCTTGGCATTTGCGGACTCCAAGTTTGACTTGGCCTCCCCGAGCCTCCTAGCGGTGAATGTCCTCTGAAGCTTGTCTGCCTCCCGTCTGAGCTCTTTGTCCTTGTAGCCCCCGTATCCCGGGATCAGCCTAGCTATCTTCTCCAGAAGGCGTTCCTCAACCTTTCGTTCCTTCAGAGCCCGTCCCTCCTCGGCTAGGGCCCATTGCCCCTAGCTAGGGCTAATAAATCTATGGTGAAGCGTGAAGCGTGAAGCCTCGCGAAGCGTGAGTCGCCGAAGATGTCACGGCCTCCCGTCAACTCGTGCTTGTATCAGGCTCTGCCCCAACACAACCTACCACCGACCACCACTCCCATCGGGAAAATATTTCAAACGACTTCCACACCGGGTTGAGTTTCGTCGGCGCGGTGCCTAAATGACAGCCATATCAGTCATGCCGGAGAGATGCTCAGGTTGTCGGACATGCGAGCTGGTCTGCGCCCAGCACCACTTCCGTGTGAACAACCCGAAGAAGTCGGCCATCAGAGTGATCGTTGTATATCCTAACCCCCTCATTCGCACCCCAATCGTGTGTCGCCAGTGCGATGATCCGGAGTGTAAGAAGGCGTGTCCTTCGGAGGCAATTCAGATCGTCCAGGGTGTGGTCAGGATAGATTCCGATCTCTGCACGCATTGCCAGGCCTGCGTGGAGGCCTGTCCCTACGGTGCCATATTCGTCCACCGGAACGTCCCGGTGCCCATCAAGTGTGACCTCTGTTCAGGCTCCCCGCAGTGTATCAAGGCATGCCCCAAGTCAGCCCTGACCGTGGACGGCCGCCATGACAAGCAACCGAGGCTTGTGGGCGGCAAGATCGAGTACGCCGGGTTCAGCGAGCTGGTCGTCCCCGCCCGGGGCGGAGAAGGAATCCATATCATCAGTTACGTCGACGGAGCACGATCCAGATGAAGGCGAAGGGAGGGTACTTCAACTCAATCCTCGAGGTCGACCTCTCGGGGGCGCGGGCAAAGAGGACACAGGTCACCGACGATTTCGCCCTCAAATACCTGGGAGGAAGGGGATGGGGCGCGAGACTGACCTGGGACAACCTCGTCCGTGTAGCGGATCCGTTCGGCCCGGGGAACTTGCTCACAATAGCCCCCGGTCCGCTGAACGGGCTCCTGATCCCTGCATCCGGGAAGACCTCCTTCTGCTGCATCTCGCTGGCAACCGGCATCTATGCGGATAGCAACATGGGGGGTAGCTTCGGGACCGAGATTAGAATGGCCGGCCTGGATGCCGTATGCATCAGGGGGAGGGCGAAGGTCCTCTCGTACCTCTGGGTGGACGATGGGATCGCAGAGGTGCGAAGCGCGGACAAGCTTAAGGGAATCGGGGCAACCGAGACGCAACGCATCCTCAAGGAGCAGCTTGGCTGGGATGATGTGCGGGTGGTGGCCATCGGACCTGCGGGCGAGAACGGCGTTGTCTTCGCGACGATCAACGGAGACTGGGGGAGAAATGCAGGCAGAACTGGAATGGGCGCGGTTCTGGGCTCGAAGAACTTGAAGGCCATCGCGGTTAGAGGGACAAATGATCTCCCTGTCCACGATATGGATGCGCTCATGGATGTGAGCGACAGGGCCTTCGGCTATTTACGCGGTCACCCGTCCCTGGAGGTGTGGCAAAGACAAGGGCTCATGACGGTGATCGACTATGCAAACACCATTGGATTCCTTCCAACAATGAACTTCAGAGATGCCCACTTCGAGGGAGCGCCCAAGATCAACGGCGATGTGATGGAGTCAAGATACAAGATAGGTGATTCCGCCTGCTTCGCATGTCCCATGTGCTGTGGCAAGGTGTGCCTGGTCAAAGAGGGACCATGGAAGGGCTCCGTTTGCGAGGGCCCCGAGTACGAGACCGCAGCAATGTTCGGTTCAAACATCGGCGTCGACGACTTCTCCTTCATCCTGAAGGCGAACGAACTCTGCGACCAACTCGGCATCGACACGATCTCAACTGGCAACCTGATCGCGATGATTATCGAGGCCCGGGAGAGCGGCATTCTGAATGGGGACGACCTTGGAGGACTGCAGATCCGGTGGGGCGACCAGGAAGGGGCGGTAAGGCTCATGGAGATGATAGCCAGGAAGGAGGGCATCGGGGCCTACATGGCCCAGGGCTCGAAAGGCCTGGTCGCTAGATGGCCTCGGCTGGAAAGGATCGCGGTCCAGGTCAAGGGCCTTGAGCAGTCGGCTTACGACTCCCGAGTGAGCATGTGCATGGCTCTGGCCTACGGGACCTGTGACATCGGGGCCCACCATACTAGGGCTTGGCCGATCGCGAAGGAGCTGCAGATGGGCAAGGACTGGGGCATGAAGGAGAAGGTAGATCTGGTGATGTACCACCAAGCCGTAAGGCCTGTATTTGACATGCTGGGGGTCTGCAGGCTGCCCTGGATCGAACTGGGGATCGACGAGAACCTCTACGCCGAGATGTACTCGGCAGTGGTGGGGATCAAGGTCACGTTGGCGGATCTCCTTGCCAGGTCGAAGGTCGTCTACGACCTGACCAGAGCCATCAGCGTCAAGCTGGGGACGCGTAAGTCCAGCGACTATCCGGCACCAAGGACCTTCAAGGATCCAATCCAGTCAGGACCCTTCGCAGGCAGGGTAGCCGATCCCCAGGAGTACGAGGTCATCCTCAGGACTTACTACGAGAGGCGCGGATGGGACCCGGAGACCGGGATACCGAGGAGGGAAACCCTCATCAATGATGGCCTTGAGGATGTTGCACGTGAACTGGAGAGATCCCTCGAGGAGGAGATGAAGTGAGGATCGGATTCGTGGGCGGCGGAAAGCTCGCTGAAGCAATGATCTCGGGGTTGGTGAAGTCGGGGGTGGCAGGCTCGGATGAGATAACCGTCTCGGACATCGACCCCTGCCGGAGACGCTTCTTGGAGGAAGAGTTCCGGGTCAAGGTGGTCTCGGACAACTCAGAGGCGATTCCGACCTCGGACGTTGTCATACTGGCCCTGAAGCCGAACGTGTTGTTGGCGGCGCTGAGAGGCCTGGATCAGCGAATCGGGTCCAAGCTCGTCATAAGCGTTGCCGCAGGGATCCCCATACTGCGGGTGGAATCCTGTCTCCCAGAAGGAACGCGCGTGGTGAGGGCCATGCCCAACATCAACTGCGCCGTTCAGGAGAGCTGTACCGCCCTCTCTCCTGGAACCCACTCGGCCGCGGCCGAGCTGCAGAAGGCTGAAACCATCTTCGGGGCCGTGGGCAGGACCTTCAGGGTGGACGAGGCGAAGATGGACGCGGTGACCGCCTTGAGCGGCAGCGGGCCGGCCTATGCCTTCATCTTCATTGAGGCACTCTCCGATGCTGGCGTGCTCCACGGACTGGAGAGAGCCGATGCCACCAGGATGGCTGCCCAGACGATTCTGGGAGCGGCGAAGATGGTGTTGGAGACCGGTATACACCCGGCCGAACTGAAGGACAGAGTCTGCTCGCCCGGCGGCACAACGATCGCCGCCGTAAGGGCGCTTGAGGGCGGAGGCTTCAGAGCCTCGGTGATGGACGCGGTCTCCCAAGCCCATCGACGATCAAGGGAGCTCTCCGTCTAACGCAGGTGTGCGGATTCGAACTCGAGCAACCTCCTCTTCATCTCGACGTCCCCGCCGAAGCCTCCTATTCCGTGCTTGGCCACCACCCTGTGACACGGAATCAGTATCGCCACGGGATTGCCCGCCATGGCACTGCCCACTGCCCGCCACGCCTTGGACGACAGCTGCTGGGCGATCTCGGAATAGGCCATGGTCTGACCGTAGGGTATCTCCATTGCCTTGAGCAATGCCGCGCGACGGAAGGCGCCCCTGACCAAGCCGATCCGTGCCCTGGTCAGTTCTTGGGAAAAGCTGCGGCGTTTGCCCTGTGCGTACTCGGCGAGCTCAAGTGACGTAGGTAAACTGTAGTCACCCCTCCATGATCTCATCCCCGAGCTGAGGCTGACCCCCTCAAGTCGTCCGTCCGCCCACGCATTGACCTCGATCGTGCAACCCAACTTCTCCGCCGGCACCCACTCGCGAATCATGTCCAAGATCCTCACCCAGGATCCATACGATGCGGTGACCTGGGGAGGAATGCCTGAAAACTGTATGGTGCCGAATGCGAATGCCAGATGTCAGTCGACGCTCGCCTGACTAGGAAACCCGTACCGAGCGCAGACGGCCCTTATCCTGGGCCTTGGCTTCCGCCTGGCGTGCCGACTCAACATATCTCTCCAGCTCGCCCAGCAGCACCTTGGCCTCCGATATTGCCTCTGCGGCGGCCCTCCAGTTGCGCTTTCCGCTGAGCACTATGAGGAGCTCCATGTTGTGCATGAGCCTCTTCATGGTGTCCTCCAACTCTTAACCTCCCGTGCCATTACGGATGATCGAAGGTCAGGCCCAGGGTCGCGTTCTCGACCGTTATCGCGTGCAGGTACCTTCCCTTCACCCGGTAGTCGGTTATCCTCCGTTCCTTGGTCCTCATCGAACCCTGGACCCGCACATCGTCCCCCCAGCGAACGTAACACATGAAGTCGCACTTGACAAGGATGTCCTCCTCTCCCGCCTTTATGACGAAGGCCGTATGCAGGCTAGTGGCCGTTCCCCATGTGAGCGGCCGGCCCCATACGATTCCTGAGAATGCCGTCATGGTATCGCACTTCCCGTGTGAGGATAAATGTGTAAGTCGCAGAGAACTCGCGGCGTTGAAGAAATCCCGGCTCATACGTATCAGAGTGACCGGGTGGATGCCACCGCCCTGTACAGCCTCTTCCTGACCATCACAGCCCAGAGCACGGTGCCCGAGAAGAAACAAGTCCCCAGAACGGCGAACCATTCAATGATGTATACCCAGAGCATCGCCCGGTTCTTAAGCCTGAAGGCATGCGCCTCTATCTCCTTGAGAGCTTCTTGGGCGTCCTGGAGCAGTGCGATCGACCCTGTGTAGTCCTGTCTGATGTAGGCCTCCTGGGCCAACGTCACGGTCTCCTCCACGTCGTTGATTGAAGGTTCCAGCTTCGAGGTGCTTGCTCCGAATCTGTCAACGAACTCGAAGAGGGATGATAGGAGTATCTTCCTTGTCGCAATGTCGACTAACTCGGCCCTGTTGGCATGGACCAAGGCCAAATCCTGGGGGACCTCGACCCTGCTCGAGTACAGCCCAAGGTTTGAGGCGAAGTCAAGGTAGTACTCCCAGTTACAGAAATCCACTCCCCATCCGGGGGTCCAGTCCGGCGTGAAGGCGACCGTCCTGCCCTGGCCATACCTCCACACAGCCATCAGGGGGTAACTCGTCGAGTAGCCCACCGCCTTGGAAAGCTCGATAGCTCCGTCTCTCACCGTGACGATGTTGAGCCCCGAGAAAGGGGGTGCCGATCCCCACGGCAGGGATCTCATCAACTCATCGTCCGGAGCGCGGATGGTGAATCTGTAGGAACCTGAAGGAGCGTTCTGCTGGATCGTGGCGAATTCGACTGGCAGGGCATCTGCAACGGGGGTCCCGGCCCAGCTCGGGTAGTTGGATCCCCCGGCGAAGCTCTCGATCCCGCCGACCATGGTGAGGCCGAATCCGCTTTCCTCAACGCATTTCTTCATCCAGTCTATCTGCTCGGGACGGAAGTTGAGAACGCAGACATCGGACAGGATGATCGTGTCGTAGGAATCTCTCATATGCCCCAGGGTCTTCGGCATGTACTGCCTCATGTACTTGTAGATGTCGTTGATGCCCAGCCCCGCCGCGAAAAGCACGTCCCTGCAGGCAGGGATCAGCGTCGGGATGAAAGTGGGATCGGATCTGTAGATGTAGACCGGGTTCCGGGTGTTGGTCGCATCACCTATGTACAGCAGGCGTATCCGCCCGGTCTCCGGATCCCTCTTGCCCTCCTGGGCTCCGACAAGTGTTCCAAGGACCATGCACGCAAGCATTGCGCGAAAGACAGGCTTGATGAGGACAGGCCAGCGGGGCAACAAAGCGGAATAGCCAGGTCCCTTCGGGATAATTGTCTTTCGTCCGATCCGCAGAACGGCGGCCCCAGAGGCCCCCAGCAACCCCGGTCAACGAGGCTTGACAACTCCCTCAATTTCCTCCCCGTCCAGATCCATCCCCACGCAGGCCGCGCGAATGAATCGTAGAGTGGGGAATGAAAAAGCCTTCCCAGAGGCCTTGATTGAGGGGATCAGCGCTTTCCCTGAAGCTTCCGCCGAGTCGCCACCAGCGTGCGAAGATGCTCCTTCTCCTGGGCGACGACCTTGTCGTTCGTTTCCGCAGCGGACGCGGACAGCAAGCTCTGCAGACCAGAATAGAAAAGCACACTATCCTTCTCGAATTGTATAGCAATGGTGAAGGCCTCATCCAGGTTCAAAGGGGCCTGCCCCAGCTGGCCCGACTCCGTCAAGCTTGCCAGGGGACCGGTCTGCATGAGATTGGCCAGATAGTCAGTTGCCCGGTCATCCTTTGTGAAGGCCTTCTTGGGATCCAACTTCCTATACAGCTCGGCATGACGGGCCTCGGCCTTGGCGAGATCCTCGAAGAAACTCCTAGTCTCCGAGGCCATCTCGGCCACCCTCGTATAGAAGGCCTTCCCGGCCTCCTCGAACTTGACCGCCACCTCGACTATGTCGCCGGCATCGAGCTTATCAAGCATGGCGATCCCGCAGTTTGCTTGACCTTATAACTGTGCACATCCTGGCCTCCAGGCGACACCTCTGGTCAGGCGTCAGATCTGGGGATGGGTACCGAAGGAGACGGTAGGCCTAATGGGCCGCGTGCACCGTCTGCTTGACCGTCTCAACGTGGCCGGGCACCTTGACCTTGCTGAATATCCTTTCTATCCTGCCCCGCTCGTCGATGAGGAAGGTGGATCTCTCCACGCCTAGGAAGCTTTTGCCGTAGAGCTTCTTCTGTTTCCAGACCCCATACTTCTTGTGCACTTCCAGATCAGGATCGCTCAGAAGCGGGAAGTTTAACCGGTGTTTGGACTTGAACTTGAGGTGAGAACTCACCCCATCCTTGCTTACCCCCAGGACGATGATCCCCAGATCGTCAAACCACGAGATCGAGTCCCTGAAGTCGCAGGCTTCCTTGGTGCATCCGGGTGTGTTGTCCTTGGGATAGAAGTAGAGGACGACCTTCTTGCCCCT
>CAYVLA010000060.1:0-19577 GCA_964452145.1 Hadarchaeota archaeon (SeqCode)
TCGGCAGGGGCCATGATAAGAGGCCGATACCTGGGCAATGCGCACACTGCCAGGGGTATCATCCACGGCAATGGAGGGATTGCTGATTCGAGTCTCTCAACAACGGAGTATTCTGCGAGTTGTGACCCATAGGAGAGAAGAACGCAATCACCACGATTGCATCATGGCTCGGAAGGTGCATATCCCAATTTCAGGGAGATCCACTGTCGCCAGTTCAATCCGTGAGCCTCCGAGCACGGAAAGCCAACGGCATCAAGCTGACGAACGCTAGCGCCATCGTGGCAAAGCCCTCTGGGAAGTAGGCTTGCCGGGCTCACGCTTGACAGCAAGACATTGATGGCAGCCGTCGAATGGCTGGGGAAACATCAGAACCCGGATGGGTCCTGGGACAAAGACGTCTGGGACACGATGGAAGCTTTCGAAGTTTTCCAGGACCTGGGAGTAGAACGGGCAAAGGCAAAGTAGCCGGAGGCACACGGGGTGCACGGACCCAGGCCGGTTCTCGGGCAAGGGGTCTGGTCTTCCCTTGCCTGGACCTTATGCAATGTGCAGAAATATGGAAGTATCTTTGAATGTGATCTCGCACTTTGAAAAGGCGTCTTGCGGCCACCGCGGGGTCCTGTAGGCTGGGCCGAGCACCGAATGGCGAAATACATATCTTGATCGGTTCCAGCGACGGGCCGGCATGGTCATCAAGAACATCTTCTTCGACATGGGGCATACGCTGGTCTACAGACCCTACGACACCGAAACGGCCATCCACATGCTCCTAGAGGATCTGGGATACGATGTTCCTGCCCAATCATTCGCCGAAGCGTACAACCAAGCCCGGATCGCCGTGCCGGCACAACCCGCATCTGCCCCGGGTCAGCCTCCCGACCGAGAAGGATACAAGCGCACCCTGCAACAGGCCAGGGAACACAGCTACAACAGGACCAAGAAGGCAATCGAGTTCCTCGGCATGTCCCCCTCCGACGAGATCACCAGGCAGATCCTTAAAGCGGACTTCAACTCATACCAGCTGTATCCAGACGCGGTGCCCACGCTGCGAAGGGCGCGGGCCTGCGGCTACAGGCTCGGCATAATATCGAACTGGGACCCGGGGTTGATGGGCTTCTGCCGCCAGATCGGCATCCGCGACTACTTCGATACCATAATCGCTTCAAGGGCTCTGGGTTACAAGAAGTGGTGGCCCGAGATCTTCATGGCTGCCCTGGCCTCGATAGGGGGAGTCGCGGAGGAATCCGTGCACATCGGCGACAGCCCGGGCTCGGATGCATGGGGGGCGCTGAGCGTTGGGATTCATCCGGTCGTGATCGATCGGGAGGGGCAGTACCGGAGGCTGTTCTGTTCGGTGATACGCTCGCTGGACGGGATTCTGCCCCTCGCAGAGTCCATCTAGCCTTTCGAGGCGTCACTTGAGCAGTCTCCGGCATGCCGCCTTGCGAGTGCTTGGTGAAGCCATGCCCCGCTGCTCGTCGGGCCGAGAATGGAGGAAGGCCTCTTGTGGGTTGATCCGCTGTGATCGGGGGGTTGACCCGATCCTGGCTCAGTGTGCCCCTGCCTTCCAGCAGGCCTGCTTCAGCGACGACACAAAGGACCTAACCGCATCCAGTCCCTCATCCTGTCTGCGAACGATTCCACTCCCCACCACTATCCCGTCTATCCCCAGGTTCGACAGCGAAAGGACCTGGTCTGGGCCCGAGATGCCGAACCCGACGCATATCGGGGCAGTGAGCGTTTGTCTTACCCTATCGACGACATCGTTGATGCCGGCACTCAGCCTTTCCCTTTCCCCCGTTACGCCCAGTGAGGAGAAGAGGTATACGAAGCCGTTGGCAACGCTTGCCGTGGCCCTGATCCTGCTTGGCGGCGAGTTGGGGGAGAGGAAGAAGATCAGGTTCATCCCGAGGTTCTTCACAAGGAGCAGAAGTTCGGACGACTCTTCGATCGGTAGATCCGGCACCAGAAGGCCGTCGATCCCGCTGGCTTGGCATTCCGAGACGAAGCGCTCCGGTCCATGCTGAAGGACCGGGTTGTAGTATGTCATGAACAGGATGGGTATGTCCACCGAGGCTCTGATCTGTTCCGCAAGGTGAAGTGCCTTGGGCGGCGTCATGCCGCGATCCAGGGCAGCTTTGTGCGCCCCCTGGAGAACCCTTCCATCGGCCACCGGATCCGAGAACGGGATGCCGAGTTCGATCATATCCGATCCGGCTTCCACAACGCCGAGAGCAATATCCAGGCTGGATTCTTCGGTCGGGTAACCTGCGACCAGGTACGTGCCCAGAACCAGTCGTTTCTCTGACGCTGATTGAGCGAAGGCTCTCTGGATCCTGTTCAAACTCCGTCACCCTTGTCTCTTGTGTTCCAGATTGCGGAATATGACGTCGAGATCCTTGTCTCCCCTACCCGAGAGGTTGACGATCAGGATCTGGTCGGGGTCCGTGTCTTGTGCCAGGCTTTCGGCGTATGCAAGGGCGTGTGCCGGTTCCAGGGCGGGTATGATGCCCTCCGACTTGCTGAGCTTGCACGCGGCCTGAATGGCGTCGTCGTCGTTCACGCTGACGTATTTCACCCTTCCGCTGTCCTTCCAGTGGGCATGTTCGGGACCCACGCCCGGGTAGTCCAGCCCGGCCGAGATGCTGTGCGTTTCCACGACCTGGCCGAACTGGTCCTGGAGCAGGTAGGACATGGCCCCGTGGAGAACCCCCCTGGTCCCGGCGCAGAGGGTTGCGCAGTGTTTGGAGTCTAGGCCAAGCCCGCCCGCTTCGACCCCGTACAGCTCGACCGCATCCAGGAGGAAGTCGTAGAAGATCCCTGCCGCGTTGCTTCCGCCCCCCACGCATGCAACGATCTTGTCCGGCAGCCGTCCCTCCGAACCAAGGATCTGTTGCCTTGTTTCCCGGCCGATGACGCTTTGGAAGTCGCGGACCATCGTTGGATAGGGGTGGGGTCCCACAACCGAGCCCAGCACGTAGAAGCTGTCCTGCACGTTCGCGGCCCAGTCCCTCATCGCCTCATTGATCGCGTCCTTCAGCGTTCTCGACCCGCTCTGCACCTCTATCACATCCGCGCCACAGAGCCTCATGCGGAATACGTTCATCCTCTGCCGTTCCATGTCCTCCGAGCCCATGTAGATGACGCAGTCAAGGCCTATTCTGGCGGCAGCCATGGCGGTTGCTATGCCGTGCTGACCGGCCCCCGTCTCCGCGATGATGCGATTCTTTCCCATTCTCTTCGCCAGCAAGGCCTGACCCAGCGTGTTGTTCAGCTTATGGGCGCCTCCGTGGAGAAGGTCTTCACGCTTGAGGTAGACCCTCGTGTGCCATTGCCTGCTCAGGTTCGGAAGATGGGTCAACGGGGTCGGCCTCCCGGCGTAGCTGCCTAGCAGCTCGGTTAGCTGCTCCCTGAAGGAAGGGTCCTTCGTTGCCTCGCCGTATGCCTCCTCAAGCTCGATCAGAGCGGGCATGATCATCTCGGACACGAACTGGCCGCCGTAGATCCCGAACTGCCTCATCACCCTGCCTCCTTTGCTGCGCACACGAACCTCCTCACCAGATCGGGGTCCTTGACTCCCGGTGCTGTCTCGACTCCGGTGGAGACATCCACGCCGAAGGGCCTCACCAACGAGACGGCTCGTCGGACGTTTCCCTCGTTGAGGCCCCCCGCAAGTATCACCTCGGCTTGGCCCAGCGTCTCCCGGAGCCATCGTGACGTCTCCCAGTCGTGGGTCGTTCCCGTGCCGCCCCAGGAGTCCTCCGCCTTGGTGTCGAGAAGGATTCGGTCCGCCAATCCTTCATAGGATCGGCAGATGGCCAGCAGATCATCTGGGTTTGAGCGCAGCCCGATCCCGATTGGTGTGATGATCATATCTCCCAGTTCCTCCTCCTCAAGCGTCCGTTTGACCCTTGCCAAGTCACATGGCTCGGCGTTTCCGTGGAGTTGGATCGCCGTCGGGCGTATGACTCTGGCAAGTTCCACGGTTCCCCCCAGCCCCTGCCAGACTGTGACCATGACTGTTTCCAAATCCCCAGCGGTTCCCAGCATGTCCCGGGCAGATTCGGGACTCACGGCGCGAGGCGACGGGGCCCCGACCACCACTCCAACGGCATCGGCACCGCAGTCCCGGGCCAGCTCAACATCCCTCTCCGTTTTCAGGCCGCAGATCTTCACCCAGACCACTTGTCCAACCTCCCCTGAAGCTCCAGTATCTTCTCACGGATGTCCGCCTTCATCAGGACTGATCCTATTAGGAAGGCGTCGCAGCTGCCTGCCATGCTTTCGACATCGCGTCTGGAACGGTACCCACTTTCGCTGACAACCAGGCATCCTGTCGGCGCGTATCTGCGGAGCCTGCTTGTGGTCCGGAGGTCGACCTTCATGCTCGATAGATCCCGGTTGTTTATTCCGATGAGGTCCGGCCTAAGCCTGCTTGCCGCCTCCATCTCGGATCGCGTGTGAACCTCTAAAAGGGGTGTCAGGCCTTCTTCCAGGGTCTTCTCGTACATGCCCCGCAATCGATCCCCAAGGAGCTTCACGATGAGAAGCACGGCGTCGGCACCCAGCCTTCTGGCCTCTTCGATCTCTTTCTCTTCGGTCAGGAAATCTTTCATCAGCACTGGGACCCTGCTGCAGGCAGAGGCCTTCGCCAGCAGTGCCCTGCTCCCACCGAAGAAGTGCTCTTCGGTGAGTATCGATATTCCGGCGACATCGGCCGCCACCATCTCCCCAACGATTCCGCAAGGGTCGGTGACCCGCCTGAGAACTCCCTCCGTGGGGGATCGAGGCTTGATCTCGCCTATTATCGGCGTTATGGCCCGGGCCTTCAGAGCCCTTATGCTCGCCGGGAGGCTTCGAGGCACCTTGCCAAGCGCCTCTTGGAGGGGTGCGCTCGGTGCCTTTCTCTTCTGCTCCATCACCTTGGCCATCAGGGCCTCCCAGCGGGGCGGCGTCGGGGGCAATCAGGCTTCCTCCAGAAGTCCTTCGACGACGCTGTCGTTCCCGTTTGCCCTAAGGAAGCGCACAAGGGTTTGGAGGGCGCGTCCGCTCTGGATCGACTGGCGGGCCCTGTCGACCGCCTTCCGTAGGTCGTCCACCTGTCCCGAAGCGACGATCGCTGCGGCTGCATTCGCGACAACCGCGTCCTGCTTGGGTCCTGTGGACCTTCCTGCCAGAACGTCGACCATGATCCGCGCGTTCATGCCGACATCCCCGCCCTTCAGATCGCTTAGGGATGCACGTCGAATCCCGAGATCCTCGGGGGTCAGCACGTAGTCTCGGACAGATCCATCTCGCACCTCCGATATCGTTGTGGCCGAGGTGGTCGATATCTCATCTTGGCCATCCTCCCCGTGAACGACGAAGGCCCGTTCCAGACCCAGCCGCGCTGCAACATGTGCCAGAGTCCCCGTCAGCGATCCGTCGTACACCCCTAAGACCTGCGCCCTGGCTTCGCAGGGGTTTGTTAGTGGGCCTAGGACGTTGAACACGGTCCTGACGCCCATCTCGCGCCTGGGTCCCAATGCGTGCTTCATGGCCGGGTGGAAGGCTGGTGCGAACATGAAGCAGACCCCCGTTTCCTCCATCACTCTTGCCACTTCCTCGGGCTTCAGATCCATCCGGGCCCCGAGGAACTCCAGCACATCCGCGGAGCCGCACCTACTTGAGACCGATCTGTTGCCGTGCTTGGCGACGGGAACCCCGGCCCCGCCCGCCACGAACATGGAGACCGTTGATATGTTGAAGGTGCACAGCCCATCTCCGCCGGTGCCGCAGGTATCCACTATGCGTCCCTCCACTGCCGGCCGGATCTTATTGGATTTCTCCCTCATCTCATGGGCAAACGCCGCGATCTCATCCACCGTCTCACCTTTCATCCTCATCCCTGCCAGCAGTGCCCCTATCTGGGCCCCGGTGGCCTGGCCCTCCATGATCTCCTTCATCGCTCCCCCTGCCAGCTGGGGCGTCAGATTCCGACCTTCCAGCACACAAGCGATCGCGTCCTTGATCATCGAAGACCACCCAGGAAGTTGGAAAGCATGGTCTTGCCCCCCATGGTTAGCACGGATTCGGGGTGGAACTGGACTCCTTCGACGGGGATCTTCCGGTGCCTTATCCCCATGATCAACCCATCCTCGGTCCTGGATGTGATCTCCAGTTCTTCCGGTAGGCCTTCCTCGGAAACAAGCAGGGAATGGTATCTCACTGCCGAGAAGGGGTTCTGAAGGCCGCTGTATATGCCCGATCCGCCATGGTGGATCAGCGAGGATTTCCCGTGTACCGGCTGGGGGGCGTGAACGATCCGGGCTCCGAAGGCCCATCCGATCACCTGATGGCCCAGGCAGATGCCGAGCACTGGAATGCCGGAGAGGTGCTCGACCAAGCGTCCGCATATCCCCGCGTTCTCGGGTCGCCCCGGCCCAGGTGAGATGATCACCGCATCAGGATCGATGTCCTCGGCATCGGAGACCGAGATGGTGTTCCTCCGTGCGGTAACCTCTGCACCCAGGGCTCCCACGTACTGGACTATGTTGTAGGCGAAGGAGTCGTAGTTGTCTATCACCAGCACCCTGGTCCTCATTGGGCTTGACCCCCGATGGATGCATACAGTGCCTTGAGCTTGTTCTGACACTCGGCGAACTCCCTTTCGGGATCGGAGTCGTATACGATGCCGGAGCCGGCTTGGAGGTGAAGCTTGCCGGGGCTGGTGAACATCGTCCTGATGGCTATGGCCAGGTCCATGTTGCCGCGAAAGTCGAAGTAGCCGACTGCACCGGCGTAGGGACCCCGTCTGAACGGCTCAAGTTCTTCGATGATCTCCATCGCCCGGACCTTCGGAGCCCCTGAGACGGTCCCGGCCGGGAAAACGGCGGCGAGCGTATCCAGGGCATCCTTGTCCGGCCTCAGCCTGGATGTGACGTTGGAGACTATGTGCTGGACATGGCTGTACTTCTCGGTGGACATCAGCTCGTCAACGACCACCGATCCGTAGGTTGACACGCGCCCCAGATCGTTCCGCGCAAGATCGACTAGCATCAAGTGCTCCGCGCGCTCTTTTTCATCAAGGAGCATCTCCATTCTGAGTCTTTCATCCTCCTCGACATCCTTGCCTCTCGGCCGCGTGCCCGCGAGAGGCCGGCTCACCAGTTTCCCCTTCTCCAGCCTGACCAGCATCTCGGGCGAGGAGCCCACGATCTTGGTGTCCTGAAAATCTAGGTAGTACTGGTAGGGGGACGGGTTGATCTGGCGTAGAAGCTCGTATAGAGACAGCGGATCCCCTTCAAAGTCTGCGTCGTACCTGAGGGATAGGACGACTTGGAAGATGTCCCCGTCAACTATGTATTGCCTGGCCCTCTCCACAGCATCTTCGTAACCCTCTCTACCGATCCATGCGCTGCATCGGCCAACCCTGGCTCGGGAAGGGCCAGCGGCACTCCCCAGCTCGACTGACCCTGGCTTTTCGGCACCATGCGATATCAGTAGGCACTCTTTCATTATGTGATCCACGCACACAAGATGCCTTGGCATGACTAGGTAAGTCTCGGGGAGACCGAGGTTGTCGGGTTTCAAGGACGGCAGATTCTCGAACTGTCGGACCAGATCATAGGACAGGTATCCCACCAGTCCACCGGAGAAAGGCGTTATCCCCACGGATCCCACCCGGTAGGTGCGAAGGAGGCTTCGGAGGGCCGATATGGGATCGCCCTCGGTCTCGGTCGTTTCGTTGTGCATCGATATCTGGATCCGGTTTCCGGTGGACTTGAAGGTGAGAATTGGGTCAAAGCCGATGAAGGAATAACGGGCGGTCTTGGCCGTTCCTTCGACCGACTCTAGAAGGAACTTCTCGCCTTCGAACTGCTCTCTGAGGTTGCAGAAGATCGCTAAGGGGCTATGATCGCGTGGCAGACGAACGATGTCCGTGCTTAGCTGGTGGGCCTGGGTCATAGCAGCTGGGTGGATGTCGTCTTTATAACTCTTATGTACATAAATAGCCAGCAAAGACCACTAAGGTTCATTCTTCCGGCTGGTGGCGCAGCTCCCGGCGCTACGCAAGCGGTCCCCTACATCTAAAAAGAGGTCTCCTAGACATCTGTTGGTGTGAACCCTTGCGCGCCACCGACGAACCGACACATCCTCTGACCTCCTATATTCACGACTCTGGCACCCGAGTCAATCAGAACCGGGCAGGTCTAAACCACTGGTACGAGTACGTCAGAGAGATCCTCGAGCGGATTGGCGTCATGGCTGGGCCCGTCACCAGAGATGCCGTCGAAGCTGGTCTCCTCCCGGGTGCCACCCGCGTCCTAGTTGTGGCGAGTCTGCGCGAGAAACCGGTGAGCGAGAGGATGGCCATGAATCTGGACGCCTGGGTCAAAGCGGGAGGAACCCTCATAGGTTTTGCCACCGAAGGGCTGGACAACCTGTTCGGAAACACCTACCTCTCGACCGCACACCAGGTCGATGACTTCTCTCCATCCGGGTATTTCGACCTCAGGCCTCATCCACTCACGATCGGGGTGCACTCCTCCCTGCATCCGCAGCAGAGGTTGCTGATATTCTCCGAAATACGCAAAGTGAACCCCGTGGGTTGCTCCGAGGTCTCCAGGCTCTACGGCCAGAATGGGCGAGACACCCTGTGCCCCGCAATAACTGCGAGGGAACACGGATCGGGAATGGCGTGTTACTTTGCCTTTGACGTCCCCAAGACGATCTGGGTATTGCATCAGGGACGGCCCATTCTCGCCGACTACGACGGGGACGGGCGATACCGAACGAGCGACAAAGTGGTGATAGGGGCCAATGAGTCGGAGGTCCTCTACGCCGATGAGATACTCTTCCTTCTGCAGAACATGATGGCTAGGTCCGGGCAACCCATCATCCACCAGATCCCCCCGGCAGGCGGATTGGTACCGGATGCCCTCTTCCATTGGGGCGGAGACGATGAGGGCAGGGCTGGAAGCCAGGTTTTTGCCTCGAACTGGATGAAGAGCAGGGGCCTTCCCTTCCATATGAACCTTATGCCCGATGCGCACGGGCAGTTTGCTCTAGGCCCGGAGGAAGCCGAGGCCATAGAGTCAAACGGCCATGAAATCTCCCTCCACATCAACCTGCTCCATGGGGGGTACCAGCATCCTCTGGATTTCGCTGTGTCCGATATCAGGTGTCAAGTTGAGGCGTTCCGCAACAGATTCGGAAGGCATCCTGTGTGTGCGAATTTTCACTGTACTCTGTGGACCGATTGGGCAAGACCCGCTGAGTGGATGCTGGATTCTGGGATCGAAGCCGACAACAGCCACGTTCACGTTGCGTCTCCTCCCTCCAATCCTATCAACCTTCTCGGATTCTCGTTTGGGACCTCCTATCCCTACCATCTCTACTCGGATCATTCAGGAGAGAATAGGAGAATAGACCTCCTCATCCTGCCCATAACCGCCTACGAGACCGGCTATACGAGGGAGGGTTGCACGACCGACTTTCAGATGGTGCGGAAGGTTGTCGATATCGCAGCTCGGTACCACCTGACCATGAACATGTTCTACCATACCGTCTGCATACAGGATTATCCGGCCTGTCGGGACGCCATAGATGAGGTTCTGCGCTACATCAAGGAAAGGGGAATCGCGGCTAGGCACATGGGAAACGACGAGTTGTGCTTCTGGTGGAAGGAGAGATCAAGAGCAGCCATACACGATTTCCGAGAGGAAGCTGAAGGAATCTCTTTCGACGCTGAGTGTGACTATCCAGACGGCGTGATCGTCAAGGTGCCCCTGCGGGAGACCCGCGCGCTGACTGCCAGTTGCGACGGGTCCGATGCCGTATTCCAGAACAGGGAGGAGTTCGGCCAGAACTGGGTCTTCGTCATTTCCCCGCGCGGTCGACACCACATCAAGATCGGCGTGGGTCGGTGACTGATTGAGTCCTTGCCAGGATCCTTGCTGTTCATCCATCCTCCAGATCGCGCCGACCCAAGGGCTTCCGTCGAGAGCCCGTATCTGTGCACGTTAGGTGCTGAGGGCACCGATGATGGTGTCCAGGTGGACGGTGAACTCGGCGGTTATCTCTATTATGCTCTGCAGGCTGCGATGGGGGGCGATGTTCATCCAGTAGCCTTCGGGATACTGATGCTGCACGAAGTAGTCCGCGACCTTCATCGAAAGATCGCAGTATTGCGCCTCCTTTGTGATTTGATAGAGCAGGGCAGACCCCCAGCCGACCTTGCACACCTGGGGGGCCGAGAACAGGTGGGTGCATCTGGTGGCGAACTCGATGTATTTTTTCGCAAGCTCGAGGTACCTCCCCTCCGCCGTGGCCATGTGGAGCCTGCAGAGAAAGGCGGCGGCTATGCCGGCTTGGAAGTAGTACTGTCTCGGTCGGTCTGCATCGATGCAGTAGAATGTGGCCTTCTCCTCGGGGAAGTCGGTCACCAACCCCTTGCCCGGTCGGTAGACGAAGTAGAGCCTCTGGCTCCAGTCGGGCTGCAGCTTGTACATGGTTTCAAGGAAGACAGCCACTTTTCGTGCTTGCTCGAGATGTCCCGTGAGCAGGCATGTCAGGCCGGCTTGAGAGGTACACCATATGTCCTCCTCGCCGCCGGGACCCGTTTGCTCCTTCCTGTTGAGGAATCCGCCGGAATGCCTATCCTGGAATGCCAGAAGGAACCGCATGCCTCTGTACGATAGGTCGAACTGGCGGAGCATGTGGGCACCGTAGATGAGGTTGGCGTTGGGATAGGTGTAGTAGTCAGCGCATTCCTCCCTGCTGTATCTGCCGGCGAAGTCCCCTTCGTCACTGAACATGTTGCTCCTTATCCATTCCAGGAGCATGCATGCTTCAGAGATGTGGCCTGTGACGGCGAAGGCCCAAGGAACCCTGTAGTAGAAGATGCCCTTCTCGTAGGGGCCGATGGAGCCGTCGGGGTTCCGCTGCCCGAGAACCCATTGGATGCCCTTTCTTCTCGCCTCGATCATGTCCTCCAAGCTGACCATGTTGATTCACTCCATCGCCCAGCGTAGGATATGCTAATAAGGATCACGTCAATCTGTGTGCCCGGGCGCGCGACATCGAAGTGATGGGTCATGGACCAGATTAGTATGGGTGTTGTTGGGCTGGGGCATCGAGGCCTGGCATGGATTCGGCTTCTCGAGCGAATGGATGGCTATCGCATAACCGCCGTTTGTGATCGAATCCCGGCGTTGCATGAACGGGCACTATCGCAGATGGCCGATCGCAGTCACGTCAGGGCCTACGTTGGCTATGAGGAGATGCTGGCGGATGAGAATGTCGAGGCAATCGGCCTGTGCGTTCGTTGTAGAGAGCAGGGCGCAATGGCTGCCGAGGGGCTTGAGTCCGGGAAACACGTCAACTCCGAAGTGCCTGCCGCACACAACATGAAGGATTGCTGGCGGATAGTAACCGCCGTTGAGAGGACCGGGCTGGTCTACCAGCTCGCCGAACAGACAAGGTACTGGGGCTTCGTGGATGCCTGGCGGGACTTGGTGAGCCAGGGCAGGCTCGGGCACGTGACATACTGTGAGGGTCAGTACTTCCATTACATAACCCCGTTGGTGGCCTTCCAGGACCCTGTAACTGGACAGTTCTACGACGCCTCCGAGGGGCCTTCCCACCCGGGGGCCAACCCAAGCTGGCTGTACCACATGCCTCCGATCCACTACCTGCCCCACGAACTCAGCCCCATGCTCAAAGTTCTGGATGACCGGGTCGTCGAGGTCGTCGGCATGAGCACCGCATCGCCGAGCCGCGCCCACCCCGAGCTGCCGCAGCCCGATATGCAGGTGGCGCTCATGAAGACCGAGAAGGATGCCATACTGCGGATGGCAGCCAGCTTCGCTCAGCCCTTTCCGCCGAGGGACAACCACTGGTACCAGGTCATCGGAACCCGAGGATGTCTGGAGCTCGGCCGTTCGTACGACGATCGGCCTAAGATGTGGCTGGCCGGCATGCAGATGCACGGGCTCGCGGAGGTCGACTGGAGGTACGAGCGGACAGAGGCCCCACACGAGGCCAGGGGAAGCGGACACGGGGGCGCCGACTACTACGTCCATGTCGCCTTCCGGGATGCGGTCATGGGGATCAGGCCCCTGGAATTCGATGTCTACAAAGCGATGGACACTGCCGCACCGGCGATCCTGGCAGCGGAGTCCATTGCGCGGGGATGCAAGCTGATGCGGGTTCCGGATTTCAGGCCCGGAGGCAAGCGGTCATCCGGGGATGCCCCGAAACGGACCTGACTGAGCTTACAACCGCTCTTAATCTGCATTCACCGTGACCCCAGGTGCCTTCAGGACCGGCACCGTTCGTCCAAAGACCTGCACGCGATGCCCCCTCGAGGGAGGATGCTCGGGGTGTGAACACCGCACTTGCACATGCGCTGACGGGAATCATCGCCTTCGGGCCCGAACTCGTGTCACGAAGGCGCATATGCTCACAAGTCCCCTCAAAGGTTGTTGAGACCCTGCTAGGTTACCTTGCCATCTCCGTCCGCGGCGAACCGGGATTATGCCACGAGCTCGCTCGGGAGACTTGTCATCGCCCTTTCGCCAGCCAGAGGCCCTCAGCGCACGCGTCGGGCGAGCATTGTCGTGGTTGTCTGGCGGTAGAGTTGCCTTCTGACCATCAGGGTCCAGAGGGCGAAACCCGAGATGCAGAGAACGGAGGAAACTACAAGCCACTCCACCAGGTAGACCCAGAAGAGTGCGAGGTTCTTTATCTCCACGGCCGTCTTCTCGGCCCGGGCGAATCTGTCCAGCACACCGCTCATGTGCTCCTGGCACCTCAAGAAGTCTAGGTCTATGTAGTATTGAACGCCCTCCTGATACAACCGGTCCAGCTCGACTATCTGTTCTTCGATCGCCTGCGTCTTGGCCCCGAATGCGTCGATGAAGTCCCTCAGCGACAGGAGGATCCCCCGGCGCATGTTGAATTGTATGACGCTGGATCTGGCCATGTGGAAAATCTGGACATCCTCGATCAGTTTCCTCACAGTCGAGTAGAAGATCATGTTGATCAGGATTTCGGGGCAGTATGGGTTGTCCGGGTAGTTGAACCAACCGCCCGGAATTAGGCTCCCGCACGTGTAGGTTCTTCCCTTCTCGTAGTCCCACACAGCGAGGTAGGGCTCTTGGCTGGGAAAGTGACCGTACTGCCATGCGAGCGTTGCCGCTCCCTCCCGAGGTATCACGACGCTGGACACGCCCCAGCAGGGCGCCTTCTCCACCCCAAATGGCAGGAAGATGGTGAGAAGGGGATCACGAAAATCCCTGTCTATCGCCACGCGGAAGGCTAGCAGGCTGGCTCTCGCTCCGCCCCTCCCTGCTACCGCAGGGGCGTCGTTGGGGAAGGCTTGCTGGGTCTGGGAGTTGGCCCAGGCGGTCATTATCGTGGAGATGACGCTGAACACGCTGTTGTCGTTGATCCCGCCGGTCCCCTCACGGATCGAGTTGTACATCCACCTGTCCTGCTCCGGAGACAGAAGATTGTACTCGACAGCGGTGAGGATTATGAAGCCAAAGCTCCTCATCGCCTCGTATGTACGAGGGAAGTAGAGCCTGATGTACTTCCGGGCATCCTCAAATGTCCCAACATCACTGCGGCACGGAACCACCACGGTGTCGACGAAAGGCTCGCCGCCCGCCAGCCTGCGAAGTGCATTGATCTGACCGATTTCCCCGACAAGTAGCATCCGGGTCTTCTGGGCGTGGCACAAAGTCGGGTGTACCAAGAGAAGGAGAATGGCCAGCACCAACGATCCCCGACATATCGGGATGGAATCCAGATCGAAATGCCAAGCAATCCCGGAAAACACCAAGCACTTCTTCCCCTGAAGCCTACGACCGCGTCCCCCTTATGGCACTCGGGTCGAGGACGCAGCGAGATGATATATATTTTGGGCTGGGCTTTGAGCCCAAGCTCGGGGGCCCGTGGTGGCCCCCCGCCCGAGCATCTTGGTCGCCAAGGCGGGGCAGCGGGACTCGGTCCTGCGGACCATGGGGAGAACCGAGGTGGCCGCCGACTCGCGGCAACGTCCGCGAACGGTGACGACCTTCATCAACGTCCGTGCGATCAGCTTGTCAGGATTGGGCATGGGCGTTGCGGACCGCACGATGCACGCATCCAAGTAGGGAAGACCGGACCCGGTGGAATGTCCTTGTCAAGCGTGCCCCGGGTCTTGGGGCGTTATCTGAGGGCCCCACGGTCAGGGCCCATTGGGTTTGCCGCATCCTGCGCCGAGCACCCTCCACTCGTTGCAGTAGATATTGATCCTGTCCCTTCTGGCGAACCCGACGAGGGCTATGCCGGAGAGCTTGGCGATCTCGACGGCCAGCGTCGTGGTGGCGCCCCGGGACGCCAGGACCGGGATTCCAGCGGCGTGGCACTTCGCCACCATCTCGGAGCTGGCCCTCCCGGTTGTGACGACGAAGCACCGAGCCAGACGGCAGCCCTGCATGGCGGCCTTCCCAACGGCCTTGTCCAGCGCATTGTGCCTGCCGATGTCATCACACAGGCCAACCCGGTGGGGGGCCGCTCGGGGATCGCGTTCGGGAGCCGAGAAGATCCCGCAAGTGTGGACCCCTCCGGTCAGGCGGTGCACCTGCGAATCTTCAATGGCTTCGACCGCCCCCTGCAACTGCTCATAGTCGAGGGTGAGGTCGGATTCCACCTTCCCGGTCTTCTCAGGTTTGGAAGGCGGGCGGCCTGAGCCGCCGAAGCAGGCGCTGAATATCACCTTCCTCATGATGGATTCCCGCGGCTCAACCCGCAGTTCCACCTCGGCCCAGCCTTCCCCTACCGAGTAGTTCTCGATGTCCTGGGGACCATCGATGTGGCCCTCGCATATGAGGTGTCCGACAACGAACTCGTGGATCTCGCTGGGGCTGATGGTAACGTCGACGGCATGTTTCCCGTTGATGAATATCGCGAAGGGTTCCTCTACGGGAATCAAGTCCTGAAAGCTTTCCTGGCTTACCCTCCTAAGCCTCCTGCAGACGATTCGAGAGGCGATCACCGTAAGCGTCTCGGTGTCGGTTGTGGCTGGATCATTCTCCGAATCCGTACGGTCCGTGGTCACCTTCTCACCCGATCATGCAACGGTGTGGAGTTGGTGTATATAGCTTGTCCCCAGGGCAGATCAGGGCATGCAGGGTCTGCCAGAGGTCGAGGGGCACAGCGCGGACACGGAATCCCTTGCTCTCATGGGTCCTGATCAATCCCGGCAGTCCAAAGAGGCACAGCTCGGGGCCCGCTTCGGAGAGGTTGGTTGACTCGCGGACCTTACAGGGGCACCGAATCGGTGGCCAATCGTCTAGACGACCACCCGTACCCATCCACCGATGCAGGGCGCGACGATGAACACGACTCGATGGGTCGCGTGAGAAGACGGGCAGTCTATTCGGGCATGTTTTGGCTCTGGTCTGTCTCCGTCAAGACCGCATGCGACGCCCCCAAACCGACGCTTGCGCCTGAGGAGGACTACCACGTCGCCTCTCTTTCTAGGCGGGAGGATCTCACTTCCCTATAAAGCGTCCGCCGCACCATGAGTGTCCAAAGCGTGTAGCTGGCGATCAGGAAAGTGCCCATGAGAATGCACCACTCCGTAAGGTAGATCCATAGCATTGCCTCATCCTTGGCTTTCATTGCCAGTATTCGGATTCGGTCTTGCCTTGCCTCGGCGTCGCCCAGCAGGGCAAGGGCCGCGTCAAAGCTTCCCGCAAGGTAGGCCTCCTCCGCATCCGAGCCTGCATTCCTCAAGGCGTCGAGTTCCTGCCTCAGCTTGCCGGGATTGCCCCCGAACTTCTCCACCCAGTCAAGGATGGAGTCGATCAGCGAGCTTCTCTGATGGAACGCGACAAAGGAATTCATGACCTCCCGGAAGAGAAAAGGATCCTCGGGCAGCTGCTTGTCGGCCGTCCTGTAAACCAAGTACATCATCGCCTGGGGAAACAGGGTCCAACCGTCCACCCAGGGCTGCACCCCCACTGGGAACTTGCTTGCGAAGTTCAGAACCGCGCCTTTCCCGTTCTGCCAGTAGGTCATAAAAGGGTGGGTCTCAAAGGGACTCCGCAGCTCGGCCCAAAGACTGGCGCCATCCCTGGGAATCTGGGCGTTGACGTTAGCCAGTGGGGGCGTCCTCTCCCATGGCAGAGCCTTCATCAGGGCCTCGTCACGGTCCACGATCCGGACCTGGAACGCTCTCTCGCGGGTGTACTGCCCCGGTGCCTGCTCGGCGGGCAGGATGTCTGCCAGGGTGGTCCCGACCCACCCAACTGCGACCTCTTCGACGATGCTGCCCAGCCACAGCAGGCCCAGCCCGCCTTTGGGCACCGAGTCCGAGAGCCAGCCGATCCAATTGGCCGTGAAAACAAGGCGATCTGCGTCGCTCATCAGGATGAGATCGTACTTCTCGATGAGGTCGGAGTAGGTTCGCGGCATGTACGCTCGCATGTTGCGGTAGGCGTTTTCGTATCCTGCGAGGTAGTCGGGTCTTGAAGGGATCATGGTCGTCCGGATCGCCGGGTCGTAGTCGATCACGGTGAAGCTGTTGTACGTGCCGTACTGTTGGATGACGTCCCCAAGGCAGATGACCCTGGTGGTTCCGTCCGGGCCGATCCTCGCAGCCATCAAGGCAGGTGCTTCGAGCAAAGAGAACAGGAAGATGACCAGGGCTGCTCGGAGCCTTTCATCGATGATCTTACCCTCTTCTGCAACACTTCGGCCGGCAACATTGAGCATTGCGGCGATAGGTCTGCAGTGGCCGAAGATAACCTTTACGTTCGGCGGTTCGCTGGGCTTTCGCAGTCTCTGCCCAGGAATCATGCTTGGACGGCTCGCTTGGTTCGTGGCAAGAAAGACCGGCGAATGTTATCCCGACCGGAGCTTCACGCCTTTCCAGCTCCCGAAGTCCTTTCCCTGTCTAGCACTCCTATCAGCCCTTCAGGTTGTCCCCGAATCTCTCCTTGAGCTTAGAAAGCTTGGGGGCGATGACCAACCTGCAATAGGCCAGATTGGGATGCTTCCGATAGTAGTTATCGTGGTATTCCTCGGCCCTGTAGAAGGCCTCGAAAGGCACAACCTGGGTGACCACCGGGGCACCCCAAAGGCCCTGCGACTCGATACGACGAATGGCGTCTTCCGCCTTCTCTTTCTGTTCCGGGCTGTGATAGAAGATGACGGACCTGTACTGGGGACCGAGGTCTGCTCCCTGCCGATTCAGAGTTGTGGGATCGTGGATATGGAAGAATACCTCCAGCAACTTTTCGTAGGTGATGATGCTCGGGTCAAACGTGATCTGGACCACCTCCGCATGCCCGGTCTTGCCTGTGGAGACACGCTCGTAGGTTGCGTCAGCTGCGCTTCCACCCGAGTATCCTGGCTGGACGCGTTGCACTCCGTTTAGCCCGGCAAAGACCGCCTCGATACACCAGAAGCATCCGCCCCCAAGTGTAGCCAGTTCATCTGCTGAACCACGGTAGACAACGTTCGTGTTCATGGATTGGGCCTCCAGTCCTGGATAGCCTTAATGCTTCTCCTTCCCTGCACGAGAACCGCGATGGAAATCGAAGCCACAATGGCGGTGCTCATGCCACTCTCTTGGAGCAAGCACGCTTGGGCCACCTATGCACCTACCCCGGAACCATCACGGTGTTCACAACCTGATTCCTCCGAGTGACAAGGCTTGTCCACAGCAGTACAGGAACAAGAGAGTCTGCCTCTGGAGATATCGAAGCTATCCAGGATCGGATGTCTTCCTCGTCCCTCAGGTCCACCATCAGTCAGACACATGTCCTGACCATCCGCATCTTCCTTAAGCCTTCCTAGTTCCAGGAGCCCTGACAGACATCGACACTCGTCTCTATGATCTGCTTGAGTCTGGCGTTACATCCCCCTCTGTGGATGAAGATCCAGAAGCACCCAACTATTCCTGATCGTTCAGCCAACAGTCCAGCTTCTCCTCATGCTCCTTGGACCAGCCCACGTAGCAGTTGGCCATTATCTCCTCATAGGTCGTTGCCGGATTGTCCTGGCTGCGGCTGTAGGTGGCGTCGCGGAACCGACCCGCCCTTGCCTGTTCTCTCCAGGCACGGAATGCCGCCTTATTGTAGCGCATGCAGCGGCGACGAACCTCCTCACAGTCCACGATGCCTCGGAGGTCTCGTTCCATGGCTTCCGCAACCTCCTTTCTGGTACTGGCAAGGTTGCCTATCTCGTTGGGGTCGTCGGCGAGATTGAACAGCTGTGGTTCGTAGCCCGGATAGGCTACATACTTCCATTCGCCGCGGCGGAGCATGAACATTGTTGTGTTGCACGACGTCCCGGTGTGGAGCGCCAGGGCCCAGTTACGACTCTTCTCGGTTTCACCGCGCGCCAGGGGCATCAAGGACTCTCCATCCAGATTGCCCGGCACGTCGATGCCTGAGATCTCGGCAACCGTGGGGAAGATGTCGATGAGCGAGACGATGTTGTCCACCTTCCGTCCGGCCGGAATATCGGGACCCCTTATCACCAGCGGGACGCGGGAGGAACCCTCGTACATGCTCATCTTGTACCAGAGGCGGTGTTCCGTTACGAGTTCTCCGTGGTCGCTGGTGAAGATGAAGTAGGTGTTATCCCTCAATCCCAGATCGTCGATGACTTGGTCGATCTCTCCCACCATCGCATCTGCCTCGGCGCACATCGCGTAGTAGGCGGCGCGGAAGGTCCTCACGGTGTGGGGCGCAAAGCCGTGGGTCCAGTTCTTGTTGATCCGCTGATACTCCACGACGGGGTGTGGGTCCTCGTCCAGAGGGGGCAACTCCACCTTTTCGTGGTCAACCCGGCCCATCCAGTAGGAGGTCGTCCGAAATGATGGATGCACCGCACTTGTGGAGATATACAGAAAGAACGGATCGTTCCCATCTGCATGGAGCTTCATGAAATCCTTAGCCTTGGCGACCTTCTCCCAGTCCC
Source organism: Hadarchaeota archaeon (SeqCode) (assembly GCA_964452145.1). Taxonomy (GTDB): domain Archaea; phylum CAYQAE01; class CAYQAE01; order CAYVLA01; family CAYVLA01; genus CAYVLA01. The sequence continues at coordinate 18,964 of CAYVLA010000060.1, forward strand.
CCTTCCACGCGTTCTTCTCCCGGGTTGTTATGTGGAGCTCGTTGTCCCCGCGCCCGTACACCGGCAGGCGAATGTCCGCTCCGGCCGTCCAAGCCGTAACGCGGGCCAAATGGCTGTGCCCGCCAGAGCGGTAATCACTCTTCCCGATTCCTATGTCTCGGTGGTCATCCGCGGCAAAGAGGTATCCTGAATCATGGAGCAGGTCCATGAGCGTGGTGCTCCCTGGCTCCAACCCCTTGTGGTTGTTCCAACTCTCGCAGTGGTGGGTGTAGCGGCCTGACCACATGTTAGCCCGGGATGGACAGCAGATCGGATGGCTGCAGTAAGTCCGGCGAAAGAGGGCGCCTTGCCCAGCGAGCTTGTCTATGTTGGGCGTGGCACGCCGCATGGCCGGATTGCCCATGCATCCAAGGGCCCGGCCGTCCCAGCTTTCAGCGTGGAAGAAGACTATGTTCGGTTTCGGCATGGTCACCCCCTCCACCTTTCTCGGAAAAATGTATGGTCACGATTCCCTCTGCACTGCCGACCGGTATACCCTGGATCCAAGAGACACATATCGCTGGATTCAGCGCACCCGGACTAGCCACCACTCGAGTAGCTCCTAGTATGGGAGA
>CAYVLA010000061.1:0-19520 GCA_964452145.1 Hadarchaeota archaeon (SeqCode)
GGGCTGGGTGGCCCATAAATTTATTAGGATATCCGCCTTGCGCACGGCTCGGTGGTTCCACGATGCGTTTGGATGACAGAATCGCCTTCACGGCAGGAGTTGCGCTAGGCGTAGCGATCCTGATGGCCTCCTCGGCCTTCGCGTTGCCCCAGATGAGGGTGAAGTGGACGTTCGATGTGAAACCGATTGTGGAGACCGGCTTCGCATGGACGATCGTCGTGCTGGCAGATCTGAACGGGGACGGTATGCTGGAAACCATCCTAGGAACGGAGAAGGGGGGTAGAATGGTCGCGGTGGGCCCGACCGGGAACCTGCTCTGGGTTTTCCCGCCGGCGGATTCGGACATGGTTCCGCAGCTGATCGCCAAGGCCTTCTCGGTCGATGACCTCGATGGCGACGGCAAGCCAGAAATCGTCTTCGGCTGGGGCGCGGCGCCGAATGGTGCGGTGTTCTGCATCAACTGGGACGGCACGTTGAAGTGGAAGTGGTCGAGTCCCGAGGCCCATTTCAGGTACGGAGGAGCGCTTGCCCGCGACTTCGATGGCGATGGAAAGAAAGAGGTCGTGGTGGCCGGCAGCGATGCCAAGGTGTACATGTTCACCCACACGGGCGAGCTTAGGTGGGTCTCATTCCTTCCGCCGGGACGTTCCGTCGACAGCATGGTTAACGCCTTCGACATCGACCGTGACGGCCAGATAGAGGTACTGGCCTTTTCGCGATCCTTGGGAGAGGGACCCGGAACGGAGGGCGGCCTTAACGGCGTCTTCTACTGCCTCGACGGCCGAACCGGAATGGAGAAGTGGAGCTGGAGTTCGCCGCTCTGGGTCGACTGGTTGCACAACATGCCCACGATCGCTGATGTCAACGGCGATGGCGAGTATGAGATCGTCTTCGGTCTGTGGAGGCTCGACTCAGGTGCCGATGGCGGAATGGTCGTGATCAGCTTCTACGGAACCGAGGTCGCAAGGAAACATGTGACCGGCAACGTGGCGCACAATGCTATGCTGGGCGACATCGACGGAGATGGAAAACCCGAGATATTCATGGGCATCAGGGGCGGGCTCTACTACTGCCTTGGACCAGACCTGAAAGAGAAGTGGGCCTTCAACATCACGAAGGTCATCGGGAAGGTCGCCAGGCCGGTCAACATGGGAGGAGCGTTGGGAGACGTCACTGGGGACGGCAAGATAAACGTGGTCTTCCAAAGCTGGCAGAACAACAGCATAATAGTCCTAGACAACCAGGGCAAGCTAGCGGCTGAGCCGTACAACCTCAAGGTCGACGCCACGGGCTCTGTTGCGCTGGGCGACGTCGACAAAGACGGCAAGGTGGACATCGTCGCATTCGCGGGTCCAACCCTCTACTGCCTGACCCTGGATGCGCCCTACAAGGCCGGGACGATGGTCTGGCCAATGTACGGAAAGGACGCCGCCAACAGCGGTGTGATCCTCATTCCGGAGACGGCCTTGGGATTGCTGGCTGTGTTGGCCCTGCCCCTTCTCCGGAAGCGGTAGGCCAACACTTTTCTCTTTCCTCCTAGCCCGACCTGGTGGTTAGATGACGGAACCAAGCACCCTCGGAAGGGAGTCCTGCTTCGTTGCGTGGGCATGCGTTCTCATCTTTGGCATCGCTTCCTGTTCCGGCGCCAGGGTATTCACCCAGAGGAACGGCTTGACGGGCGAGATCGCCGCTGTTGTTGCCGGAAGCCCCGACACAGTATGGGTCTACAGCTACTACCAGATTCCCTCTGGTAGCGGGTACGAAGTCATAGGAGGCGTCAGCGAGTTCAAGGCACTGGGCAACTGGACTACCTACACCAAGGATGACGGTCTGGCCAGCGCCGTGCTCTATAGCATCGCAATAGATGGTGATTCGGTCTGGTTTGGAACCGCAAACGGGGCAACCTTGTTCGACAGATCGAAGGGAACCTGGCGGACCTTCAAGACCGAGGATGGCCTCATTTCAAACGATGTACTGTCCGTCGCTACTGGCGCGGACAGAGTCTGGCTGGGAACCAAGGAGGGCGTGTCCATGTATGACAGGGGATCGGGGAAGTGGAGTTCTTTCACGGAGAAGGACGGGCTCATCTTCAGGTATGTCAAGGATGTCGCTTTGGATGGCGATGTCGCCTACTTCGCGACGAGCCAGGGACTCGGGAGGTTCGACTCGGCCAAGGGCGACTGGTCCTCGATCACCAAGGAGAATGGCCTCCGGGACAACATGGTGAACTGCGTGGTGGTTGGCTTCGACTCGATCTGGCTTGGAACGGGAACGGGCGTTTCCCGCCTGGCACGATCGACCGGCAGCTGGGCGCACTACGGGGAAAGCGACGGATTGCCCCCGGAAGGCGCATTGGCAGCAGCGGTGGGACCAGATGCTGTCTGGTTTCTTACCCGGAAAGGTGTGGCAAGATTCGACCCCGCCAAGGAGAAGTGGACGATCTCCGACAAGGGTCTGCCGGCAACCCAGACGAACGACATTGCCACGGGAAAGAGGTATGTCTGGGTGGCAACGAACAAGGGGTTAGTGCGCCTGGGCGGAGGCGGCCTCTCGACCCTCCACTTTGCATTGCTTGCAGCCGCGGTGTGCATTGTGGTCGGAGGCACGTACGCAGTAAGGCGCCGCGGACATGGAGAGGTGAAGGTGGATGAGCCGAAGAGGAAGGTGCCTGAACGTCCTCCCCACGTTCTCTGCGGCGGCAATCCGGCGGCCGAGTACTGCCCACGCTGTAAGTACAACGTTCTCAAGGGCGGTAGTCTGTACTGCAACAAATACGACAAGAAGGTCGACTACGCACACCCCGGCGGAGACTTGAAGACTGCGCCTTGATTCTCTATGCAAAAGGCGACCCAGATCCCACAGATTGAGGGAATGCACAGCTCTTGATCGGCTCCGATGGCCGCAGACGGATACATCATGGCCCATGCCGATGATCCGAGATACGTTTCCTTCACGGCCAAGTTCGAACGATGCGCGGACCTGGTAGGCTGGGCCAAGATTCCAAAAGCATCGAGGGTCCCAACCACGATCGTGCTGTGCCTCAGTGGATCAGGCAGCAACCACTCGCCGCCACCACCTCTGCCCTACAAACTGAGGGTACTTCCAGCCGATTCCCGGGAGGCACGTGAATGGCAAAAAGCTTCAGCCTCCTCGATGGAGAGACCGTAGGCATGTCCCGAGACGAATCCACCGCGCCAACGAACGAACGCACCAAACCTTTAAGAGACTCGGCGTTGTCGAACGGCGCGTTGAACCCGCTACACAGACATGTCCCGAAGGAGGCGGGGGCCCAAGCGGGCAGGGCTCCTCCCCTACGTCTCGGCCGCGCTTCCTGGGCAGATCTCCAGAGAGGGGAAGCGTGAGGCCCGCTGAACTGCGCCGAGTGTTGCTGACCGTCTTCCTGATCGGCCAGGTCACCTGTTCCCCTTTGACGCTGGTTGGGCCGAGCTTTCTGATCGCCGCTGACGAGCGAATCCCGGTTATTGGAGAGCCATCCCAGGTCCAGCGCATTCCCCCGTCCCCGGTCGAGGGAACCATGCCTTCCTCGCAAACATACAACCCTTGGCCGGCACTTCTAGCCCTTGGAGAATCGTCCCACGATTGGGATCTCCAGATCGGCGGCGGTTTCGCCCGGGAGCTCGCTTCCGACCCATCGTACGCGAATGTAACCCCCTACCAGGCACTGGAGCTGATCGCATCTGGGCAGGTTACGCTTCTGGACGTCAGAACGGAGAGCGAATATCGCTCGACCCACATCCCGGGAGCCAAGCTGATACCCGTCCAGGACCTTGGTTCAAGGCTCGATGAGCTGGACAGAGAGACGGGAGTAGTTGTCTACTGCCAGTATGGAGCAAGGAGCGCCACGGCCAGTGGGATTCTGGTGGCCTACGGATACCGAGGCGTCTACAACATGCTCGGAGGGATCGCTGCGTGGATGGGAGCTTCCCTGCCCGTCATGGCCGAACCAGATGAAGGGGAATCCTCCACATCACTAGGCTTGGATCTCATCGATATTCCGAGCGACATGCCAGCTCTCATCCTATTCTATACCGACTGGTGCAGCTTCTGCGGCAAGCAGAAGCCAATCATCGATGAGTTGGAGAGGAGGTACTCAGGCAGATTGAAGGTTCAGCGAATCAATGCAGACGAGTATCCATGCATCGCCTCCGCCTTCGGAGTGGACGGCTATCCCACAACGTTCATTGTCCAGAGCGATGGCCAGGGCCGGCCCAAACACGAGGCCTTCAGAGGCTTCACTGTCCTCGACGTCCTTGATGCCGCCCTGGCATCCGCAGTAAGTGGGTACGCAGCTCCGGGCGGCTCTGGGGAAGACCAAGATACCATTGACGTATCTGGGATCACGGTCGTCGACGGTGCTGATCAGGCCCAGGAGACCGCGACCACCTTGGCCGAGCCAGTCGCCTCCCTTGGACAGGGCTCATCGGTGACGCTCACGCCTGTTGCCGATGCATACATCGACTCGGAAGGCCCGGACACCAACTACGGGACCATCAATTCTCTGAAGGTTCTTTTCCAGCCATCATCCTGGGTAGGTCGATCCCTGATCCGCTTCAACGTCGCGCAGGACCTTCCCGCAGAAGCCATCATCGATTCGGCCGATCTGACGCTCTATCTCTACGACTCCGGTGAACTGTCCAGACAGCTTGTGCTGACCGCGCACCTCATTGCAGAGGACTGGGTGGAATCGGAGGTAACGTACAACACCAAGCCCGGCACCGACCAGCCCGTCGACGCCACCACGATCAGCACCTCTCTTGGGTACAAGACGTTCGATATCACCGATATCGTGAAGGCGTGGCACAACGCTCCCCACTATGGCCTTGAGCTGCGGGGGCCTGAGTACGAGACCCAGTTTGACCTGTCATTCTACAGCCGCCACGACAGGCAGCAGGGCAGGCGGCCGACCCTAGTCATCACATACCACCTCCCGCCCCCTCCGGATAGCGATGGCGATGGTGTCCCCGACCAAGGCGACAACTGCCCATACAACTATAACCCTGACCAGATCGACTCCGACGCCGACGGACTTGGCGACGCGTGCGACAACTGCCCCGTCACTCCCAACCTCGATCAGGCCGATGCAGATCACGACGGAATCGGAGATCCCTGCGACAACTGCCCATACAGCTACAACACCAACCAGAACGACGCCGATGAAGACGGACTGGGTGATGCCTGCGACAACTGTCCCATGGATCCCGAGAACGATGCCGACCAGGACGGGGTATGCGGCAATCTTGACAACTGCCCCTATGTGTTCAACCCCCTTCAGGAGGATTCTGACGGAAACGGAATAGGGGATGCATGCCAGGCCATAGAGGATTCGGACGGGGATGGGGTGCCCAATCACAAGGACAACTGCCCGTTCGTGCCCAACTCCGATCAGACCGACTCCGATGGTGACGGACTTGGCGACGCGTGCGACAACTGCCCCACAGCACCAAACCCGGGCCAAGACGACCTCGACGATGATGGCGTGGGAAATGTCTGCGACAACTGCCCCACAACGCCGAATCCGGGCCAAGACGACGATGATCAAGACGGCGTGGGCGATGCCTGCCAATCCGCACCGCGGATTCGGATGGATACGGAAGGGGGAAAACCATGCGGCGAAGTCGGGGTGTGGGTGAGGGTGGAGGGACTGGGATTTCCGCCCGGCGCGGCTGTCTGCCTCACACTGGGGGGCATAGTTGTTGCCGAATTCGCCTCGGAACCTGACGGTAGTTTTCTGGTCGCCTTCCAAGTCCCCTCCCTCCCTGACGGCCAGTACACCGTCGCGGCCCTCGTAGACGGCCCCGATGCCACCACCCCGTTCAGCATTCCCTGCGGATGCGTACATCCACGCGACAATCTATACATCAACCAGGACACCACCCTGTGCCCGGGGTACTACACGATCCCGGATCCTGGGATGGACGGCGTCATCGTGATCAATGCCAGCAACATCGTGCTGGACGGCGCGGGCGCCGTGATAGTGGGCTCCGGCTCGGGCTACGGCATCATCAACCCAGGCTACGGCGAGGTGAGGATAGAGCACTGCGACATAAGGAACTACACGGCCGCGATCAGCCTGCAGGGGTATATCGATCCCCTCGGGGTCCCCCATTACTCTCACTCCAACTTCATCGAAAACAACCACCTATCCATGAACGAGGTGGGCATCGATCTGGCCAGCATGTCATCCAGCAACGTCATCCAGCACAATACCGCCCTCTCCAACCAGCATGGCATCCGGCTTCAGGGTTCCAGCCTCAATTCCCTTCACCACAACACCGCAAGCTTCAACGCCGCGAACGGCATCCTCCTTGAACCCGGCTCCAACGCCAACACAATCGTTGACAGCATTCTGAATTCCAACCAGGGCTGCGGCCTTGAGCTGCGCAGCATAGGCAACTTGCTTGCTAACAACACGGCCGTATCCAACAGCCTTAGCGGGTACCGCCTGACCTCGGCCTTCGACAACACGCTGGTCAACAACACGGCCCGCTCAAACCATGCAGCCGGCTTCCAGCTCGGCAATTCTCACTACAACAACCTGACCGGCAACAGGGCTTTGGCGAATGAGTACGGCATCCAGCTGCAGCAATCATACAACAACGCCGTCGAGCGAAACACTGCCTGCTCGAACAGCTTCGACTTCTTCGGCAATTCCCAGTACAACGATGCCGACGATAACGCCTGCGACAAGGTCGAGGGCTGGAGGGATGAGGGACAGGCCTACGGTTGCGACTACAGATGCACGGGGTGCAGGAAGCTGGAGGACAACACCTACATCAACGAGGACACTGTCATCTGTCCGGACACATACCACATAGCTGACGGCGATAACAACGGGGTCATAATCATCAATGCCAGCAGCGTGACCCTGGATTGTTCCGGCTCGATGCTCGTCGGCAACCTGCAGGGATACGGCATAGTCAACATCGGGCACCACAACGTGACCATCAAGGGCTGCAAGCTGTCCCTCTATGGCTTTGGTATCGGCGTCCTCGCCTCCCGCAACACCACGCTGGCGAACAACTCGCTGATGCTCAACATCGGGGCGGGGATGGCCATCGCGGATTCCAGCGGTACCATCATCGCCAACTCCTCCTTCACCCTCAACAACAAGGGCGTCTACATGCAGAACGCCACGGACAGCCTGCTGGTCGGCAACAGGATGCTCCTCAACGCCGAGGGGGCGGAGTTCTACCTCGGCTCGGGCAACACGCTTGTCGAAAACCAGGCGGTCGGCAACTGGGACCACGGCTTCAGGGTTCTGGGATCAGCCAATGTTTACGTGGTGAACAACTCCGCCGTGCTCAACGACAAGGGCATCGGCCTGTACGGATCCACGAACGCTTGTGTCCTTGGCAACACCGTCGCCTCAAGCGTGGCGCACGGGATCTTTCTGGACCTGTGCCACCACTGCGATGTGCTGGGCAACGCGGTTGATTCAAACCTCATCGGTGTCGCCCTGCGTGCCTCAAGTCACAGCACCGTCACGGGCACATTCCGAAACAATACCATGGCCATCGCCCTGATCAACTCGGAGGAGAACGCCGTGGTCGGGAACCGCATCCTCAACACGAAGGCCTACGGCATATCCCTCGTCTCGTCCGGCAACAACTCGCTTCAAGACAACCTTGTCGTGAAGGTCGGCGACGTGGGATTCCGGTTCTCGGGTGAGGAGTCCTACTACAACGATTTCCGGAACAACACCGTGAACGGGGATCTCTACCTTCACTACGTGAACGAGGTCAATCCGACGATCGCAGGCCTCCATCTTTCGGCACAGAACGTCAGCAACTTAGGCAAGATCTCCGTCATCAACTCCACCGGCGCAATCCTTGAGGACCTGACGCTGACCAACGGCAGCAAGGGGGCGGGGCTCTTCCTACACCGGACCAACCTCACCTCGATCCAGAACGTGACCACCATGTACAACGCCTACGGCATCTGGATCGATGCTTCCAGCCAGGTAGACATCGACAAGACCGTCACCGACCAGAACAGCCACGGCATCCTGCTCTCCAACTCCACCCGGATCGAGCTGCGGCATCTGTCGGCCAAGTCGAACAACCAGGCCATAATCCTGAACAATTCCAGAAACGTTCTGATGGAGATGGTCAACTCGACCGACAACTATGATGGCATCATGATCCACCGTGGTGGGGACAACCTTCTGAAGGACGTAACGGCCCGCGGTAACTTCAACGGGCTGAGCATATACGGCTCGTCCAACAACACGCTGACCAAGGTCTCCATCATCGACAACAAGGTGGGTGCAAGCCTCTCCGAGGCATCGGAGTGTGTGGCATACGGCGCAGCATTCCTGAACTCCTCGCTCTTCGACCTGTATCTATCCGGCAGTTCGGAGGCTCGTCTTCATGGAATAACGATCAACGGCGTGAAAATGTCCCTTCACGGCAGGGACTTCTCGATTCGGCCGTCCAAGACCCCGCCGCCGGCCGATCCGAGGGGTTTCCTGGAGAGGCTTCCGTCCAAGTACGACTGGGACATAGACTCCACGGGATTCCTAGCATTCCTCAACATCGCTCTGTTCTACAGCCCCAAAGATCTTGGTGATGCAAAAGAGCAGACCCTGGGCCTGTACAGATACCTGCCAAACTATCAGGACGGGAAGGGCATCTGGGAGCTGGCATGGCCAACGGAGGTCAGGACCGACCAGGACGTAGTGGTCGCCAACATCACGACCTTGGGCAGCATCTTCGCCCCACAGGGGGTCAGCGTGCCGATAAAAGTCGTGTACGACAAGAAGGATCCCCCGTGCATGATGGGGACCGATCTCTTCGACTCGATCCAGAAGGCGGTGGACTCGTCCAAGGCCGGCGACAGGATCATAGTCTGTCCAGGCACCTACACGGAAAACGTGGTGGTCCCGGTGGCCGTTGACATCCGGCCCTATCTGAAGGAGAAGAAGGTGTGGACCACCCTCTGCCACTTTGGCGAGTGTTCCAGCATCGCCCTCTACCAGCCCACCGTCGTGCAGGCCTCCAAGGCCGGCCCAGTCTTTGACATAACCTCCAATGGGGTGAACCTATCCGGGCTGAAGATCTCGGGGAATGCCCAGTCAAGCGGCATCCGGATCAAGGCCAGCGGGGTCAGCATCACCGATGTCACCGTCACGGGCCATGCCCAGGGCATCATCCTCGACACCGCCGAGTCCAACATCATCATTGGGAACCACATCCTACAGAACGACTACGGCATCGACATCTCCTACTCGAAGGCCAATACCGTTCAGGGCAATGACATTCAGTCAAACAAGTACGACGGAATCCGTCTCCTAGGTTCCTCAGGCAACAACCTCTCCGACAACACGCTCAACGGGAATGGGAAGGGGATCTCCTTGGAAGGTTCGGCGAACAACACCATCGCCAACAACACTGCAACCTCCAAGGACTATGGAATCTACCTGAGGAAATCGGACAAGAACCTTCTGACCAACAACACAGCCACACTCAATTCCAAGGACGGTATCTACGTCTCCCTCTCCTCCGGAAACATACTGGTCGCGAACAACGTCAGCTACAACAAGCAGGAGGGAATACACCTCTACAGCGCCCCCTCAAACTACGTTGCCGGGAACATCGCCTTCAAGAACGACGACGGCATCAAGCTGTACAACTCCAGCAAGAACACCATATTCGCCAACACGCTGACGTCGAACAAGAAGGGGCTGTACTCGAACTATGGCTCCCAGAACAACTCAATCCACAAGAACAGCGGGTTCAACAACACCGAATGCGCCATATGCATCTTCGCATCCCACCGCAACAACGTCACCGACAACATAGCCGCCCTAGGCGAGCACGGCGTTAGCCTGGACTATGGAGCCTCCTTCAACATCCTCGAAGGCAACATGGCCTACGGCTCGCGGGCAGGGATATCCCTCCTCCTCGGATCGTACAACAATACCGTGGCCGACAACTGGATCAAGTTCAATGAGAAGGCCGGCGTATGGATCAACCAATCGGACCTGAATACCATCAGCGACAACACCATCGTCAACAACAGCGAGTTCGGCATCGTCCTGAACGGATCTAAGAAGAATATGATCAAGCAGAACTTCATCGAGAACCACACAAGGGGAGGAGGCATCTACCTCGCGGGGCCGTGCGCCGACAACTACATCCAGTACAACGTGATCCAGAGGAACAAGTACGGCATCATGATCTACCCGAGGAAACCCGACTTCACTCTGTACGACGAGATCAAGGGACATCCCAACTACGTCCGGTACAACGACTTCATAAACAACAAGGGCTGCCCCGGGGAGAAAATGCCCTTCACCTACCATCTGCGCTACCTGTACAACACCGGCATCAAGATCTACCAGCTTTCCCCCGATGAGCTGGAGTACCTTGCGTCCCTCGGCCTCAGCAAGGCCGAGGCGCTGCCCAAGCCAAGCGAGGCAACGGCCGCCTACGTCGACAGGTACTTCTCCGTGCCGTACGAGTGCCATGGGGCCGACTACGGCGTTCCGGTCCCGCTCACGCCTTGGGACAGCACGGCGAGCGTGTGGGACCAGAACTACTACAGCACCTTCGACACCCCCCAGGAAGGGTGTCGCGATGATTACATCGGACCGGCTCCCCCTCTCCTGACCAACCCTGACTTCGTACCCCCCCAGAAGGGTCAGGACGGCTTCTGCGACCGCCCCTACATCAGGGTTGAACAGGGGAGCGGAACCGTAAGCTGGAACGCGTACGTGTGGAACAGGGACGAGCATCCAAGGGTCAAGCCCACAGCGTCGCCACTCTCCTTCAAGTTCGTCTCCGTTGCCCTCTCGAAGAACACCAGGCTCTTGACGGTCCAGCTCACCGACGCAAAAGGCAACAACGTCATGGCACCCAACGTCAAGATAACGTTCTCGGAGGTGAGCAACGGCAGCAAGCTCGGCAAGTTCCCCGGAAACACGCAGATCGTCTTCACCAGCCCTGACGGCACCGCGTCCACGATATACGAGTTCCTCGACACGGACAAGCAGGTCATCGCCTCGATCGAGATCGACGTGGAGAACGGCGAGAGGGGGGTTAGAAAGGTTCCCAACTTCATAACCTACCAAGACATCTTGGGCGTCATGCTGAGGTACAAGTCCTACTTCCTCAAGGAGAAGAACTTCGACAACCAGCTCAGGGTCGACGTGAACTGGATGCTCTTCCCGACCCCACAGGAGATCGTCTTCAAGACGCCGACCAAGACCTACAAGGTGACCTCCATAGCCCTAGAGACTTACCTGAACATGCCTCACTACAGCAGCACGATCCAGACGATGGACATGAGCGATCTGCCGATCGGGAACCCGCCCATCACGATCACGGCCACGGCGGATCTGGGATCGAAATCCGTGACCGGGAACTATTTCTACATACTGGGCAACGAGAACGGACCGGATCCGGGAAAGCTTCTGCCCCAGCAGCTGTCCACAAGCTGGGACAGCACCGTGAAGTTCGTGCACAACTTCACCCTGACGATGGGGGATATCGACAAGCAGATCAAGAGCTGGATTGAGAACGCGCTGGGGCTGCCCCAGGGGACGCTGGATGTGGTAGACGACATCGTCAGGATCATGCGCAAGGCGACCGTGGATGAGAGCGACTACAAGAAGGCCGCCGGGGATGCGTATGACTTCCTCAACCAGGATCATCCGGTGATCGGAAATCAGATTCAGAAGAACACCTGGGTCGCCCAGCTCTACAGCTGGCTTGACAGCACGGTGGTCAAGATCGTCTCAAGCGACCTCTACAAGTACCTGGACAAGTTCCTCGAGTACTTCCCGAGCTTCACGATCTCGGAGTGGGTGCCTTACCTGGGCGGCGACTACGGGATAGATCCCGCAAGCTTCAAGATATACGATCTTGCCGAATTCCGATCGGTCGACGGCACCGCCTCCACGAGCACAGGGGGCGGCATAAAGATACTGCTCGGGAAGAGCATCGGCCCCGTAACAATCAAGGTCGACGGCTCCAGCAAATACCTGCCCAAGAACTACATGCTCACGCTCGATGAGAGATCCTACACAATCCTCATCAAAGGCGACTCGGACGTCATCAGCTGGGACTTCGGCATCTTCAAGCTGGCCATCGGCATACTCTACCAGGGCAAGCTCTACATCGTCTACGTCCCGGTGGGAGACAGCCTGGATTTCAAGCTGGGGCAATTCGATCTCGAGCTCATCCCCAGAGCCACCGGCGCCGTTAACGTGGTGGTGGCCAAGGCCAAGTTGTCGCTGGGCGGGGGCCTGGGCATACAGGCCGAATTCTCAGCCGACAGGGGCTTCGACCTCAATGAGCTGAGGCTGGCCTTCGTCATAAGGCTCGATTTCACCTTCCTGTTCTACACCGATCACTGGGGCCGGAAGTACGTCTGCGACATCTGGAACGATAAGTGCTGGAGCGAGTCCGCCTCCAAGCCCGAGGGCTGGAGGCCGATGGACCGCGACTACATCGACGGGAACTACTCACAGTTCGTGGCCGACCTGGGCATAGGGCACAGCTCGGCCACCACTGAGCTCATGCTCCTCAGGAACGCCTTTCCGAACGCGGCTCCCCAGCTTGCGATCGACGGGGATGGGAACATGATGCTGGTCTACGTACACGACGATCCGAGCAAGGACGTTGCCCAGTCCCTGGAGATCAACTACATGAAGTGGAACGGCTTTGCTTGGACCGCCCCCAGGCCAATCACCAGCAACAACCTGACCGATGCGGAACCATCGGTCGTCTACGACTCCAACAACAACGCGGTGGCCGCCTGGGTGACCGTGAGGAACGCCACCCTGACCAGCCAGACACCCATGGAGGAGGCGGCAATGTACTGCGAGATCAGCTACTCAATCTACAACGCCTCGCAGGGGGCCTGGAGCCAGCCGGCCTACCTCACCAACAACGACTTCTTCGACTATGACCCGGTCCTAGCCTCAAACGAGAAGGGACAGGTCATGGCAATGTGGTATGCGAGCACGAGCAACAAGCTCTACATAGGCGGGGATGCGATCGGGCAGCACCCGATGTACAAGGACCTCTACTACGCCGTCTGGGACGGATCGAGCTGGACCGCCCCGAAGGTCGCGGCTAGGAGCATCTCCCTTGCAGACCGTTTCGGCTTTGGCCTCGGCTCCAGCAAGGCGGTTGTGGCCTGGGCGCAGGACACGGACGGCAACTCCAGCACCTACGCCGACAGGGACGTCTACTACTCCGTCTGGGATGGAGCCTGGTCGAGCCTCACGCCAGTTGAGACGGACGCCAATGAGGACAGGCTCCCGGCCATCACCATGGACGGGGACACCGCCCGGCTGGTCTGGGTTAAGGTGGATGAGACCGGGAACAAATCCGTGAGCACGATCTACTACTCGACGTTCAACGGCGCATGGTCCAAACCAGTGGCCGTGGCGTCCACCGGGCAGGTGGAGGAGTTGAAGCTTGCCAAGAACGTCCAGGGCAGCCTGGTGATAATGTGGCAGGAGTATGACCCCACCGCTAGCATCTACTACTCGGTTCTTGACCCCTCTACCGGAACCTGGAGCGCAAGAAACAAACTTGCGGGCGATTCGTCTGAGAGCAACACCTACTACTCGCCGGTTGTGACCGCGGACAACACGATCGTGGCCTCGTTCATGAAAGAGTCCGTGATCTACGAGAACGAGACGATCGTCGCAGGCAGCCACACCTTCGATGTCACCGTGCCCAGGGTCGGCAGGTCCAGCATCTACATGCTGACCCACAGGATCTCGAACGATCTTGAGGTGACCCCTGAAGGAATCCGCATCTCGGATCCCAGCGCGGGCCCGGGCGAGACGGTCAACGTGACTGCGACGGTCCGTAACTCCGGAGACCTCTCTCTGAGCAATGTCCTTGTCAGCATCACGGAGGGATACCCCGGCACCCCAATAGGAAGCATGCAGAGCATAGTCGCGCTCGCGGCGGGCGAAAGCAAGGAGGTTACCGTGATGTGGAGCATCCCCAGGACGGGCGCGCCCCATTGGATCTACGTTCAGGTGGATCCGTTGAACCAGATAGCCGAGATCAACGAGACCAACAACCTGGCCTACGCGGGAGCTGTCTTGCCCGATCTACAGCTCAGCGAAACCCTCGTCACCTACCGCGGCAACTACGTCGTCGTGAACACGACCCTGGTCAACGCAGGATGGGCGCCGGCATCGAACATCATCGTTGAATTCTCCTACAGCAACCTCTCCGTCTCCACGGAGTGGGCCTTGATACAAAGCAAGACCGTGGCCCTTCTCGGCCCGAGGTCCAACACAACCCTCAGCGTCGAATGGGACATCTCCGATCTACCGGCCGATGCCTACTACGTGTCGATCCAGATCGACGCGGCCAATAGTATTCCGGAACTGGACGAGAACAACAACGACGACATGGTCCTCGCCAAGGCATCGCCCGATCTTGCCTTGGAGGAATTGGACCTATCGTCAGACGTTGAGGGCGAGATACCCTTCACCGTCACCGTGGCCAACCGCGGCCAATTCGGCGCCTCCAACGTTGGCGTCCAAGTCTACGCCCAGGCCAGCTACGCGGGCTTGGGCGCGTACGGAGCTGCGCCGGTCCTGAACGCAACGATTCCGTCGATGGAGGCCGGTTCTCAGGTGACCCTGTCGGGGACATGGTCCGCGGCTCCCGGGGACTACGAGATCTACGCGGTCGTGGACCCGCGCGACGACATGATGGAGCCCGACGAGATCAACAACGTGGTCGTGCAGCGGGCAAGGATCCTTCAGAAGCTCAGTCTGGCGGGCTTCGATGCTTACGACCTTGATGCGGATGGCTTGATCGACTATTTATCCGTTGGGATAGGCTTCAACGTCTCCTACCCGGGCATGTACTATCTGGCCGCGACGCTTGACGTCGGCGGTCCCCTCAAGGCATCCACTCTGAAGCATCTGGAGCCAGGCCCGGCCACGATCAGGCTGAACTTCAGCGGCATAGGCATCCGGCAGCGCGGCACAAACGGTCCGTATGCCTTGGAAGATGCCGGCCTCTATGATACGGGCGGACTCCTGGGCATCCTGACCGGGGAACACCAGACTCAGTCCTACGACGTTGCCCTGTTCCAAGCACAGCCGACCTATCTCACCGGGAGGTACAGCGATCGCGCCGAGGATCTCGATGGTGACGGGCTGCTCAACGTCCTGAAGATCAACGTCGGGATCAACGTAACCAAGTCCGCCAACTACTTCTACGAGGCCACCCTGTACGACCCCAGCAGGAGCCACGTCGCGACGATCATCAACCAGACCTACCTCGAACGGGGAATCCAGAATCTCACCTTCAGTTTCGCGGGCACCACGATAAGGGGGAGCGGCCTTGACGGGCCCTACCTGCTCGCCTACCTCGTCCTATCCGACGAACGCTGGTTCGAGATCGTGCGCGGGGAGAACGTGTACACAACCAAGGCATACCGCTACATGCAGTTCCAGTCCGTCCAGGCGGTCGCGGCCAATCCGCCGCGGACTCCCATCGCTGTCCGTCCGCCAAAAGGTGCGGTGGATGTCAGCATAACGCCGACGTTGGAGTCCTCCTTATTCTCGGACCCGGACGCGGGCAGCATTCACAGGGCCAGCCAGTGGCAGATCACCACCAAGGCGGGCGACTACACACAGCCCGTATACCACAGCGGCAACGACACTGCCGACCTCACTATCCTCACACTGCCCCCGGGGATTCTTTCTGCTTCGACGACGTATCATTGGAGGGTGAGGCATCAGGACAACACGAACACCTGGTCGAACTGGTCCGCGGAGGTAAGCTTCACAACCCTCTCCGTGAACCGGCCCCCTGCAACGCCCCAGAACATCCAACCCACGGACGGGGCAACGGGGGTGGTTCTGACGCCCACGCTGAAGTCCTCTGCCTTCTCGGACCCCGATTCAGGGAGCATCCACGCGGCCAGCCAGTGGCAGATCACCACCACGCCGGGGGACTATGCCGACCCGGCATACGACAGCGGCAATGACACCGCCCACCTCACAGCAATCGACCTGCCCCAAGGCGTTCTGAGTGCTTCGACGACGTTCTATTGGAGGATCAGGCATCAGGACAACGCCGGCACTTGGTCCAACTGGTCAGCGGAGACAAGTTTCACGACCCTCGGTGAGGCGAGGAAGCCCCTGCCTCTTGTCTGGGCCGCAGTCATCCTCGTTTTGATTGGCGTCGGTGCAGTGGCGTTTCTGGTTCGACGTCGAAAATGAAGCCTCGGAACTCCGTGAGCCGCATCGAACTGCATTGTCCCGTTATCGGGGCGGTTCGGGGCCTGAAACCGACGAAAGCGATATGAAGCAACGAACTACACACCAGCGCAGGAGGTAGAGCGGGTGCAGAATTCCGGCGTGAGGAGGAAGGGCAGCACGTTCGAACTTGCCTCACCCAGCTTCATCTACTGCATCGACATCTCCTCAGGACTTCGTGCCGAATCGTGGACCAATCTCCTAACCGGACGCAAGGTCGCATTGGGCGGCAAGCCTGAGCTGGAGCTGGATCTGGACGCAGCCGAGCAGCGCATATGGATCACCGGCTGGCGAGTGAGATGCTCCCATGAGCAGAGGTGCGACCCTGGCGCAGAGCTGGAACGTTCAAGGGCATTCGCCGCACCGGAGTTCGACGACGGGGACTGGAAGGGGGCGATGACCGTCGCCCTCGAAGGAGCACATACGGACCCCAGGGTTGAGGATAAGTTCTACTGGGCGCGTACCCACGTCTTTCTTCCGGCAAGCGCGGAGGACAAGCCCCTCGGCCTTCACCTCGGTGGCGTCGGCCTGTTTGACTTCTCATACATGCGCGTCTTCATCAACGGTTTCGAGGTCGGCGAACGCCACGCCTCAGATCGATGGAACGAGCCCGCCGTCTTCAACATCGGCCCGGAATCGGACGCCCGACCCCACCTTCGCTTCGGCCAGGACAACGTGATTGCGGTACAGGCGACCGGCTATAGGGCGCGCACAAAGCGCATGGACGAACTGGATCCCGCAAGAGTCCGCCACCTCCCGATGAAATGCCAATGGCCGGGGCAGTTCGAGCAGTACTTGGCGGTCGGGCAACCCCTTACGACCCCTGAGCTGAAGGTTGTTGGGATGCGGGAGGCCGGTGATGATGCGGAGAGGCAGGTCGTGTTCGACCTCTCGTCCCCGGACTCGGGCATGGCCGCCAGCGTGACCTACCAATGGAACTCCACAGACCCGGTTCTGCGCAGATTCGCATCCATTAGGAATGAGGGGAAGCGGGGAAGAACCGTCCTGAACGTTCGTCTCGGGACGTACGTCACGGATGCGCCGGTCTCGGAGGGGGAGCAGGGTTTCCCTGTGTACATTGGGGAGGAGTTCTACCTGAGCCTGGCCCATCCTTCAGGGTGGGCCACCGGCCAGGACGGACAGGTGAGCCTGCGGCAGTACCCCGGCAGGAATCTTGCGCCGGGGGACAACTTCGAGTGCATGGAAGCCGTGCTCGGCGTTGCCCTGGCGGGAAGGGCCCGGGAGTCATTCCTCGCCCATGTGCTGAGCCGCTGCCGCCGGGTAGTGCGGGGCCATGACGTGGCTTACGCAATCTTCGAGCCCTTTGGCGCCCGGCCCGGGCAGATCTTCGACGAGACCGAGGAGTTCGTCCTGGACAACTTGGCCAAGGTCGCCCAGGGCCAAAGGGAGTCGGGGTGCCACTTCGATCTCTACTCCGTCGACTTCTGGGTCGATTACCACGGAGATCTCCAGCGCTTTGACCCGGTGCGCTTCCCCCACGGGCTGGATCCAATCAGACAGCGCCTGGACGAACTCGGCACCTCGCCCGGCCTCTGGATCGACAGCTCCATGGAGAGTTGGACCATTGGAGGCAACCCGGTTGTCCGCCCCACTTGGACCCACGACCCCGCCTACGGCCCGGACAGGGTCACCCTCTGCCGCGCGACGGATCCGGTGAAGACGATGTACTCCACCGCCTTCCGCCACCACATCAGAAGGAACCGTGTAAGGCTCTGCAAGTTCGACAACCTGCAGGCCATATGCTACAACCCTGCGCATGACCATCTGCCCGGCATCTACTCAACAGAGGCAATCCAGAGCGCGGTCCTTGGTACGCTGAAGGACCTGGACTCGGAGTCTCGGGACGTTTTCCTCATGCTCTACTGGGGGCATCGTTCACCGTGGTGGCTGCTGCACGCGGATACCCTGTTCGAGCCGGGGCTGGGGATCGAGGCATCCTCCCCCAGCTCCTCCCCCACCCTCTACATCAGGGACAGCGTCACCGTTGGCCTAGACCAGGCTCAGTGGTGGTGCGAGGACATCCCGGCCATCGGCAAGGACTCCCTCGGAATCTGGCTCTCAGACTGGAAGTGGAACAGCTCGGTTGGGAAGGAGAGATGGCAGGAGGGCTTCGTCATGGACATATGCCGGGGCAGCCTTCTTGCACAACCCTGGAGTGATGAGGGCTGGCTCGCGCCCGATGAACGCAGGCAGATGGCGCAGTTCATCGATCTTCTCAAGGCCAACGCCAGGTGCTTCGCCAATCCCCGATTCGTCATCGGCAACCCGTGGAAGGTAGAGCCCTACGGGTACTGCTGCACCGACGGGGAAAGGGCATTTGTGTCTTTGAACAATGCCACCTGGCACGATGCAAAGTTGACCCTGGAGCTGAACTCGGCATGGGGGATGAAAGAGAGTGGCGCTTGGGACATCTACCGCCTCTACCCGGAACCGGCCAGACTCAAGAGTCCAGCAGGTGCGTTCCGCGGGAAGGCCGTGATGTCCCTCCGTCCCTTCGAGGTCGTGCTTCTGGAGATCGTCCCGTCCGGTCGGCAGCCCTCCCTCAATGCCGGATTCCCGGTTCAGCCAATTCCTGAGTCCTTCGCCGAGCCATCACGGAAGATCGAACTAGATTCCCCGTCCACCGAGAGCGCCGGCGACCTCCCTGCGCCAAAACAAATGGAGGATCCGGCAAAGAGGATCACACGCAAAGTCATAGGGCTGCGTTGTGAGGTTCCGACGTGCCGCAAGGGCGGGTTACTCGCGATCTCGGCTCAGGTCAAGAAGAATCGGGTCTCAGTCATGATCGGCGATCTTGGCAAGCATTTCGCCGCGAGGGCGAGCGTAGACGGGAAGGACTCAGCCTGCTGGCCGGTCGTGCGAGAGGAGAGCTACCCAGCCTGCTGGCAAGCGTGGCGCATTGCCGTCGAACCCTCCCGGGTCCGTAGGACGGTCGAGATGCTGGTGGTGGTGATGATGCCCCAGGGCGTGGAGATGGTCTGGGAAGGACACTTCATACCCCGCTGAGGGGCAGGGCATCCGCCTATTCCTTGACGTGTGCGAGCCTCGTGGTCTCCAGGTCCCTGTAGAACCGTCTCCTAACCATGAGGAGCCAAAGGAAGAAACCGCAGATCATGGAGGTCCCGGACACCGCCAGATACTCGGTCAGGTAGACCCAGAAGAGGGCCTTCCCTCTGAGTTCGGCTGACTTGGATGTGATGCCCACCAGGCCTTCGAGGGCTTCCTCTAT
>CAYVLA010000062.1:0-19291 GCA_964452145.1 Hadarchaeota archaeon (SeqCode)
GCAGGACGTCGCTCCGGAACCGGGGATCGTTCTCGGACTGGGCGAGCTGAACGTAACTCTTGAGCATGAGCCTCTCCGGGATGATCTTGTTCCTTATGGCGCCCTTGACCCTCTTCGTGCCGGACTCCGGATCGTGGACCACGGTCCTCATAGCGCAATCGTACTCGACCAGAGCCCACGGTACCTTGACTTTCTCAGAGTTCATCATCGATACGGCCTGGAGGAACATCCTGTCCGTGTTGGGTATGTCTTCGAATTCGTCCTTTTCGAATCTCCTTGGGAAGGCTCCTGTGTTTGACAGGAGCGGCAGTACTTGGCGTTTGAAGTCCCGGGCCGCCGTGTCCTTGGTCAGGCCCAACAGGAGGATTCGCTTCTCCCAGCAGACCTCGATGAGCATGTTGATGGCAAAGAGGGTGAGGAAGGCTAGGTCCAAGGTCGTCAGGTGCCTTTTCCTGCCCTCTACCTCCAGGACCATTCCCTCGGTCGCGCCCTCACCCTGTGAGAAGAGCCGATCGCCTATCTCGTTAACCATAGCCTTCACCCTCGGCCAGTAGCTTCCGTAGCGGAATGCCATGCGGTAGTTGCCCAGGATGTCTCCCACCATTCCCTGTTTCTTCAGACGCAGGAGATGGCGTGAGGCTCGGTTCTTCTGAGAGGCGGTAAGCCCAAGGGCTTTGGAGATCTGGTCAATGTCGCCTCTGTTGCCCTCCTCTAGGTGGTGGATCAGAGCGTAGGGGAGATAGTCACCCCGGGGGGGTAAGGTCCCAAGATCGGCGTTGTGGACCCTGTGGCGAGAGTAGAAGAGCTCGTTCTCGTCGATGGGGGTGCCATTGATCGGGTACCCCAGGATTGAACAGGTTCTTGACCAGACCTTTCGGTCAGAGGTGTCGTACATGAGGGAGCTGATCTCGCCAGAGAGGGTCCGGTCCATGAGGATGATGCGGATCCGACTGTCCGGATCACTGGCCAGTCTGTACGCAAGGAAGAACTCGGAGAAGGTCATGATCCCGTTGGCGACTTGGGAGTTCGTCACGATCTCCACATCGGTCAGAAGCCTGTCGTAGGCTATGCTGGCGTCGTGGCCCCCGGAGATCGTCTGGTCGCGATCCGCGACCTCGTTGACGTACATAGGCACGCAGCTGCAAAGGCCTTTCGCATCCTCGATGTGCCGCTCATCGTAGTCGACCTGGACCTTCTCGGGGGTGAAGCGGATCGTCCCGGTGCATGCGTAGGATCCTCCAAAGAAGATCACTAGATCGAAGAGCGACTTGGAGTAGCTCGTCCCATCCACTGCAGCGAAACGGACCTCATCCGTGCCGAAGAACTCGCTTGCCGTCTGATGGGCCGTGGACGTGAAAAAGGAGTCCAGAATCATGTTTGAGAGTATGCCGTCATACAGGCGCGCGGCGGAGGAGAACCTCCTTCTATACTCGCCGATCTCCCTTTCGGCCCCCCTTCTTAGGACGGTTCCCATCCTCTGGATTTTTGGTCCCAGGCTATCCTGCAAATCCTTTTTCGCCATCCATCCTCACGAATCGTCGGATAGAAGTAGGTTTTCCCAAAGGGGAGCCAAAGCCCAACACACCGAGAACGCAGTTATCAGATCAATATCATTATTCAGTAAATTCGTCTATTTCAGCAAAATTTATTAAGTCTGAAAATGAGCCTCTATCTGAAATGTCGATGGAGATAGTCAAGGTAGGCAAGAGGAATGCCCTGTACCTGCCGAAGAGCATCGTCGACGAGCTCGGGATTCGAGAGGGGGACAGGGTCCAACTCAGCGCCGAGAATGGAAGACTCAAGGTGGAGCTGGTGCCGAACCCCCTGAGACTTGCCCTCGAGGGGAAGAAGTTCGCCAGAATCCTCCCCGAGGAGATCGAGTCGATCAGCCTGCGGGAGCAGAGAGCATATGACGGACATTCTTCTTGATACGTCGTTTCTTCTGCCTTCGATGGGGGTCGATACGGGTGAACTGGTCGGAGAGGCGCTTCGGAGGCTTGGCTCCGCCAAGATCCAGATATGGATTTCCAGGTTCGCGGTCATGGAGTCATGCTGGGTAGCAGCAAGGCTGGACAAGGCCGCGAAACTAGACAGCGAGGCTTTCAGTCTTGGCCTGAGAAGCGTGCTGAAAGGCGAAATCTATCACATGGTTCAAGAGGGCCCGGAGGTGTTCTCTGATGGTCTCGGGGTTTATCTCATGGGACACAGGGACCTGATCGACTGCCTCCTGTATTGCAGTTCAGTTCATCTGGGGCTTCGATTCCTCACGGTCGATTCGAAGCTGAGGGATTTCCTGCGCTCAAAGAACCTGCAGGATACCACTGTCCTGCCGTCTGAACTGGAAGGCCTTGATGGCCGGGGCTAGGCGGAACGGCGTCTGCGGGGTCACTGAGGGCGAGGACCCCAGATACGCGGTTCACACATCCTTGTTCTCCTGATGTTGAGACAGTTCAGCGCCTGATCCCTGCCTTCTTCAGAGCTGTGCGACAGACCATGCTGGTTCGGCAATCTGCCAGCACACGTGCGCAAATGGTTCTGACTCAGGGGAGAGTAGCCATGTTTGAGAGCGGGCCTGCCCATTGTGTCGGGTAAGGAGCAAGCCGCCGCCTTCATGGCATCACAAGGGATATGCTTGATTCCAGGTTCTGCAGGAGGCCGACCTCCGAGAACCACGTAGGTTTCAGGCGCTTTTGGGCGAAGAGCTTCTCCCCCTGGTCGGTGTAATGTGGGGAGGGATGGTCCTCGCTCTGGCCGTACGGCACGGCACTATAGGACTCAATTGGCGACTTGAAAACAACGAGGGTGGGACAGGACTGGCCCCTGCTGGCGTAGAAGACCCCCTCGTCGTCTGGCTCGTCCGTGCCGATGGATCTGAGCGTATCGTCGCATCCTGCCAGTGGCCAGCTTCGGTCCCCTCGCCTTCCGCGGTGGACCCTGCCCCATGCCACCTCGATGGATCCGAATCTGCCTAGCATGTACTCGCACGCCTTGTGTAGGGCGGAAAGCAGTGCCTGTCTATCGGAATCCCTCAGGGCCTTTGATCTTCGGATTCTGCCGACTCCGACGCGATCCGTCGTTGATTGTAGTTCCCTGAGCCAGAGCGTATACAGCGTCATGCCGACGCTTTCCACATCGGTGCTTGAGTCCCAGCCATGTATGATCTGGACGGCCTTCTCTAGGCTTGGATAGCTGGCCTTGTGATGTGTGTAGGCCAGCCAGAGCTTTCTTCTCAATTCCTCGGTACCGTGGAGCGTGGTGTCAACCATGATGTCAAGCCCTTTCTGGACTCCGATTTTGTGATTCTTCCTCATGATCTCGAGGAACCGGCTGCTCCTCGGGTTGGTGCGGTCCCAGGAGGTGTTGTACAGGTCTCTGGGGTATCTTGAGGCAGTCAGTGGGCTGTTGAAGGTCATCTTGCCGGGCGAGATGTTGCAGTTCTGCATGAATCCTGAGGGGGGATTGAGGATCTGGACGAGATCCTGCATCGGGCGTATGCCGAGCCACTCGGTCCTCGACGTGCTGCCGGGGACGGGGCGTTGCCAGTCGTAGCCCTTCGGGCGTATCGGCACCCTTCCCGATCTCTGGTAGTACGTGTTGCCCTGGATGTCGGCGTACATCAGATTCTGGGGCATCAGCTGGAGCATCGAGAGCGCCTCTAGGAACTCGCCCAGGTTCCGAGCGATGTTCATGCTCCTGATCTGATCCAGAAGGTGAACCTGGTTCAGCAGTGACAGCTTGAAGGCATAGGCTCGATCTCCGGAAATCATGGCCACGGGTCCGTGATGGGTCCGGATGATGTCGCGCTCTGCCTGCTTCAGGCCTTCCCCGGTTCTCACGTTGATGGTGATGGTTTCCTTCTGCAGGTCGACCCATTTGCCGTCGTAGAGGTACTTTGAGCCATCCGGGTTCAGCTCCTCCTCGTAGACATCTGAGGTATCCGGACCGCCCGTGGTCATGGCCCAGGAAAGATATCGGTTGTGGCCCAGCGAGACGTAGGGGGTGCCCACGGGGCTGAAGCCGAACACGTGCAGATCACCGCCGTGGAGATGGACCTCATGGAAGAGCCATTCGTCCTCCCACCGAACGTGGGGATCGATGCAGGCCATCACAACGCCGTCTCTGGATCGGCTTCTGCTCACGGCCCACTCGTTGGAGGTACGGTCCTCCTTTCGCATCCTTGCCAGCTTCCCTGCTGCCTCCGATAGCTGCCATCCCGATATGATGAACCAGCCCAACGTCACCATTCCGGAGGGCTGGACCTCACACGACCAATCGGGCACGAGCTTTGGGTTCTCGTCTGCGAAGGCCCTGATGCCGGAGATGAAGCTCTCAATGCCCCGCCGTGCCTTTCGGCTTATCTCACCGTACCGCTTCCTGGACTCGTCCATGTGGCCCAGCAGCCTCTGGCGGTAGTCATGCTCGACCCATCCCTCCCCGAAGGCCTCGGACATCCGGCCGTTTGCCTTCCTGTAGGCCTTGTAGATGGTGCCAAGCCTGTCCTGGGCCTGCGCGTATCCCTGGCCGTAGAGGGCCTCCTCCTCCCCCAAGCCGTACACGTGTGGAACCCCCCAGACGTCCCTGTAGACCGTTGCATCGCTGCCGGCTTGAACCATCCTCTTTTCCATCAATCCTTCCGCTCCTCTTGATTCCTCAGGCGGTGCTTCCTTATATGGGTCCTCACAGCTCCGCGAGGGTAAGCGGCGCAAGGGATCCTGCAAGTCAGCCCTCCGGACCCCATCCTGCTTGGACCCTCGGCCGGGGATGGCCCAGTCCCTGAGCAGCCGCTGCCTTCGTCACGGAGCTAACATGCTTGCGGCGGCTCGTTGTTGGAGATGATCGCCCGCTCGCCGATCTCGTTGATTATTCGTAGTCGGGGTCCGTTGTTTCCGGTCACGATGGCGTGAACCACCCCCGGTTTCAGATGGATTGAAGGCTCGCACGTCGCGAAGGTGCAGCCACGGATCTGGATCCGTCCCGAGCTGGCCTCCACCAGGGCATCTCCCGGATGATCCCTGAGTCCGCTGCTCAGGTAACAGTCGTTCAGCGACAGAAATCCTGAGCCCTGGAAGACAACGTTCTGGATCGACGGGCCCCAGAATGCACAGTTCACCAGCCTGACCGAGCCGCTGCACGTTGGGGCAACGAAGACCGAGATGGGGTTGTGCCCCTTGAAGGCCACGAACTGCCCGTTAGTGATCAGCAGACCCATAGGCTGGATGTTCTCGACGAGCAGACAGCGGTTCGCCTCATCCGCCCCTATCCCGCATAGCTGTCCGTTCATCGCCCCGTTGTTGGTCCGGATGAATCGGTATCCGATGCGGCAGGGATACACGAAGGTGTTGTTGACGTATTCCCAGTCCGTGCGCCCGAAGACGAATGCCTCCAGGTTCTCGATCATGAAGCTCTTGACCTTCTCCCAGTCCCCTCCTGTCTGGGGTGACGACCACCAATGGGAGTGCCACTGGATGTTCTCGATCCGCCCGATGTCGGTAGTGGCGTCAACCATGATTCCTCTCCTTAGAACACAGCCACTGATGCTGCGGAGACGGTGGCGCACGTTGGGCTCCGGGCCGACGCGAATGCCGTTGTAGCTGTTGATGAGGGTCACGTTCTCGACCGTGTTGTCCCCTCCCCTGAGATGGAACGTCCAGGGATAGGGTTGGATGTCATCCGGTCTTTGATCCGGGTAATAGACGGTCAATCCCTGAACCGCTGCCGAGTCGCCCAGCTCAATGAGAGCGGGGGCCTCCTCATCCCCGCGCCCGCCTCTGGCCAAGATCACCGTTCCTATCAGCGGTTCAATGTACAGAGGTGAGTGGGACGATCCCCCAAGGGTCACGCCCGGGGGCACTCTGAGGCTTCCGTCCACAAGCATTCGGCCTGGTGGAAGCTCGACGACTCCGCCCCTCCTTCCCGCCCTGTCGAGCATGGCCTGTATGGCTTGTGTATCATCCTTCAAGTCATCTACAGCAAGTCCCTGATGGGACGGGTCGTTGCTGTTCATCCTACCGCCTGACGTCCACATCCCGGTAGGCGTCTAATAGGTTTCGGAAGGCGGAAGGCGAAGGCGGAAGGCGGCGCGCAGTAGTCATGGATGAAATGGAAACTGATCGGAGCGTGGCGTCCACGATCCCCGTGGCGTACCACCCGCAACAGGTCATGCTTGGTCGACATGCCACAGGGCTTTACCCAAGGCATGGAGATACCGTAGCCCGGATCATCGCGGTTTCTTCACGGCCTTTCCGAACCGTGTGCAGTAGTATCTGTCGCCAAAATCCTGCAGTTCCCTGCAAGGCTCGCAGCCGGGTACCCTGGGGGCGCCAGGACAGCTCTCAAGGGCCTTGCCATGTCTCACCGCGACGGCAACCTTGCTGATTCCCCCGAAGGCGGCCGAGAACGCATAGCAGAGGCAGCTGGCCCCCACGGCGCGCGAAATCCCTGCGGCAGGCAGCATCGCGATCGCAGCAGCCATGAAGAAGACGCTGTTGGGACCGGGTGATCCGACGGCCACCGACAGCAGCGGATAAACGAGCCAGCTTAAGACCCAGCGCACGACCCAGGAGATGATCGTGATTCCTATGAGCAAGCCCACCGTCTGGAGCAGCGTGCGTGACACGATGTCTCGACTGAGACCCATCGCACCTCTGGCGGATCGTCGGCCCAGCAGGACGCCGAAGATGGCGAAGGCCAGGATCAAGCTGATGACCCAGAAGACGGGCAGGACGCCGTAGACCGCAAGCACTCCGGCTCCCGCAAATCCCAGGCTTGCCGAAAGGATGCTCTGCGCCGCCGAAAGAGCTGAGAAGACAATGCCAAGGCCTATCAAGCTCGGCACCATCGGGTTCTTCATTGAGACGAAATCCGGCAGGCGCGCCGGCACGCCGGTCTTGGGAGGATATTCGTCCCGGGGAATGATGCCCTCCGATCTGTAGCGTTCTATCACTAGCCAGGTCGCCCATGCCAGGAAGAGGAACGACGCCAACCCGGAAAGGAAGACCACGGCAGGCAAGAAGGCCATCGCCCGCCACTCAGGCGACATCTCACCCGGGAACCGGGCAAGGATGCTGCGTGGCAGATCGGTGAGAGCAGCTGCAATGATGAAGGGAACGATGAGCCCCAACTGCCTCCACAGGAGGTTGATTCCCTCGGTGAGAGCTTCAGCTGCCGAAAAAGGAAGGATTCCCTGGCAGCTGGAATCCCCGACTCCGCCCACAGCCGGGAGCAGGATAGGGATCCTGAAAGCTTTTTCGTTCACCACAACCCAACCGGGCCGCATAGCTGATGACTCCACCCGAGCTGCGTGTGTTTCCTGCGTAGAACCATTTCTGGGCCCGAAGCCCCAAACCCAGAGGCAGATGAAGCCATATCCGACGGGGTCAGTCTCGGGTACAGACAGAGCTAGATGGTTGAGCGACATGGAAGCCGCTGGAGGGAACTGGACCTCTCAAGGTGGGGACGAAGATGGATCTACTATGAAGGCACCGCGTGAAGCAAAGGAGCCTGTGCATGGATGGGACGGGCAGCCGTCTGGATATCGATTTGTGCAGCTGTCCTGAGTGCGAGAATCTGGAGCGGCGAAGGGGCGAAGAAGAGGTAGGCAGGGAATCCAAGCGACGGCTTGGGTCTATTCCCCCAATCATCCTCGAATGCGCTTGACAGGTTCCTTCATGAACGGCAGGACGTCAAGCCTTTCCACGATCACAACGGTTTTGGCCATCTTGTCTCCGATCCTCCGCCTGAGCCTGTCGCCTACCATCGTTGCCAGGCCGAGCACGTAGTAAGCAGGCAGCATATCCACGAGCCTCAGCAGGTTGCGGACGAAGGCCTGCCTGGCGCTGATCGTTCCGCCATCCTGCGAAACGACCCTGAGGCCGGAGAGCTTCTTGCCCGGTGTTCTGCCGGACATGATCATCTCTAGGATGAAGAGGTTCAAACACATGATCAAAGGAAGGACGATGACAAATACTCCAACTCCAAGAACGATCCCGGGCACAAACATCTCGAAGGTCTGCCTGAGCAGGTCCATCCCGAAGTAGTCAACCTTCTCAAGGCAGAACCTGAGGAGAAGCCACTCCAGAACACACGGCACCGCAAGCACCAGATTGTCGATGACGTAGGCCTGAGCCCTGGCGAACGCATCCGGTACGACGAGCTCCCGCACGTGGGGGGATGTGTTGCCGGTTCCCCAATCTCCGGGCACGGATGGCAATGGTGCAGGAGACTCAAATAGCTTGCGCTGGATGGATGGCGCAGGTCGACCGAGCCACCTCGCCACATGTGCCGTCCCTGTGAGAAGGTTTGCCTTACAGATGCCCAGGGCCGTAGCGTTTCCTGATCAGAAACGCCACACCGATGATCACGACCAAGCAGAGCATCCCCGCTCCGAGCAGCAGGAAGAAGGTGTTCTTGCTAGCTCCCCCCTTTCCGAAGATCACCCAGAACTCCGGGCGTTCACCGCCCGGGTTGACCACCCTCCAACCCATCCCGATTGAGCTGCCCTGGCGATCCAGAATCCTCTGGCCGAAGCTGGGACTCCACCCCTTGATCAGAAAGCCACCGGGCACGAGAAGATCGACGTTGATCTCGTTTGTGGTTGCCTGCTGAAAGGGCGGGCGGAAGGCGACTCTCCAGTTACTTCCCCTCCCAAGCTGCCTGTCCCAAAAGGTCGGGCTTGATTGTGATACGGCCCCCCTGACATAGTATTCGAGCGCGAATTGCAGGTCATGCCCGGCATGGATGGGCTCGGAGAATGTGATGGTCAAGACGGTCTGGTTGCTGAATTGGTGCAGGGCAATGTCCTGAACCCTACCTGTTCTGATCATGAGGTGTTCGGTCCACTCGGTGGGCTCGACCGGTTGCGCCCAACCTCTCAAAGGAAAGGGTATCGTGACGTTCACATCCTGTAGGGAATCCTGGAAGCAGTAGATGAGAACCGAGTGGCTGACCTGCATGACATCCGTCTGGTCGCCGATCCGGTCAATGTACGGAGAAGCGATGTCAGCTTGCCCGGAATCGAAGCAGCATAGCTTGTAAGACTCCGTGGGTATGTAGTAGTTGAGGGAAACGACCACGGGGATGAGCTGGAGCACTACGAACGTCAGCGCTAGGGGGTGCAGTGAGAGTCGCCCGGCCCTGAAAGCCACATGCTCTGCCGGATCCATTGCAGAATGAGGAGTGTCTCCAACCATATAAGCATTGGGCTTCAATCCGATTCAGATTGACTAGTTCCAAGCGGGGGAAGGCGCAGATGGTGGAGACGCGTGATTCCTGCCAACGGATGGCCATTTCACCCAACCATGACACCCAACCATGAAACCCTTAAGAGAGCGACTCAACTTACCGAAGGCCCGGCGACCCATCTGCATCAGATGACTCCTTCCCCGCGCTCGATGGCCACGGTCATCCTTGTCAGCCTGGTTCCGATGCTGTCCCCCTGCACGGTGTGCATCGAGAGGTTGAGCGTTCTGGCCATAGGCCAGGTCCTGCCGGGCGAGTCCCCCATACCATACTGGTTCGATGCCGATCCGCTGGTGAACTACGTTCTGATCCCAACCGACATAGACATCATGAGCGGCCAAGCCGTGGCCGGGCAGCATGTGATGGAGCAGGCCTGGCGACGGTATGTGAGGATCTACTTCCCCAAGAACAGGGATGCCCTTGTGGACGATTACGATTTCTTCGTTTTCCCTGACGGATACATCGAACCCTTCTCAACGACCCAGATAGCGGACATGAAGTACGGAATGGAGAACGGACTGGGCAGCTTCCTGACTACCGGCGGCGACCTGTCGAGCCCCAACGCAAAGGACTACCCGGGCTGGAAGAACTCGATGCTGGAGACGATCCTCCCAGTCGAGCTGAACGACAAGATGCAGCAGGACGGATCGGCCTTCAGCATCAGGGTGGTCAAGGACGATCCGCCGGTGCTGTCCATGTTCGTACCTCTGGGAATAGAGGCGGTCAAGGGAGCCTCAGCCTTCACCTACCTGACCACCAGATCGGGTGCAACCATCTGGGGCAGACTGGTTTCGCCCACCCTGCCAAAGAGCGCATCGGGTGACTGGCTGGTATCCTGGAGGGTCGGGTCGGGGGGCGGTGTCTTTTGGGTCGTGGCCGATGATCTCGATTCCACGTGGTGGTCGTCAGTCCACGGCCTAAGCCAGAACGAGTACGCCATCGACGTTTTCCTCAACATCCTTCTCTACTCCACCGGCCGCAACCTGCCCGAGGATGTCATAATGATGCACGACCTCAGGACGCGATACTGGCGGTACAACGAGGAACGGCTCCTCCTCTTTTCCGTGCTCGAGTTCGTCGACAGGTTCGGAGCGAACACAAGGGTGCTTGAGGACCGGATAGCTGAAGTGGATCGTCTGAAGGAAGAGTCGTTCCAGGACTACAGGATACAGGACTTTGAAGCGGCGCTGGATTCGATCGGGGAGGCGCTGGCGAGGATGTCGTCCATTTCGAACAGCGCCATGAAGCTCAAGGACAGAGCCCTTCTCTGGGTGTACATCACGGAATGGTCGGCGGTCATGGGGACTCTCTTCGCATCCGGATTTGCGGTCTACAGCTTGCTTGTGAAGAGAAGGCTCTACAGGGAGGTAGCCGTGACAAGGTCCCGCTGAAGTTGGCCTGGAAAGACCCTCCCGGGGATGTGTAAGGCTGTGGGTTCGACCTTGGCGCTATCGACCGGTCCCTGCATCCCGCAGTGCCCTCCGAAGTCCCGATACGTCAGTGAATCTGACTCGATAGTCCTCGATCTTACGCTCCGTCTCCTTACCTCTGTAGCGGCCTGGTCGGAGTCGTGATCAGCCTCGGCATCGTTGGATACGCGGTAGCTCTTGTGGTCTGCGCCCTGGCCTTCGCAACCGCGAGAGCCCTTGAGATGTGGTTTTCCGAACCGCCCAGACCGGCCCAGCCCTACTGAAGCGTGCGCCCCCATGGCACGTTCGTCGATCGGTGCCGAGGAACCCTCTCTCCTGGTTCCTGTCCACCGCATGTTCAAGACCCGTGCGCCATCCCGCCATGTTCGCGACGGATGTGAATGCGTCTCCGCCGATCCAGATCGCACGCCGAACGGGACGCGGACATGGATGAGGGGATGGCAGGTCACTGACGCGTAGGCTCCCTCGATCCTGTGTGCAGTTGGCTAGGGGGATCTCTAGCGGGGTGCCTGGCTTTTTCCTCCCTTTTCACGCTTGCGGGTCGATCCCAGAGTGGGTTCGATGGGTTGGTTGGGTTTGCAGATTGCCTGCTCTAGGGACGTGCAGAGTTGTTCGGCCTCTCTCACCTCAGCTCCATCGATCGCTCCAACCCTCGTTGCGAACTTGGCCCCTTGCCTTAAGGCCAACGTTGTGGCGAACAGATACTCCTTGCGGAATGCCTCTTCTCCCTGAAGTTCCCCTTTGGAGTTCATCACCCTGTCGATGGGACATCCCTTCTTCCTGCTGAGCTCCTTCTCGGCCTCAGCATAGCAGCCTTTCTCGACTATGAGGGACTCCAGCGCCCTCAGCCTGGATAGGACGAAGGCGAACCTGGCGTATATGCTGGCCTGCGAAGCCTTCTTCACACCCTCGGGGCTCGCCTTGTTCAGGCTTCCCTGATCCATCGGTATGTACATTGCGTACCACAGGGGTTCCGATGATCTGGGCAGCCTCGAGACATCGTCCAGGAGGGCTTGCTCGGGTGCCAGCTCCCCCAATCTGTCGAGGACCTCCGGCGGGAAGGCCTGGTTGAAGGCCTTCTCGAATCCCGTCGATGGCAGGTACCAGAAGAACCTGTCTATCAGAGTCTGATAGACCCTTCTCTGGCCGGGGCCAAGGAACCTGACGATGCGTTTCCCATCTCTCTCCATCCAGACGGATGGTTCACCCTTGGTCAGGCCTAGCTGGGTGCCCTCCTCCTCCCGGATTGCCAGCATCTGGGCCAACTCTTCCTTTTCCAGGGAGAGATAACCCTTGTCAAGGGCCGATCCGAAGCAGAACACCTCATAAGGCTTCACCGTGCCCCAGTCCTCGGTTCTGACCAGGAACTCGTCCGAGAGCCTGGACAGGACCCTTCTGATCATGCTCTTAGGGATCCCGAGGGAGTCGGATATGGCGGTCTCGGTGCACTTCTTGGGCTCGAAAGAGTTGGTCACTAGGTACTTGATCAGCACTCCTGCCAGTTCTTCCTCCACCCTCTTGGTGGTTTCCATGGCCCTGGCATACTCATCTGCGAGCTCTCTTGCTTCCTTCAACACGAACACCAATCATTTATATTCCATCAAAATACATATTCTGTGATAATATGTCTTTGAGAACGAATATAAAGGTTGCCGGGAAAACTCCCACTCCTCCCACCCATCCGGCGACGATCGAGAGGGTTGTTGTCGACAGCAGGGGCAGGATCGTGATACCAGCCAGAATCAGGAACATGGCGAGGCTTGCACCCGGAGCGGAAGCGTACCTTCTCTGCGAAGACAACCAGATCAGGATACTCAGACCCGATCAGGTAGCGGAACTCCTCAAACCAATGATATAGGCGGCCCACCCCACACGGACACCGAAAAAGGATGCAAAGGCATATCCCAACCCCGTTTTCCTCCATATCAAATTGTCTCTTCCATTGCGACGAAGGGCTTTTTCTTGTCTTGACCATCACCCGAGTACCAACTTCATCTGCATCTTGATACTTCCCTGCCATTTATGCCAGAAGTAGGCAACCCTCATCCGTCACACGAGGTGTGTGTTGGGGCGGGCGCTGATTTCGCAGCTTCTAGTTCCAGAGAACGGCCACTTTGAGAGACCCACAGGCTCAGCATTCTCATGCCGAGATTCCTGAGGTCTCGGAGCAGGACGCCTTGATCGATTGAGTGAGGCTCTGCTCCAGTCTCTTTCCTGTGTCCTTTGAGGAACAGGATCCCACCCGGCCTGAGAACCCGGAAGACCTCGCCTAGGTACTCTCCCTTTCTTCGCACAAAGTCAAAGGTGAACACATCAACAACCGAGTCGAATACCCCTTCCTTGAAAGGGGGATGACCACAGCTGCCAAGAACCAGACAGTACTCAGACTTGCTCTCCTCTCTCAAGACCAAGCCCCTGCTCAGCGCCAGACGAGAGATATCCATGCCCAAGGCTCTGCATCCTGCGCCTGCAAGATATGCGCAGTGCCTGCCCTCCCCACATCCGGCATCGAGAACTAGGGGAGTCATTCCGATCTGCCGTATTCTCTGTGCGATAGTCCTGACGAACTCCTCCGGATCGGTGCCCCAGAGGAAACGTTTGCCTTGATCGTAGGCCTGTTGGTACTCGAAATCAAACCCCGACCCGGACTCTATCCCATCTGGTTGCGTGGTCGATCCCTTCGCTAATCCGTCTTTCCATCGACAACTGCATTGGGCCACGGAACTCCAACGAACCACGACGCCGGCAAGCTCACATGATGCCGTAGGAGGGCGGTTCCGAAAGCATTATGTCCGGTGGTTGTCGTATGGAATCTGAGGGATGTCTTGTGGGCCTGAAGAGTTTCCTAGTCAAGAAGTTTATCGACTTTGATCTGATCCCTTGCCGGACAAGGTGGAGGAAGTCGATCACCAGCATAGGCAGGATACACATCGACATCCACAGGGCGCTGCGCGAAAGGTACGGATCTGAAGGAGCACAGGTGCTGGACCAGGTCATGTATCGCATCGGGCAAAGACAGGCAAACGAGATACTGGGGGCTTTGGGGCTGGAAAGAGATCTGGAGGGATGCGGCTACGCAGTGATGGTGATGCACAGGATCTTCGGCATCAAGAGCAGAATAGTCAGAAAAGACGCAGGCAGCATCACTATGCAGGTCACGCACTGCAGGTGGGGTAGACGGACCGAAGGCTGGGGACCTGCTTTGTGTGTCTCCATAGGCAGATATGAGGACGGCCTCATCGAAACCATCCTGCCGGATTCTGTGCATGCATACGATAAGAGATACACGTTAGGAGACCGTGTCTGTGAGCTGACCATCCGCCTTCCCAACAGATCGCCACATCCCGAGACATGATTGCTGCTGTAAGTCCTCTCCCTGCCTCGTCTGTAATCTCACCCCAACCAACGGGAGAATGTTCTCTCCACGTCGAGCCGATGCGACAGTCGCAGGCATTCACCGATTGGCCCTTCTTCAACGGTCTTGAAGGCTGGGTCTCGTTTGGCTGCCAGGCAAACCAGGAGCCAAGCCCGGATGGCAAGATACGTGTCGGTCGCAATATTTATCTTGAAGACCGTCCTCCTTGTTGTCGCCCCCTGGCGGGGGAAGGAGGTGGGAGTGCATGGTGTTGCGGGAAGAATTCCCCAGAGCGCAGACCTATTCCTACCTCTGGTCGGGGGGAGCAAGACGGCTATCGGTATCTCCTCGGGGCAATTAGAGGCTAAATGGGCCGTCTATTGCACATCAGAGATAATATAGGACGCCGAACAAGCAAAAGCTTTATATCTGACCTTCTACATCTGATCTGACAGCTGCTGCAGCCATTTCACTGCTGTTTGTTGCTGCAGCGCTTGGAGAAAAGATCCCAATGGTCACAAGGTCTAGCGAAAGCCAGGCCCAACTGAATGCCGCCGGGCACAAGCTGGTCTCCAGAGACAGCTCGGGTGGCCCAATCGACCCAGGCAGGACCAGCGAGGCCCACAAAGAAGATGGGGCAACGCCCAAGAGATCCAGGGGAACCCAGGCCACGGGAACCGCCATCAACGAGTGCCGGGAGCCATGTCCTGGCGGAAGCCAGGAGAAGGAGACCGAGGAACAAGCCAATGAGGAAGAGGGAAGGGACTCGGAAGAAGGTCTGGAGGAGAGCCGCGGGGAGGAGATAAAACGAGAACAAGAGGAGGAAGGAGAGGCAGAAGAGGGAACCGAGGACGAATCGGCCATCGGAGTTGAAGACGAAGACGAGTCAGATGAGCAGGGGCAGAAGGAAGGAAAGCACAGGCTTTCCTCGGTTTCACTCTCTGCATCAGCTCCTGCATCTGGTCTTGAGCACCTCGAGGGCTGGAAGCCCAGAACCGAGCTGGGACGCAGAATCGTCCGAGGAGACAAGATCACCATCCAGGAGATCTTCCTATCCGGAGAGACCATCAGGGAGATCCAGATCATAGATGCCCTTGTCCCCGACCTGCAGTCCGAGATCATTCCCCTGTCCAGACTTGGCCCTAAGAGAGTGGCTCGAAGAGACCGGTCCGGTCGTAAATACACATTCAAGTGGGGCGTGGTTGTGGGAAACCGGGATGGTCTGGTGGGTTTCGGGATAGGGAAAGGCAGGGAAAGCTATGCAGCCATCCAGAAGGGCCTCACCGACGCAAAGGGCAATCTTGTCATGGCTAGAAGGGGATGTGGAAGCTGGGAATGTCGGTGCGGAGGCACACACTCCATACCTTTCAAGACCTCTGGGAAGGCGGGAAGCGTGCGCGTGGATCTTAAGCCTGCCCCCAGAGGTGTGGGGCTGATTGTTGCCGACAGGACCAAGCCGATCTTCGAACTGGCAGGAATCGGCGACATCTACAGTCAAACGATAGGAGACACCCGAACCACCGAGAACCTGGCCAAGGCAGCGTTCCAAGCACTCCGAAACCTATGGTCCATCGCAGGCGGCAATCCATGACCCACCGCAAGAAGCAGACAGCTACCAGCCGAGTCAGGATATGTTCCCTGAGGAAACGCGACCTTGGAGAAGTCCTGGACGCCTACAACAGGGCTTACTCCGCCCTCCCAGCCCACAGCGACCTGGATATTGCGGGCTTCAGGAGGAGATTCCTCGAACCTGTTCAGGACATGCGCTTCTCGTTCAGATACAGCGCCAAGGCCGTCCTGGGCAAAGGAAGAAGCGGCAAGATCATCGGCTTCAGCCTTGCACGGGTCACGGGGCCCAAGCGATCAAGGCGCGTTGCGGCAATCCGGGCTTTTGGCATCTTGGAGGAGTTCCGTGCACAAGGCATAGGCAAGCTCATGCTCAAGACCCAGACACAGAAACTGTTCAGGGAAGGATTTGTATCCATCAAGGCTCCGGGCATACAAAACACCAACAAGCCGGCCCTGAAGATCATGGAGCATCTGGGAGCACGGACCCTGGGCGCGACAACCTCCTGGGAGAAAGACCTTACCCAAGAGATACCGGAACCAACAAGGCCACTTGGGTCTGGACTTATGCTAACAGGTGTGTACGATGCTGATCCAGCCCAGCTGTACAAAGACTTCTCTGATTTCTTCTCCGACACATCGGTGGAGATGGACTTGCCCAGCTTCCTAGAAGCTGAGTGGAGGAACCCTGCTTCAACCATGGCCATCGAACAACGGCATATCGTCGGGATGGCTCTAGTCCATTCAGCGGAGGATCCAGAGTACATTGCATACGTGGCTGTATCCAAGGAACACAGGAACAAAGGCATAGGGACACACCTAGTGGCAGAGGCACTCAGACGGATGCAGAAGATGGGGCTGACCTCTGCCAGAACGGTCACCGCAGACGACAACCAGGCGATGACCCGGATCTTCCAGAATCTGGGGTTCAGACTGACAGGTTCGACACTGCACATGGTGATCAGGAAGGAGGAGAGATGACCCAGCCCGACCAGCCTAGCAATGGCAATAACGACCCTGAGGGAGAACCGGCAGATCGCGGTCGCCTCGAGAGGATGCGTTTGATCGCAAGGGCTGCGGCCTCCGACCTGGCAGACAGACCCGGTGTTCTGGCAGTGTGGCTAATAGGCTCTGTGTACAGAGGGAATATCTGGAAGGGCTCCGACATCGATCTTCAGGTGATGGTCAAGAAGGTGAGAAGACGCATCGAGTGTAGAAGGATCGATGGCGAAGACATCATTGTCAAGTTCGTCACGAGAAACCAGCTCGAGAGGTCGATTCTCGGGGATGGGGACGATCCCGTGATATGCGCCATGCGCGACTCCACAATCCTCCACGACCCACATGGGTATGTCGCTCGACTCAAGATGCACGCTGCCCAAGCCTGCCTCAGTAGGAGTACGAAGCTAGCAGAGACAATAGAGAGACTGGAGGAAACCTGGGAGGACTGGCAACGTGCTGACAAGGCTTATTGCAAAGGCGATCAGCCCGCGCTGGCTCTACGTGTGACCTGCATAACGGGTTCGATGATGGGCCTTCTCTATGCCTTGGAAGGAATCCGGATTCCAAGTTACACCCCGACGGAGGAGAACCTGGCGAGACTGGCCGACACCGAAAGACAAGGATTGAGGGATTGTCTGGGAGTAACGGGGCTCGGACTCGAAGCGAGATTCGAACAACTCACCAACATGCTGGACAAGGCGACCGAAAGGATTGCCCAGGTTTATGGCGAGGACATAGCACGGCTTGTCAAAGGAAGAGAGATGACCCAAAGGGACATCGAGGAAGAGCTGGGAGCAGGCCTCCCCAGACAACTGGTAAAGGTGCTTGTGGAGAAAGGACTCCTCTCGATGTCGAGGAGGCCGATAGAGATCTCTGGAACTGCCTTTTACGAAGAGGTGTACTCAACGCCTCCAAACCCATAGGATGCCCCAGCCGTCATGTCCGTCAAGATGGAGGGAGTGCCTCGCCCAGACTTCTCAAGAACGGATGCGATCCTACTGGCTCATGGCATCCCGCCGGCTACCATTGCTCAGCTCTGGTAACGATCCCATACGAGTCGGCCGTCCCAATCCCGACAACCATCAAGCCCAAGGATGGGCCGCTCAGAAGCGAAGGGTCAACCGATACGGCCACGACTTTGCCAAAGATCATTCCGTCCTTGTGCCAATCCAGCAGGCATTCGTAGTGTGCCGCGCATTCCCTGATCCGCGGCGGATCGACCTTCTCGGAGGGCAGGGGCGTGAGCCCGGCTGCCTGTATCTCGTTTGAGCCTGCCGGAGCCCTTCTCGCTGTAGCCAACGCAAGTCTGAGCACCTTCTCTGCTACGTTCGCTCGGGGCATGTTGATTACGAACTGCCCACTCGCAATGATGTTCTGGTGGGTGTGGTGGTCTGGGCCGCAGCAGAAGGCGTATCTTCTCATTGAGCTGACCGTCATGACGTTGGTCTTGACCGCGGCGTTCGGGGTTCCTTCTTCGTCCACGGGCGTGATGACGACAACTGGGCTGGGAAGATCGTTCCTCTCCCTGTACCAGTTCCTGCGCTCTTCCTCCGATGCGCCTTTCGGAGCACCCAAAGGCAAGGAAACCTTATCTGGCATTGAAATGAGCCTCCAAGGCCTCACTTATCTTGGTGACCTTCGTGTGTTCCGGCGGGAGCGCCTCTCCTAGCCCCTGTTGTGCCGCTTTCTCCTTCACCCAATTGCTGATCTTCACTATGGATCCGAGCTTCTCATCGATGCCCTGCTTGGTCGCCTGGCCATCATCCACACACTCCAGCAGGCTCCGGATCTGGCGTGCAGATTCTTCGTCACAGACCAAGGAAAAGCCATGATCCAACAGATGCTTTTCGGCAGATAACTTCACACCGAACAGCGGAAACATCATCTGCAAGACCCTCTCTGCGAACATCCTCGAGTATACCAAGGCATCTCTGTACTCCTCCCTTATCCACGCATGGTAGACTGCCTCCCCCATATCCTGCATCTTGCCATGAAGGTATGATAAGTTCCGGATTCGCATCTCCAAAGGATAGCCCTGGTTTTCCCTCTTTACCTTCGCCACCCGCCCGTCCCTGTCGTACAATACCAAGGCATCGCCCAGAGCCGAAGAAGTCATCTCCCAGTCAGGACCCAGAAGAGTGGAAAGCTCTCCAGCAACCCGATCCAGCGACACATAGTCAACGTCAACCCCGATGCCGCTATCCCTGAAGGTTTCACAAACAGACCCATATCCTAACCGGTCACCGCCGGCGATGAAGACGACCATGTCCACGTCAGATGATTCGTGAACATCGCCTCTGGCAACGGATCCTTGGACCATGATCCCCTCGATACGGTCCCCGAACCTGATAACCAGTGAATCGGCCAAGGACCTCGCCACGGTCCGCATTCGCTCCACAAGACGGTTCGACAAATCCTCCAAACCTACCACACCCTACCAGCATGTCGTGCCTGCTGATCAGTGTGATCCCGCCCTCTGCCAAGCCGACACCGCGGACATGTCGGATCTGTTCGTCCTTCAGATCCGGGCTTTCATCTCCTCGTGGCGGGAAGCTTGTGGATCAGTAAACACGTCTCTTTCCTCCCGGCGTGCTTGTACTCGAATCTGGGTTGGGAGATCTCTACAAATCCTGTTTCTTTGAAGAAGGCTCTGGACTCCAGGTTCTCGGGCCGACGCGGCCATGACCGGCTTGGGCGTAGC